>JAISNI010000206.1 GCA_031276295.1 Treponema sp.
GCGGACCTGGACTTCCCGGACCTTCAGATGGGCATAGACGGGGTCAGGTTCACCGGCAAATGCGTGGAAAGTTCGGAAAAAGGGGCGGTCTGGACAACGTTTTAGCGGCGGGCCCGCGGAATAGCGGGATAATTGTGCATTTGTTTTTTGTTTGGGCGCATTTTTTGCGCCGCTCCGCGGCGCAAAAAACCGGGCTTGCCGGGGTTCCGCTAAGGCAAGCTCCGCTTGCCACGCTCCATTCTCCGGGGCCCCTGTCCTCGGAGAACGCGCAGCCCCTTTGGGGCTGACGCGCCCCTCTAATCCCTTGCGCGGGTCAAACTGCGCGGCAGTTTGACCTTGCGGAGTTTTGCGAAGCAAAACTCCAAGGAATACAGCCGGCCTCCATGCCGGTGGCTTGCATCACTGTGGCGGCGCATCGCGCACAGAGCATGCCCCCAAGTTGAACCAATGCGGTCCGGCTTTAGCAGGACCGGTGCGCGGCGCTTGGCTGTATTCTGCAGTTTCCCGTCGGGAAGTGAAACCACATTTCAAATGCTGTCATGACACTCGGATACCGGCTCCTTGACAGTCAGGCATAATGTAACGTATATATTATCGGTAGGCGTTTAAACGTAATACAAAGAATAAGCCTACATAAATGTAGGAGAATGGGCCATTAGCTCAGTTGGTTAGAGCAGGAGACTCATAATCTCTTGGTCCGAGGTTCAAGTCCTCGATGGCCCAAAACAGCTTCCACCCGCAAGCGCTGTCCTCACGTCAAGCGCTGTCAGTCACCTTTTTGGCCAAACTCATAAGTTCAATCTTTTCGGAAAAATTTTTCAAAATTTCTCTTATTTTGTTTGACAAAATCAATAATAGTTATTATTATTAAAATATGACCGAGCAACGCGGCGGGAAAGGCAGGAAACACTCAAAAAAGCGGGATGAGATCCTGGCGGCCATTCGTTCTACCGTCTCCCACCCCAGCGCCCGCTGGGTGTACGAGCGGCTTAAACCGTCTAGACCGGCTCTTTCCCTTGGGACGGTCTACCGCAATATCAACCTGTTCCGGGAGGCGGGGGAGCTTATTTCTCTGGGGGTTGTCCGGGGGGAGGAGCGTTTTGACGGCCGGGTGGAGCCCCACTCCCACTTTGTCTGCTCCCGCTGCGGGCGGGTCGTTGATATTCACGAAATTCCGGACAAAATTTTAGAGGCCGTCGGGGAAATGGGGGAGGAACGGGGGCTTAGCATCGAACCCGCCCGCACCGTGTTTTACGGCCTCTGCGGAGAGTGCCGGCGGGGGGATTCGCCGGACCCGGCCGCTTGTGGCCCCGTAACTTGTCGACAACACGGTTGTGGCCGTGAAATTTTATAAGCCGGCGCCGCGGCGCCGGGAATGGAGGGTTGTATGAAAAATTGGGTATGCCAGGTTTGCGGGTATGTGCACACCGGAGCGGAGCCCCCGGAGGCCTGTCCCCAGTGCAAGGCGCCGGCGGCCAAATTCAAGGAGCAGAGCGCCGGCGGCGGCTTTGCGGCTGAACACGTGGTCGGTGTGGCCAAGGGCGCGGAACAGGACATCCTGGACGATCTCCGGGCCCACTTCAACGGGGAATGCTCCGAGGTCGGCATGTACCTGGCCATGAGCCGGGTGGCGGAACGGGAGGGCTATCCCGAGGTGGCCGAAGCCTACAGGCGTTACGCCTTTGAGGAGGCCGAACACGCGGCCAAATTCGCCGAACTTCTGGGCGAGGTTGTCACCGCCAGCACCAAAAAGAACCTGGAACTCCGGGTGGAGGCCGAGCACGGCGCCTGCGCGGGGAAGACCGACATCGCCAAGCGGGCCAAGGAGCGGGGCTACGACGCCATCCACGATACGGTCCACGAGATGGCCCGGGACGAGGCCCGCCACTGCGCCGGTTTCCGGGGCCTCCTGAAGCGGCACTTCGGCGGCTGACGCGGAGAACCCGGTCGCGGGGGCGGAGGGGCATCTTCGCGGCCGGGAAACCGGTGTATCAAGCGCCGGCGTGAATCAATATGGATGACGGAAGGCGCGGCCCCGGCGGGGCCGCGTTTTTTTGTCCCGCCAAAAAAGCGGCGCCCGGCCGCGGCGCCGGTTGCCTTTTACCCGGCGCCGGTACGCCAAGGGCCGCACAAAAAGGCGCCCGAGAATCGTATTAAATTACGGGAAGCATTTCACGTTTTCTAGTCCGCGTATGCATCAAACAAAAACTCCAAAAAATCCTGGTCTATAGTCCATAGCAGCATAAATTCATCGGGGCGCAGGTCCTGATTAATCCGCCAGACAGCCTGACTGGTATTCCAGTCCATATAACCGCGCCGCAGCGGAATGACCGCTTCCAGGATCGCGTCATTATCAAACGATACGGACTCAATGGCTTTGATTTTACTTTCGAGACTGCCGCCGCCTAAAAATTTTATGGCCGGCAGCATTCCTTGGACCAGGGAAAGGTCGGCGTACAGTTTATTTACCTTCAAGAGATCAATCTGCTGATACCTTCCGGATTCAAGTTGATCGCGTATGTTCTCCAGTTCGTTTTTGACGCACTCCTCAAGAGATATATAGTCTTTTTCGGATTCATAGCCCTCGCCAAGGAGCATGCCGGAAAGAATCGCCCCTATACCGGTTTCAAGCATCATTTCCTGGAGGACGCCGATAAAGGGATCCGGCGGGCCGTTGTAACGTATGACGGCCTCGTACTTTTTGCCGTCCATAATGCTATTAAAACGGTCATAAACCCTTGTAATTTCTTCCTGCGGGATACCCAGCTTCTCACAGGCCTTTTGTATCGTTTTTTTGATTTTGACTGGCATTGGGGGGCTGTAGAGCCCTATTTCCTCGCACCTTTCAACGATATATTGCCGCAGCGAATCTCTGTATTCCATGGTGTTACCTCCTGTAACCATATCCAGGATATTGTGTTCCAGCGCAGCCGCCTCCTGGGCCATGAGGACCCGAAACCGTTTCCGGTCGTTTTCCGAAAGGAAGGTAAGAACATTTTCCCAGTACCTAAAATCTTCTTTCATTTTTTCCGCGGTAAGCGCGGGGTTTTTTTCCTGCCGGGATTTTAGAATTTCGGTTTCCAGATCATCGTAAAAAAGGGGCCGCCCGTCTTTTACGTAGGCCGCGCGGGACAGGAAACCAAGAATCCTTCCCACAACGCGGCGGAATTCACCCATTAAAAATTCGTAGATAACCCCGTGCTCCCGGGCCATCCGTTTAAAATTGACGGCCCCGCCGGGGCCCATAAAATAAAGGCCCAGGCCGAGATAGCAGTTACTCTTTAAACTAAAGAGCTCTTCTTTTTCGTCAACGTACCAGGAGTCGGATAAAAACATATAGAACTGCGCGGCCGCGGCCTTGCTGTCGGAACCGGCGGTTTCCAAAAACCGGATAAGGGCGCCTTTTTTCCCGCCCCGCGCCGGCGCCCACTCGGCCAGCAGTTCCCCCAGGGTGTCGAGTACGTCCCCACCCTGCACCTCACCAAAATAAACCGCACGATGTACCGGATCCATGTCTCTTGGCTGCTCGGAAACATGGTGCCCAAACTCATGCCATATCACCCCGTCGGTCATAGCGTCAAGCAGCTTATCCTTGAATTTCAAGAAATCCCCGGAACCGGTAATGCCGTACCACGCCATGGCTTTTTCTTTAAGCGCTTCCCTGATAGCGGTGTTAGGATGCCGCAGGCAGCGTCTCCGTTCCGCCTTGCTCGTTTCAAAGAAATTCTGCCATTTATTAAAGCAAATGGCTTCCAGGGCAACCCTGCGGATCTGTATAGAGTTGGAGGAATAAATGGCTCTTCCCGCGATGGACAGGTCGTTGTGGGGGGAACGAATATATTCATCCAGGAAGGTGTATATAAGGGTGTCGTCAATCTGTGTATATGCCACTTCCCCAAAGATGAATTTGGGACCGTAAAGGCGGCCAGCCGAATAAAAAAGGTATTCGGCGTCAAACAGTTTTATGAACTCGCCGAGTTCTGGAAAATCAAAAAAATCTTTGCCGAACAGACTGATTCTCTTTTTCTCACAATACCTGTCCATTTCTTCCGCGGATTTTTTTCCCAGCGACGCGTCACACCTGTCCACAATCAGGCGAAGCCTGTCGGTGTCGAATTGGGTTACCTCACGGTTATTCGGAATATTCATGATGTTCCGGCAAAGGGAAATGCGGACCCGTTGTTCGCCCAGGCTTCCCCAGTTTTTATTTTTCTCCATAGCCAAGTACATAGCTAAGGAGAGGTGCTTGAGTTGGCGGTAAAGAACTTCTTTGGCGCATTCCTGTACGGAACGGAGCTCTGTTTCCGCGGAAGACCCGGCCACCGTCTTGGCGGGATTTTCTCCGTTTTCCCGCGGGGCCGGGCCTCCCGGGCCGGCGGGCAGGCAGCGCCGGTTTACCAAAACGGTTAAATGCCGTTCTTCCAGGGGCCGGGTTTCATCAAGCATCTGCCCGCCGTATAGTTCTGTAAAATGGGCGTGCAAATCTTCCAATTGTTTATCGTTCATGCTTGAATACATAGAAATCATAAGTGCGCTCCTTACCCTTGCATATTATTTGATGTCACAAGGCCCAATACCGCCTGCCTCAACCCCGCCGCCTCCGTTTCCAAAGCCGCCCGGTACTGTTTCCAGCCCTCCGGGCTGTATTTTTTTAAATATCCGGCCATATTGATCCAAAACGGCGGGAACAGGCGCAGCTGTTCCAGGGGCCGGTAATTGACGCTGTTCCGGTACATGCGGTATACCTCCGTTTCCACGGTTTCATAAGCAACCTCGTACAGGTTTCCGCTGTCGGCAGGGATGGTATAATCGGCCCGATATAAAATATCCAGCAGCCGGCGGGTAAGATCGGAATAGCGCTTAAGCAGCATGCCGTAGATGCCGTGCTGTTCCCGCTCAATCAGCGCGAAATCAACCGACCCGTCGGGCTTTACGGTATGCAGGGCCAGGGCGGCCAGCACATCGTTCATCAGCGCCATAAACTCGTCCTGTTCGTCCACAAACCACGCGTCGCTCAGGTAGGCGTAAACCGCGGCGTTTGCCCGGCCGGCATCGGTCTTGGACAGCTCCGCAAAGCGGGCAAACGCGCCCCTGCGCTCCCCCTTCGCGGGGGCCCAGTCCGCTAAAGCCTCAAGCAGGACGCCGCCTGAGTGATCGGAGGAAGCGAGGACGTTGTGGAACGCGGCATGAACCGGGTTCAGATCGGCAAAGCTGCAATGGTGGCCTGCCTCATGGAAGATTATACCGTCAAGCATTATATCCCGGATAAACGCCTCCTTAACGGCTTCTGTAATATCCTCCTTTTTGTGAATTCCGTACCACGCCAGCGCTTTTTCCTTGAATTTTTCCCGCAGGGCGCTGTTGACATGTTTGGCGGCATGTCTTAATTCCGCCTTACTTTGACGAAAAAATTGCTGGTATTTATTAAAAAATATCACCTCGCATGCTTCGTGCCGGATAACAGTCGAATCGTCCGCAATCTCCGCCGCAATGCTTAGCACAAAATGGGCTGACCGGATAAATTCCCGGCGCAGCAGGATTGCCTTTACCCCGCCGGCGTCTATCCCGGTTTTTTCGCCAAAGATAAATCTGCTGCCATAGGGGTCACTCTTGCTGAACAGATAGTAATCCGCCCCCAAAAGGTCAAACACGTCGTTGATATGGGCCAATTCGTAGTTGTGAAACTTCATCCCCAGGAGGTCTATGTGATAGCCGTTTATAAAATCAAGATAAGCGCCCGCGGTTTTTTTCCCGTTACGGGTATCACATTCACCAAGTATGCGCCTAAACCGGTCGGCGTCGAATTGCGTCACCTCGCGGTTATTGGGAATATTCATGATGTTCCGGCAAAAGGACATGAAGACCCGTGTTTCGCCTGGGCTTCCCCAGTTTTTGTTTTTTTCCATCGCCAAGAAAATAAGCAGACACCATTCTTTAAGCTGCCGGAAGAGGATCTCCTTAACGGCCTCGCGAACCTTCCTCAGTTCCTCCGCCCGTTCATTCTCCCCGGCCGCCGCCGGGATCAGTTTTTCAATCCGCCGTTCGGCGGAAGGGATGGAACAGTCGGACAAAAACCGGCCGTACTTGAAGGTCAGTTCCGTGTGAAGGGCCCGCAGGTCTTTATCACTGAAATCTGAGTATTGCGATACCTTGTCCATCGTCATGCCCCCGTGTCGGGGAGGGGGTTTTGGGCCCCTCCCCAGGATGCTACATCGCGTCCGGAACCGCCGAGCAGTCGGGATGCATCACCGCATCCCCCAGCAGCGCCGCCTGAAACGACGGCTTGACGGGCTCGGCCGCCGCCTTTTTCCGCTTCCTGTCCTGAGCAATGCGGGCCATCATGAGAAGGACCACGGGCCGGACCGGTTTTCTGTTCGTCATAGTCAGCTTCACAATTTGCCTCCTGAAAAAAATATAGCCGGGCGCAACGCGCCGCCTTCATAACCGCTCTATTCTATACCTGCTTTGCCTGGCTGTCTATAAAAAAAATACGCCGCGTTTATCGCAGAGCCGGTAAGCCGGCGCCTCCCCGCCGGCGGGAGCCCCGGAGGTTTTCTTGTCTTAGGGGCCGCTACCATTTATAAAAGAGAAAATCTTAAACGCATTTTTTCGCTTTTTCACAAATTTTTTCAAAAAAACAGGGAATCCGGCAAAACCGCCTCCTGTATTTTCCTTTTAGTGGCATTGGACCCGGCCATTTCTTCCGGGAGGCATATCGTAGACATGACGGAAAAAGACGGGATTTTGGGGGCTAACCTTCCAAATAACCCGTATTGCAGCCTCCTGAATTATGTATCAGCGTTTTCAAAAAATAGGAGTCAAAATACGGGGATGCCTGTTTGATGCATATAAAAACCGGCCCCCCTTCAGCCCGGAACCGTATAATGCCATTATCTTTTACCGGGTCAATGCTTTCTCCTTCGGCGTCGTAAATTGCCGCAAAAAGGCCGTCATTTCCTTTTATGATAACAAGCGCGTCAACCGGTTCTCCGGGCATGGCCGGAATATCAAGGCGGTACCAATCCTCGTCATGCAGGGGATTAAAGGTTCCGTTAATTTTATTGTTTAGCCGAATAGCAGTCGCCGTGTCCCGTGTATTGTTACCTTCTTTTTCCCACATATCTTCCGGGGATATATGTTTTAAGGCCCGTTCGATAAAATCCGCCAACACGGGGCTTGGTATGGCAAAGAAAGTATTACCCCTGTTTTTTGCCGCCATCGAGTTCACCCCTAATACCACGAATGTTGCCGCCGCCCCGTTGTTTTCAGCCGTTTCTACGGCTGTTATCAGCGGGCCGCCGGAAGAAGCGGCGCTTATATTTGCCGTATGCTGAAAGAACTGGCCATGGGGTATGATTTTCACGGCCGAATTTGTTATATATCCCTTACTGATCTGAAAGACAGGGCTCAATCCCAATGCCGGGAATCCCGCGCTCCATACGTCCGTCATCCCTTCCTCCACAGGCTGCAAGGACACTTTTAGCCCATGCCGCCGGTAAGTCCCGCCAATTGAAAGAAATGCAAGGTCCCTGTGCTTGTCCGTCAGGACGATTTCTATATCTTCAACCACTACAAGTTCCCCATCTGTCTTTTGAAAAGTCGCCGCAAGGTGATGCGCGTCACGTACAACATGCTCGCAAGCGATAATGTAGTTCTTCTGCGTCCTGGGATCGGTCCACAAAAAACACGAACCAAAGGCAGTCGTACTATCCCCCATGGTCCTGTTTTCCAATACGGCAACGGAATCTCTAAGCCCGGAACTTTGCGGGTGAACAAAAATAGGAACTATTCCAAAAAAGATAAATAGATTTATTTTGCGAAACATATTTTCCTCTTCTAAGCGCAGGTTAAGCAGGCGCCGGATTTAGTCAGAATTTCGGGCTATGCGAAAACCCAACACGGGCGATTCCGTATGCGGATCATCGTATGTCCTGTATGCGGACCTAAATTCGAAATCGTTTCTGTTGGCGTAGGAACCGCCGCGTGTAACCCGTTCATTGCCGACGGCCTCGAAAACATCGCCGTCATCGGTAGGGTACCTGCCATAAACGTCCCACACAAATTCCTTAACGTTACCGATCATGTCAAACAGTCCAAACCCATTAGGGGGATAGCTGCCTACCGGCGTTGGGGCGTTTCCGTTGATATTGGCCTGGTCCTTGGTGATAGCGGCGCCGGTATAAAAGGGCGTTGTGGTCCCGGCGCGGCAGGCGTATTCCCATTCCGCCTCCGTTGCCAGCCTGTATCCATCCGCCGTTTTATCCCATTCAACGGATACCACATCGCCGTTCTTTGTGATCTTATAGGCAGGGGTATAGCCTTTTTGTTCCGAGAGCTTATTCAATGTTTCTAACATGCGGTAAAAAGAAATATTTGTTACCGGCAGGCCGGGCCCTTTAACCGCGCTGGGGTTTGATCCGGGCCCCCAGGCAGCCTCGTATTCACGCTGGGTAAAAAGCCAGGGGCTGATATCGAAGGCCGCAATTCTAGTGTGAAACAGCGCTTCGTCCTCATCCCGTCCTTGCTCGGATTCGGGGCTCCCTATACCGGCCATACCCCCCGGAATCAGGACGCAGTTGTCAGTCTTTTCGAATAAGGCCCGGACGGTTATTTCCACTGCCTTTTCAATTTTTGCGGCCTGCGATTTAAGGCTGTCTGACTGGTCGATAACGAACATGATCACCGGGATTTGCCCGGTATCGCCGGACTGGGTAATCTCCAGTAATATTCTTTGTGTTAGTTCCTCGTTATCAATACTCCACACATTGTTTTTCCCCGCAAGGGTCTCCAACACTACGGCGTTTGCCGATCCTTTATTGCCCCGGACTGCTATACCATACACGGAAATAGGGCTGCCATTTATTCCGGCTCCTATAAGCTGTGCGGTCTTTGCCAGGGTATTTTCTTTTTTTGATGTGGTGTCAAATCCGTCCGTTGGAATTACCAGCTTGTACGCCGCGTTTTCCGGCAGGGAAGGGGATTCCCGCCCGAGAATTTCTATAGCCGCAGCTATTCCATCGAACAGTTTAGTCGAACCGTCAACCTTGTTAGCCATTATACTGGGACGAAGTTTGTCGCACAAAATTTCCATCTGGTTTTTGTTTAGCGTGCGTAATCCGCCCCCGTGGAATATACTGCTGCCGTCCTGGTCAATGGCGAACAGATCGACAACCCGGTTTTCCCGAAGCAGAATAACTCCGATATAAGAGGCATCTTTTATGGTTTTCGCGGAAACCGGCGTTAATGCCAACATTACCATGGACATTGCGGCAAGGACCTTTGTTTTCATTTCTTCACTCCTTATAATTGGGTTTTGATCATAGAAAAGTTTTTGAATGCCGCCCGGTCCTCCGGAACCATCGGCCTGGTCTCTTCTTTATTCCGGAGTTTGACCGCGAGACGGCGTTCCGTATAATCTGTCGAACAGTGGTAGTAGCTGTTATCGTAGGCATACGCCGGCGTGCTAACAAATATATATTCGTTATCGCCGGGGAAAAAATACAACGCGCCGCGTTTGGAATTTCCGGTGTAAAACTCGATCGATTCCATACCGGCAACGGCAATTTTGCTTTCTGCATCAGACCAGTACGCCGATGCGGGAATTTTTGCGTTGGCGGTGATTTCGGCAAACACCGCGCCGCCGCTATTTAGGTTCCGCAGGCTGATTTGGGTATTATGCAGGATATTCAGTTGTTTCCCGTTGACGCTCGCCGTAAGCCCCCGGACAGGGCCCGGACCCCTGATAGGATCAAGCGAACGCACCCCTGATTGGCCGTTCAGTACGAGGCTCAGGCCGTCAGCGTAGGCTATCGCCATGTATTTTTCGTCTATCCAGCTTAATGCGGTGACCGCCGGATATCTAAGGGCAAAGAGCCTGGGCTCGAATTGCCCGGACGCAATATCTAAAATTCCGGCATCGCCGTTGGCGCCCCCAATAGCCAGCCGGTTGTTGTAAAGGCTCATTGCCGATATGGCCGCCCCAAAATCTATTGACGATGTAAGCGCCGGCCTTTCATTCACCTCGATAATATACGCCTTGGATCCTACGGCTGCCACTACGGGCCCCCCGGCCGCCGTGCCGGCTTCAATTGCGGTGATGGGCCCGTCGAGCGTTATCCGGCCCATCTGACGGCCATCCGATGCCGCAAAAATATGGACCTCGTTATCGACACCCAAAAAGACTTTATCGCCGGCGGCATCCATGGCCGTGGCGGGTGAAGCGGTCTCAATAGTGGTAATAAGCCCCTTTGCAAAGTTTATGGCCAGCGTATGTTTCCCGAAGTTCGCCAGCATCAGACTCCTGTCCCGGGACGAGCGGAGCAGTTGCGGGGCCGCGGCGCCGTTTTTGTCCGAGATAATTACCCTTCCCGTTTTTACAAGCGGAACAGGGCCGGCGGCAGCTTCGTTTTTCTTGATATTTAAAAGGACCGTGTCCCTTTCGTTAAGGGTAAAGCGGCCGGCCTTCTCCTCTGTATCTGAAAAATAAATTCCCGCCGCATTTGAATCGTCCAGGAATATCTCGGCGGACCCCACGGGCACGATTAGCGCCGCCTCTATTCCATTGTAAATTTGCTGTTTTTTTATATCTATATTTCCGTTTACCCGGATCGAGACGAGCGCGTCAACATCGGCGATGATCCTCACTTCCGCTGTTGGCCGGGCCGGGGCATCGAAAAACCGCAGATCATAATTGTTCCATACGGCATATTGTTTTCCATCCGGCCGGTAAGCCAGGGTGCAGTTACCAAGCCCGCTGTGTTTAATAATAACCTCACCGGTTTTTGTGTCGAGCACGACCGCCCCGTCCAGGGTCGAGAGCGCCAGGTACTTGGAATCGTGGTCCGGGCTAAAGGCCCCCCCGGTAATGGGGGGCGTATCTTGCGGTAATGAAATCGTTTTTTCGTGCTTGCCGCCGCCGTTGAATATCATGATTTCTCTTCGGATGGTGTAGATGCCAATCTTTGTTTTGTTTTTACTCATTATAAGCCCCTTTGCGGATTCGGCGTCAAAATAGCCGGAAATACGCCCCGCAGTGTTCCAGAGCCGGGGCTTGGCGCCGCTATCCCCCATACTGATCAGATTTCCCTGCGAGTTTATCCTTAATTCGGTGACAGCCGTTTCAGGATAACCGCCCAGAACTTTGACTTTCGGGTTTGATCTGCCCGCCGCCGGCAATTCGCCTATTTTGCCCCGGCTGTCACCTGCGAGGAGTTTTCCGCCGCCGTACGCCAAGGCCGTGATGGCCGAATCAGACATCTGGAACTGATCTATTGCGGCCAAATTTGCCGCCGAATACCTATAAACGGCGCCGTTAGTACCCCCGAGAAAAATATAGTCTTCCGTGACCAACAACGCGGATATCCGGCTCTTGACAGGCAGTTCTTTTATTATTGTTCCCCCCCGGGCGTCTATTATCCGGAGGCCGGAATTTTTGACGACCGCCACACGGTTCCCGTCAAGATATTCGGCCAGCAGGGGCGTTTCCTGGGCCGCAAGGGCCCCTGCCAACAAGCACAAACTAAGTCCCATCAACATTTTCATCTCGTGTCCTCCTACTGGGATATGTATCCTGCGTTTTCCAGCGCGGTTCTAACCCGGTTAATATCAATAAGATTCTTGTCATTGTCACTAAATTTACGTTCCGTATTGCCTTCCTGAACACACACATGTTGGTTTGCCAGGCTGGATCCGGTAAAATAGCCTTGGGCCGCGGCAAGCGCCCACTCGAGGGATTTATAAAGCCCAAATTCGGCAACTGTTGTTCCCAATTTGTTCTTGATGCTGATACTGTCCGCGGCGACAATACTTTTTCCGTCGAGTTCTGTCAGCAGGAAAGGCGTATCCCCGGTAGATCGCGCCTCTTTCCATTCCTCCGGCGTAATTTGGCGCCCTTTCCAGTGTGCGGAATTAAGCGGCGTCCCTGTATTTCCGGCGGCCGTAAGATTGGAAATGTTGGCAACCGACATGCCGTTTTCATAGACGATCAAAATTTTATCGGTGTCCAGTTCCAGGCCGATAGGGGTACCCTTGAGTTTTGCCGAGAAAAGGAAATCCCCATTCGCAGAGTGAATGTTCAACAGGGAATCTGACCCGCCGCTGGCAATATACTTGTCATTTATGGCGGCGCCGGTAATCTCCCCGCGATGTGGCCGAAGAAATTGAGGCGTCATTTTTTTTAAATCCAGCAGCATCATCTCCGCGCTTACGATCGTGGTTTTCCCCCGGATCATGGAGGCGTAGCCGGCCACGATCTTAGAGCCGGCGGCGGCCAGGGCGGTAACCTGAAGTCTGTCTTGCCGCGCTAATCTGGCTTTGGGGCGCCTATTATCGGTTATTGTGACGTTTTCGTTCCGCCCAGGCCGCAGGGTAAGGCTGGCCCTAGAAAGAATGAAATTATCATTTCCGCCCTCTTCTTCGAATTCCACGGTTACCTGCCTTTGGCTATCAGGTATCAGTACCCCATAATCGTAACTGCTATTAGCGGCAATAATAACAGGGAGTGAACGGTCAAGACTCAAACGGACAGGCCCGGAAGCGTTATTTCTAATATTAACTACCGCGCCAGGTTCAGGTACCGCATTGAAGATCATTAGGTCTTGCCCGAGGGCGGCCGCAGTATAGTTTGACGAGTAGGCAATGGCGTCGTATTCTTTTCCGGGCGTCCCGGTATTTGCCAGGGTAAAAAGAAGGAGACCCGTGTTCTCCCTGAGCAGATTCAATTTGTTTCCGCCGGCCAACATGAGGAGCCCGTTGTCAGAAAATTTGATGTTGTTAGCCCGGTCCGTTCCAATTGTCCGGATTAGCGTTTCCCCTTGGTACATCTCAATGTTTGCCGCCGTTCCCAGATATATCTTCTCACCGGAACTAAGGCTGACGGCGGTAAAGTTTTTATCGCCCCGTATTGTATACCTGGTTCGCATCGTCGTGCCTGGAAGTACCCAGGCTGTACTGCCCGCCGTAATAGCGAATGTCGTACCGTCCGGGGAGACGGCCCCACGGGCCGTCTCCCCTCTCGTATTAAACGGCTGCGGCAGTGCCAGCGGCTCGCCGGTTTCGAGATCGTAAACGAATACTCCCCCCTGCATGGTGGTCACCAGGGCCTTCCCCATACCACTTGCGATCGTACAAGGCTCCTCGTTATTAGCCGGAATGGTGAGTCGAAGATTATAATTGGCATCATAGGCTTGAATTCGGTCGTGGAGGGCGGCCAAGAGAACCTTGTTATCATTGTCATAAAACAGGGCGTTTACTTTCGCGGGAAAGGTAATTTTCATGATTTGCGCCCGTGTCCGGGGATCCAGTATTATTACATACGCTCCCTTTTCAGTGCTGTTGACGCCAACGGCAAGCAGGCCGTCCTTTATAAACGCTAACGCGCTGATATTACCGGGCGATTTCCAGGATTCGGATTTTGGCAGCTCACCCGGCGACCATCCGTCGAGCAATTCCATATAAATATTACTGGCGCCAGGGTTGAATTCCGATGATTTGGAAATCTCGATATCGTTATTCATGCCGTCATTATCATCCAGCAGCGATGGTATGAGATTGATTGTAAACCGGCCGCCTTCAATCGAGCCCCTAATCAGGTAGTTTAGCTCCAGATAGTTGATAATGTTTTGGGCTGTCTGTTTATCAATACTCTCAAAGGGTTCTTTGATATTGTTGGAGTACAAGGTCGGCCGTACAAGCGTCTCATAATCCAGCAGTGTTACCCTGCCCTCCATCGATGCCAGCACGTCGATAATTATACCGATTACCCTTTCCGCTCCTTCACGTTTCTTCGCTGTATCCCCCAGATCAGGAAACGCTATATCCCCTATGCCCACAGTGATATACGGTTTGCGGTTGGCAAGAGGTGTGACAACGGCCAGAACGGTCTCTTTGATTCCCCTTTCAAGTTCGTCACCCGGTCCTCCCGCAGAAGAATCCGCGGTAATGTTCATGAGAGTCGTCATGAACATTGAAAAGGCCAGTATCCTTTTCGCCATAGCCAGGTTCATAATTTGCCTCCTGAAAAAATATAGCCGGGCGCAACGTGCCGACTTCATGCCAATTACCTTGCTTGGTTCATCTATATTTGTAAAATTTCACCGCCTGTTTCCGCCTTTTCCCCCTAAATATTTCATCTGCGTTTTTTCTTGAAATTCGGCCAAATTGCCCCCTGTCATTTTCTCTTTAAGATCGGGCAAACCGGCGCTTCCCCGCCGGCGGAGCCCCGGAGGCTTTCTTGCCTTAGGGACCGCTTCTATTCATAAAAGGGAAAATATTAAACGAATGTTTTGCCTTTTTTACGAATTTTTTTTAAAAAAAGACGGGGAATCCGGTAAAATTGCTTCCGCCATTTTCCCATTAAAAGGCGTAGGACCCAACCGTTTCTTTCGGGAGGCAAATCGTGGAAATGACAGAGAAAGGCAGGAGAGAACTGGCGGCTATGGTTATCGCGCCCTATATGGCGATCGCTACTTTCCTTATATCGAAAAGCCGCCGGATAGGGGGAAACCAGTTCAGGCATCAGTGCGCCACCAGGGCTATCCTCATCGATTACGGTTACACCGATGCGGTACTCCACAAGGCCGCCCTGGTCCACGACATTATCGAAGACCTGGAAGGCTTTAACCAGGACCTGATCCGCACCGCGGACGCCGACGGAAAGCGGGTCCTGGAACTCGTCCTCGAGGTTACCAGGGCGCCGGGGGAAACGAAGCCCGATTTCTTGACGCGGATCCGGACGCGAGGTTCAGAGAAAGCCCGCATCCTCAAGGTGGCGGACCGGCTGTCGAACATGCATGATATGGGCATTGTCTCCCGCCCCGACTTTATCGAGCGGTACTGCGATGAAACCGAAAATTTTATCTTCCCCATGGCCGCCGGCGTGGACCAGGATATGCTGAGGGAGCTTCGGGACCTTGTGGCGTCCCGGCGTGACGTTTTGTCCATGATGCGGCCTGTCTTGGTATGTGCCGTATGAACGCCCCGTACTTAGAGCCCCTGACCCCCTTCCCCAGGCGGGTCAGGGAGAACGGCTTGATCGGGGAGCTGAATGTCCGCTATAACGCCAAGGATAACTATATCGTGATCTTTTTTAAATATAAGCGGAAAGACCATTACCCCGCGCCCCTTGTTGTCCATGTTGAAGTTTCCGGCAAGCGGTACCGCCACGTCTTATTTATCAGTGATTATACCAATCGGATGGCGACAACCGACATCTTCACGCCCGAGTACAACGTCTGGGAGGGGATGCATCTGTACCGGATAAGCCCCCTGCTTACTTACGGTCAAAAACTTGCAGAAGGCGCCGCCTTTGGGCCGTCTTTACTGGGGCTCTTATCTGGTAAGGGGAAGTAAAGAAACATGAAAACAAATTACAAAAACCGCTTGACACGCAGGGTCCCGAGGCGCTACACTATGCCTGCCAAAATGAAAAGGGGGTATATTGGCATGGAAGTCAGCGCTGAAGAACAGAAAAAAATTGACGAAGAAGATGATAAAATTATATCCGCGATGGGAAAAGAATTCCCGGTTGTTGAATCTTTTCTAGAATCGATTAAGTCTTCCCCCGAATACGCCAAAGTCGTTGAGGATAATAAGGCATCCGTAAAAAACAAATTTATCGACAAAAATATAACAATGACATTTCATAAAAGCAAAAAAAGCGATAAAAATATTTGGAAAGATTATCTCCCTTACGCACGGAGAAAATATTTACCCTTTATTATGGGGTGTAAAATTCTATATTTTGAAAGGCGCCCTGAAGAGCTTCCGATGGTATATACCCGCAATGACGTCAATTATGTTGTTGGTCCCGGCGAGGGAGATGTTTCACTTCGTGAGTATTTTGGGGGAAATAAAAATGTTTCCGTTGAGGATCTCTGTAATAGTGGTACTTTTTTGAAGAACTTTCGCCTTAAAAAAAACGATGACATACCCGCGGAAAATATTCTTATAAGTTACTATCTGGAAAAAGAATCCGCTGGGTTTGGAAACAAAAGCCCAATTGATATAGGTAACGAATTTCTGCAGGAGCTTTTTGAGCTTAATCTGCCTGATCGTGTTAATAATGCGGGCGATCGGGATTTGGGGTATAATAACGAAAAGGATAAAATACTGGAATCAAAACCGAAGGGAAGTGCGTCCTTCCATACTCTGGATGCCTTGATTAGACAAATAGAAGGTAAAAAAATATTTTATAAAAAAAGAAAATATGTGCCGTCTGACCCCGCTAAAAACGCAACAATACGAGCAAGAAAATATCAGATTATCAATGAATTTATAAATGTTTTAAATGAAGCCCCTCCTGGTATATCGCCAAATCTAAATCAAACTATTAATAAGTGTATAGAGGAACTCAAATCCGCTCCTTCAAGAGACCGGGTAAAGACGATAGTAAAATGGATGCGCAACGAATCCATTGCGGTGATACTCAAGGCCGCAGAGAGATATAAAATTTATTGCAGAAATTTATCAAGATGGGCCGGTGGCGTAGAATATGATTCGTTGCCTGGTGATAGCAGTTCCCCCCGTGATAGTATTACATATTTTTCTTCAAACAACGAAGAATTATTCCTTTTTTTTAAGGCCGCCTTTGAGGGCGATGACGATTATCTTGATGCGGTCCATGAATATCTTCTTGAAAACGAAAATAAATTTCGTGATGACCTTTATCAATATATTAATAGGGGCGGAGTGAATACCAGCTATCTGAAAATTTTATATTTCCAGCATTCCAAAAAAAGAATATATATTGACGAAGACGGAACAAGGGTTAAATATACGAAATTCAATAAAAAAATCCGGGAAATACTTGATGCCGTCTTTACGGAACATTTGGTATATTGCGGCAGGGAAGAATTGATAAGGATATATTCTAAATATTTTTGTCATTCCGATGAAAGTATTTTTCTTTGCGAGGTTGAATCTGATATTAAAAAATATTTTAGACAATTCAAGGATGAATTGACCCGGCTTTCCGTTGCCCATAAACAGGGCAAGCCAATAGAAAGCGCCATCAGGAAGGTCTATCATAAATTGCTTAAAGAGAATTTTCGAGTTCCGGATGACGTGCCGCCTTTTCTGGATGAAGTTGTACTGCGTAAAAAAATTAATGAAATATCAAAAACCTGTTTCAAGAAATTACGGGTTGAATATCTTATGGCTTTTTCCTATCGGTCAGAGGAAGTGCATGGAACTTGTCACAAAAATGAGGTGGTAAGCTTTATTCCGCAGAGCGGCGGCAAATGGGTGTGTACTGTATACCGTGAATCTAAATGGAAAAGCGGTTACTTTAAGGAATATTTTAAAACGAAGCCGACAAACGCGCTAGAACAACAAAGGAAGAAAATATTTAATGACATTATGAAAAATATCGCAAAAGAGATCGCGCAATCTTCGATTGCTTTAACAAGGGGATTTAATGGAACGGATGATGTTTGAAAAGTCTTTAACAAAAGAAACTTACCTTGGTATTCTGATGCGCGAATTCGGGATTTCATTACTAGGGGCCGATGATTACTACAATGCGCATCAGAACGAACTGCACCAAATTAGGGCTATTCTTTTTTCATGTGAAAAAGAGGATAGAAAGAAATGCATAGCTTTACTGCATATTCTGACCCGCGGAAAAAGCGGAAGAATGATAGGAAAGTATTATGATAAATATGTCAAGTGCTGGTGGCTCAAATTTCTAATCACCCGGAAGAGAATTGTTAGCTATGTCGAGAAATATAAATTACCTCTGATGGCTGTATTGTTGTGTGATAACGATTTTTTTTGGAGGGTAAAAGAATGGTATGGGGACATTTCCGAATATGCCGGGATGACGTCTGCCTCAAACCGGGTGCGTATTTCGAAGGTATCGGAGGCTGATTTCAGCGGTAAAGTAGATGTGTGGTCCGCAACAGGCGCCGGATATGCCCCAATAAGAATCGGAGCTGTTTCGGTCCCGTCGCTGGGAGGGAAATTAATATTTCTTGGCAATAGAGTAGAGGAACAAATTCAATTTGAAGTTCGTTTTCAATTTCTGCAGGGCTATAGAGAAGCTTTAAAAAAATATAATCTAAAAAATACGGGTGATATACCTTTCTTTGTGGAGGTGGATATTAGTTTTCCGGACGAAAATGAAAACGGGCAGCTTGTGGTGAAAACAATACCTTTGGATGTAGTGATCAGCAAGGAGCAGAAACTGATAGGCTCCCTAATCCGGTCTGATATAAACTATCTTAGTGGTTTTTATGTTATGTCATCAAGGATAATGGCCGGTAATAAGAGGCCGAATTGATTCCCGGACCGGGCGCTAATACCAATGAACGGTGATAATTTTTTAGTTCCCATCAGTTTGAATAAGAACCCCTTTTTTCTTTATAGGCTTACAACAAGGCCGAATGGGCCTTTTAATTCAGAAACGGAGCTGACAGGATATTTAACGGCTACATTTGGCTCCGGTAATGACAGAAGTGCCAAGGAGCTGCCCTTGCATTCTCCAGAGTACACAAAAATTTTGTCGTATTTAAGAAAAAACAGGAAACAAAAACAAGGAATACTTTACAAAGTATTGCCAAGTTTAAGAAAGTCACCCGATTGCCCGGTTATTTGTTCTTGCCATTTTTCCCCCCTTAACACGCCTCAAAGCTCAATGGGAAATAATACGCCGGAATCTGCCGAATCAATAGAATCAATATTTCTTGGTGTTCTCCTGGAAACGGCCCATGTGATTAACGGCTGGGAGGTAAGGGGCAAGTGGGATTCTATAACCGCTACGGGGACCTTTAATTTTATTGGTGAATTAAATGATGAGCTGCAGCTAAAAGCAATAGAAAACCACAATGAGAAATTCGAGGGTTTCATCAACGAAGGGAAACGCGGAATCATTCCTCTTTTTCTTTTTCTTTATATCAGCGAGGACAGCTCCCTTGAAGCCAAAAGCACAGAAAATATACAGGTCAAGTGTTTTTCCCCCAGTAAAAACACCGTCTTTGATGTCCTTAATTATGTCTTTAAACTTCCGGTTTTTCCGAAAACCTCTTATGAAGAACAGCAGCAATATTTTACTGATTTTGAAAATGCCGCGAAAAGAAAATTAAATCAAAAAAATGTTACTCAAAAAAACATCGTGCCGATGACAGAAATATGCAGGGCCGCTCTGGAAGTATTCGATAAAAATCCCGATAAATCACTTTTTATCCATGGACTATGCGGATGCAGAAAAAGCTATCTGGCCTATGAAATCGCACGAAACCTTGTATGGAATAATAAAATCGATATGCCGGTATGGGTAGACTTTAAAAACGACAAGGCGGAAGAAGTGTATATGAACCGCGGCGGAGCAAGCTTTGCCAATGAAATATGGAACGAGTTTTCCAAAAAAAAATTAATAAAAGATAAAACTTATCTTGTTATCATCGACGGTCTTGATATAGGCGAACCGGTCCTTGCCGATTTTCTTCGCGCTATGAATAGCCGCTTTGCAAATTTGACTAACGGTAATATTCGTATTATTTATACCAGCGTAATAGAATACCGCACGGATTTTGATAGTTCTTTAGTAGGCTATAGCCCGCCAGGGTTTACAAATGATGAGCTTGTATACTTTATTGATATGGTTTTAGAACAGTCCCCGGACGCTAAATGTAAGATTGATTCGATAAGGCAAGGGAACGAAGAAGATAAAAAATTATATAAAGTTTTTGTTGATTTTTTGAATGAAAACTGCGGCAGTCTGCCGGGCATGATAGAATTTATAATAGCTTATTTAGCGCGCCCCGGTATAACCATTGGAAGTTTTCTAAATGATATGAAGAAAAATCCGGCCAACGTTGGTATTGTGACCAATAGGCTGGTTAATATATATAACCGTGCATTTGACCCTTTAGAGGATGAGGCCAAATATTTGTTATTATACCTGCTTAATTTTAATGTTGAATATATATCAAGAAAAAAGATGCAAGATAGCGTTGATAACCTGGTAACCGGACAGTCCGATCCCGGTAAGACCGTCACTTCCATATTAAATTGTAAAGATATTTTTAATAAAACCGTTGGTAACCTGGTTTGTGCCCGGTTTATCCGGCTTAATTATGATGGAGACGAGGTTTGTATAAAAATTAAAGACACAATGACATATAAAACACTTCTTTCCGAAAATGTTTTTTCCTTAAACGGCCTGCGTGAAAAACTTATTTCGGATAAAAAAATGTTAAAATATCATGTTATGCAGTTTGTTTCCATGGGAAACAACAGCGATAAAAACGAACGGAAAGAACAAATAGAAATGTTCGAATTCAGGTTAAACCGGCTTGGACCACAACGTCTAATAGATATAAAATATGAAGATGAAGGAGGATGTAATATACTCCATGGAATAGCCCGTTTCTGCACCGATGAGGAAATTTACGAATTTCTGTGGGAAAACTACCGCCCTCTGTTTTACGATACAAACGGGGAAAAACCAGTTGCCGATAAACTGGGACAGACGATATTTCAATATGCGGCGGCGCATAACGAATTGAATATACTTACGTGGTTCCATGAAAAATTTGGAAAAAAACCGGAATATCTGAATTCTAAATCGGCGGAAGAAAATCATGCGATACATTTTTGTGCAAAATTCAATAAAAGACCGGAAGTTATGAGATATTTTCTCGAAAAAGACATATTTCGCTTATATATAAACGATGATAATAAAATTTTCTATACTCCCCTAATTTATGCCTGCTGGAAGAATACCCCAGAAATAGTCGAAATGTTATTGGCCGAGCTTACGAAAAAAAAATATAGCATTGTCAATGGGTTAAAAAATATTAATCCGCTGAGTATCTGTTTTGCTGATGTCGATGAAGATGAAAAAGAAGGCGAAAAAAAGATAGAAAAAAAGAGAAAAATAACCGACATGAAAGAAATTATAAACAGTATAAAAAAATATGCCGGCGGGGACGGTTTCAAATCCCTTGTTGAGGGGGGTGATAAGGACGGAAATATACCACTGCATTACGCGCTCCGCTATACCTTTGATGGAGAGAATACAGAAAAAGTTGAGGAACTATTGCGGGAGCTTTTCATGTCTGATGCGAATTTATTAAATAGGCCGAATGAAAGCGGTTTTACCCCTTTTCACAACGCGGCCGGATACCAGTCGCATGAAATTGTTTCTTTTTTGGTTGAA
Organism: Treponema sp.; assembly: GCA_031276295.1. Lineage (GTDB taxonomy): Bacteria > Spirochaetota > Spirochaetia > Treponematales > Breznakiellaceae > JAISNI01. The sequence continues at coordinate 21,158 of JAISNI010000206.1, forward strand.
GCGGGGGCAGAAATAAGCAGGTGTAGTTATAAGTCCGCCGGTCCTTTTGGGTTTATTTACCCCATTCATTATGCCGCCATGTTAAGTGATGATGGCGAAAATGCTAAAATCCTCTGCGGCGGGGGCCGCGAACTGCTTAATATTCCTGATAATTTTGGCTCCACGCCGCTTCATTACGCAATCCAAGAGGGGAATGCTGTAATGATCGATGCTTTGGTAGAGTTAGGGGCCGATATAAACAAACGCGATACATGGGGCACTCCATTGGAACTGGCGGCTAGAAAAGGAATACCCCGTTCATCTATTCAGCGCTAAGGCAGACAACACACAAAAAAGCCGCCCTAATTCTTAGTCCGCTACCCATAGCCTGGGCGTATTAAGCCTAATCGCGGGATCTTCAGAACCTTTCGGATACTGAATTTTGAGCATGTCAAGAAAACTTACCCAGGCGTTTTCATGATCCTTCTTTACCGCCCGAAAAAACGCCGTCCAGTGGCAGGCCCGTTCCGCCGCGTTAAAAACAACGGGATTTACCGCCTTCATCGCCTCATAACTTTCCCGCATACGCATAAAATCTACTAATTCAGAGACGGCCTCATAATTCACACGCATAAAATTGCAATTTTCAATGCTGTTACCTGTTATTAACCAGCGTTTGGCCATATCATTTCCTAAAGTAGGGTACATGTCAAGTCCTACCATAGTTAAGTCTAGGTCAAGCGGCAGTTCTACAGGAATAGATTTCCCCTCCGTTAGTGTTAAATTCCATGTACAAGATCTTGCTTTCATGTGCTGGTAAACCGGATAACCCGTGAATTCAATTTTATTGCCATTCAACCGATATGTTATGGGCATCCCATCGTCACTGTAGATATAAGTATCCCAAGCATCACGATGAGCCACCAACATTATCGTAGGCGTTCCATCGTCCATATAAGTAGGTATAGTATCCCAGGTAAAATATCTAGCCCACAATTTTTGCTCAAATTCCGCAGCCATCGTTTTGGCTGATTCATCGATCGCGTAACCGGAATCATTATATCCCTGTATGCGAGGGTATGCATCACCCATGGCGAAGTCCCTGACCTTAGCGTTTATCGGCTCCTCCCCTCTGACAACAAGCATGGCGTCTACCAGGCACAGGTTATAGCCTACCAAGGTATTCCCTAAATCCGGATGGTACTTGATCCAGAAGGCATTCTTGCCTTCACCTGCAGCGGCCTCCGCTATATCTGTAAGTTTTGTGTCTTCGGTGTCGGGTGGATCACCCAAAAAAGTTACCGCCCCCGTATAAGGGCTGTCAGCATAATAGGCAAGAGGTACTATCTCCCAGTCATAAAGCCCGGAATTAACGGGAGCGGCGGCGCCAATTTTGACATGCAGGCGGTTTCCATCATCCCTACCCGCGTTATAGTCCAGAGAAACGGGCTGCCCAACGGTATTTCCTTCCGGAACGGCGACGCCATAAAACGCCACACCCTGGGAGTTCCGTACCCCTGTCTTTGCATTCCTACTCGCGTCCATATACTGCTCAACCTGATTATTTCCGCGATAATGCATATTGGCCGCTTCACCTAGAGTAGTGAATATATTTGGCTCCCACGGCAGTGCAAGTACGTTGAACGCAACGAGCAATAACAATAACGCAATGCCGATACGTTTAAGCAACCGTTTCATCTTTAACCTCCGTAATTACACGAAAAATACCTTATGGGACGTTATTGTACCACGGTATAACCGGCAGAGCAAGCGAAAAATGTTGATTTTCCATAACTCAAACAAAGCGGTGTATAAAATAGCATACAGACTTACGTGGTATTTCCAGGGCTGGCACGCTGGGGGCGGAAACCGGCGCGGGAACAGGGCCGGGCCGGCCCAAACCATGCCCGCCAATCCGGAGTACCGGAGCCGTTAATGCGCGGCCTCCGGCAATAGCCCGGGCGCCGTTTCCTTGCTTTTGTTTTTTCTTCAGGTCAAATATTCCGCCGCATATTTTTTAAAAAAGGCTTTGTGTTTTTCATACCAGGCTATTGCCAACTCCAGCCCTTTTTTTAAACCGGTCCGGGGTTTAAAACTGATCCCGTGAAGTTTTTAAGAATTTAAACATTGATCCGGAATTTCAACAAAACTAGTGGGCCGATTACACTAAACGACCTGATAAGAGAAAAGGGAAAAAAAGGAGAATGTAAACCACCAAGGCCGAAGGCCGGCGCACAGGTACACAAGGGACCATATTTCTCAGGTTTTGCCTTCCTTCGCGTGCCTTTTCGCCCGGCCATTCGGCCTGATGGTAAAATTCTTAAAGGCGCTTTTAGCCTAATCAAAAGCTGCTAGGGCCTTTAGGCATTAGAGCTGTTCAGAAACTTCAGTTTCTGAACAGCAACCGTTGAAAAACAACAAAAAACCAGGATTTTGTCAAAAATCATGGTTTTTTGAGAGACTTGAAGCCAACCTTTGGTTGGCA
>JAISNI010000150.1 GCA_031276295.1 Treponema sp.
CCCGGCGCTGAACAGTTTACCAATCGTTACCCCGGCAACGTTTAACTGTTTCAACTCATTCTGCGCCCCGGAAAACGCCTGCTTCATCCCGGAATCCGTGTTCTTCGCCGCATCCGTCATTTTTTTGAGATATGCTTCTACATCCTTTATCCCCTCTTTCAAATCTGCGAAATTTATATCAAAGGAAGCCTTGTAGCTTATGTCATCGGCCATTGCTTCCCTTCTTTTTGTCGGGGTATTTTATTTTGAACAGCCGCTCTGCCTCGGCGTTCAGTTCCCGTCTATTCTGGGTGGTAAATACCCCCCCGATATACTCGGCGGGCTCCTTGCCGTACTTCTTGCTTTGGATGTACGCCTCTATGAGCGCATCAGGCGATATGCTCTGTATCTGCGATATATCCAGACACTCGCACCAAAAAGCAATGGCCTGCATAAAATTAAAAGGTAAAAACATCCCCACCCGCAGGGCCAACAATTCCAGTTCGTTCTTTTTTGCCGCCTTTTCAGGCCCGTCGGGCATTTTTTCCAGTTGTTTGAAGGCAATGTCAAGTTTTATTTTCTCTTCTTCCGGCGTGCGGCCCGTCTCTTTGCATATCACCGCCACGGCTTCATCATAGGAAGGCACAAGCAGCGCTTTTTTACAGTAGTCTTCCAGCGTGTTCAGCAGCCAGGCATGATTTTCAATGGACGGGTTTTTCCGTAACTCATCAGACCTTTCCCTGAGCGTTACCAGCGGCATTTCCCCGGCGTGGAGGGTTTTGAGTTTTACGGGGATGTAATAGTTTCCAAAGGGTACTACCTTCCACTGCGCCGTTACCCCCCGCAACTGCTCAGCGGAAAAGTACCCGTCCCCGGCAATCGGCTTGTCGGGGGCGAATATCTTTTCGATTCGTGCGTCGATTATCTGTACAATCCTGCTTTCAAGGGTTTTCCGCATCAGCTTACCGTCAGGGAGAACGTTTTCACGATAGCCGTGCCGTTCCTGTTCGTAAACGTAACGGTAACTGTTTCCGTTCCGGTGATATTTCCCGCCGCAATGTCGATCCTGTCCGCATCGTCATTCCACGAAAGAACCGTATCGGTCAGCGTGGTAAGCGCATCGAAAGACACATTGAAATTGTTGGCATTGTCCGGGTCAATCACCACCGGGTTGCTTCCGGCCTGCCCGGCGGTAAGCGTAAGCGAAGCGGTCAGCGTCGCCCCGGTCATCGGAATCACATCGAACATATTCAGCGAAAGATTGTTTTGCGAAGCTTCCTTCAAACCGTACTCGCTCCACTGGCTCAATGTTTTGCGGATTTCTTCAGGCTGTGGGAAACGCCGCCCCTGTTCGTCGATGTATATGCCCGCCGTATAGGTGTAGTTATATGCCGTCAGCGTCATCGCCCCGCTGGTTTCATCGTTCACCTGGGCAGACCCCCGGTAGCAGTGGTTGACGATATACCCATCTTCGTTTCCCTTCGTACTTTCGCTGTTCGCCGGGTACGTCGGATCAATTTTGAACATCTCACAATTGATGTTCCCCTTGTCAAACGAAACGCCGGAACGGGGGGGCTCATAGTGTACGCCGTCTTCATGGACAACAAGCTTGCCGCCCTCCACTATCTGCCTGAGCCGGTAGGCCAGGGGCTTAATGTTCAGGGCATAGGCCACGCCGGTAGTCTCCCCCTGAACTACAATCCGGGTCAGCCCGTTCTGGCTTCCGGTCTGGTCCACATTGGTATTTTCCGTCCGGGACAGGGTGGGTGTCGTGGTGATGGTGTCGTCGTCTTTTATAGTGTCCACAAACTCGGTTCCGTAATTCGTGTACGCATGGCCGCCGCCGAACCCCATAGCTCCGGCAAGCACGCCGAATATCTGGGCGAACTTCGCTCCGGGTTTCGTACACCGCCAGTTGCACGCCCCGTTTACCGCGTCAACCACGGCCTGCCAGTCGGTGATAGGCGTTCCGTCGTCGGCCCTGACTGCGCCGTTAAGCGCCACGGCCATTTCCGCGGGGGTAACGGCGCTTATATCGGCGGCCCCGGAAAGATCGATTTCCCATTCTATGGGGCCGTCCCCGTCCACCGCTGTAATGATGTACCCCTTCAAACCTATCTGAATGGGATATTTCCCTTCATTCAAATCTTCGGAAAGATTCACCGGGACATTCCAGGTAAGATTCCGGGTGGGGCGCACGGCGGTTCCGTCATAGTTGTTTCGCCGCATGGTCCATCCCATCGGGGCGAAAACCGCTGCTTTAAGCAGCGGGTCCGGTGTGGTAAGTTTTATCGACATAGCATTTCTCCTGTCCTATAAATTCACGGGCTATGCCCGCTGCCTAACCGTATATAATAGGCAGATGAACCATCCGCCCATACCGTAATGTATTGTCAAACTGGTCAACCGACATTTCGTCCGTTGCGGGGGTTCTGCCGTCCACCGTAAATCGGTATTTGCTTTGCCCCGCGGCGTTTCTGATTTTGCTTATGATGTTTATCAGTTCGGTATTCACGTACTCCTGAATTTCCTTTGAGGCCCCGATCTCAAAATGCGCCCATATTTGATACGATTGATAATTGCTTGTTATCGCCGTGGGTTTTATGATGACATAGGGAGCGGGAGGCTTGAATGAAAGGCCGTTCTCCTGCCAGTAATAGACTGAGGGAACCGTCCCGGATGATATGGCCGTTTTTAATTCGTCAAGTGGATTCATTCCAAGCCTTCTTTATTGTGTCATTTATCAACGGCGCATAGTGTTTAATAGTTGGTTCACATATTGCATATTTTTTATCGTGATCTTTTTCGAGATATACCCCATACGCCTTACCTTGGCCAACCCATATATTTAACGATTTTTCATGCAATTCTACTCCCCCCTGTAAACTATTCCGTGCGTCCCCTGTTTGATCCTTCCACGGCGCATTTGCTTTCGCCCACTGCTCCATCTGTGCGCTTACGCCCAGCGCATACTCCGCCGTTTTCTGAAGCCGTTTTTCATACCATTCCTGGGGATGCTGCCCCTTAACTTCGATTTTCATACTTCCCCGTTAAACACAAGCGGAGCCTGTACGCACGAAGGCCCCGTTCCGGCAGGCGTGGGCCTGCTCGGCGCTCCGACGGTCCATGTCTTCTTTCCCAAAACCAATCGGTCATTCTCCTGTAAATCAGCGTTGTAATCCGCCAGCACATACGGCGTAGTGTTGAGCGTCGAAACGTCGGTGCCGCCGTCTTTTGCATACACCCCGCCGCTCTGGTTTGTTATCCGGCATGATATAACCCCGATCTTCACCCCCTTGCGGTAGTGATCATAGGTACGGCGGTCAAGATTCATAATGAACGACTTCCCGTGCCGTATCTGATCCAAAATCTTTTCAACTTTCAACCTATCCCCCTAATTCCAAAAATCCGAATCGGGCACGTACCCTACCGTCTGTTCTTTATGGCGGGCCAGAACTTCCGTCCCCCTGGTCATATCCGCAAGCAACAAAAGCTTTTCTTTGAAGAACGCCGCCAGATCGCCCAGTGTCGGAAAACTCATGCTTTGGCCGCCGTCCGATTCGCTTATAACCCGGTATACATCTTCCACCCGCAAGAGGCTGAGCTGGATAAGATACCGGGCCGCTTGTACAACTGTTTTCCCCTCCAGCGTCTCCCGTATATAATCATCAGAATATGACAGGGGAAGTTCCGCCCATGTTTCATTTTTCCACCCGTAATAATTGCCGCTATATAAAAATCCGTACTGTACATAGGCGGCGTTCGCCTTTCCCTGTTCCGGTAAATCTTCGTCGGTAAGTATAAAATCATTTACGGACGGGTCCGAAATAAACCGCCGGACGCTGATGATGTTTTTTAACCAGTCGGGGGGGATCAGTTTTCCCCCATACGCCCGCCGTATACCGCCGGACACGTCTGATCGAAGAGAACCGTCCGCCGCCGCCCGAAGGTACGATGCCATATCAGTACGCCGTCCATACGGTCCCATCGGTGGAATGTTTCAGCCCGTCGGGAAACAGCCGTACTATCACCTGTGATTTTATGCCGTTATGCGTCCATTCTTTTGTAACCGGATCAAAAGTCCCCGGCTCATCCCACGAGTTATAAAACATCTGCGGGTATCCATCGGATATGGACACGCCGCATTCAAACCGGCTCCCGCTGCCGGTAATCATGCCTCCCGTTGCGCTGTTCTTCACTTCATAGGCGGTGTTATTATCACCAACGGATTTTTTGAGCCCTTCCGGCATCATGTATTCCCGTAACTGCCCTCTGGTCTCTTTGTTCGACGTGGGGCCTTCGTTGTTGCTGCTCTGCACCTCAAAAAGATCTGTCTCTTTTTGTACGGGTATCGGATCAAGATCACCGATATATTTTTTATCCGTCATAACGCCTCCAAAATGAGCCGGGGATTAAGCGCCCCGGCCCGCTTTTCAATACACGATCCGCTCAGGGTCATCGTCATCGTTCACGCCGTAAATAATCCGTCCCGGAGCGTCGCCGTCGTTGACCCCGTATATGGTCTCTCCATCCACGGCTTCTATTCTCCTTCCGGCATCATCCACGACATAATCTCCCGCTTCGGTTACAAGCAACTGGGAGGAGAGGATGGCTTCATAAACCGCCCTCTGCCTCCCGTGATGCGTTATGACAAAAAACCCTTAACAATCGCTCCGCAGGCTTCGCCGCCCTGGGTCGTGGGCAGAATGTTGGCGTTGTAGTTCCCGCCGTAATTCCACCAATACTTCTCGTCGCCCTTTATCCGGGCATTCCCGCTGTCGGCATCCATCGTCCAGTCAACGACTTTTACCAACTGGGCGCCGTCCCTGGCCTTGATCAGCACAAAGAAGTTACCCGCCGGAACGCCGGTGAAATTCAGGGTGGACCCCATGTAGCTTGCGCCGTTGTCTTCGGCCCCGTTGTACTCTACCACGGTGTCAATCGGCAGCGCCGCATACTTGGTTACGGCCCCGTTTGCGTCGGTAACGTTCCCCTGTATCACGGGCACCACATCTAGTGCGTCATACTTGTTGAGGTATAACACCACTTCGTAAGAGCCGTTTGAGAGGACCCGCCCCGTCAACGGATTTTTCAACTGGATGGCTTTTTTAACCGCCCCCTTGATCGTGTTGTAAATCTTGACATCCTGGCTTACGCCCGTGGTGTCAAACAGCTGGGAGTGGGCTGGGTCATAGGTAGCTCCTACCATCGGCCCGAACACCAGATCGTTGTCGCTGTTGACAATGGCAACCGCAGCGGCCTCAGTAACCAGGTCGTAGTTGGGGCTCTGGATAATCTCCCGGATGGCGCTCTTGTCGCCGAACCCGAAAAACCGCAGAGGCACCTCTTCCACGTTGCCCAGACGATGCTCCATAATGGGGGGAAGGTCGCCCGATCCGTTGAACTCTTTCCCTTTCACAATGGGCCGCAAAAGGTCCCGGAGTTTTATCTCGCTCCCCTTCTGCCCCGGTTTGCTTACCACGTTGTACATGGTCGCCAGGTAGTTAGGGTAGTCAAGGGCGGTTCGGCCTATGTCCATCATGGTATCCGCAACAAAATCACGCAGCATGGCGGGGTCATACCCGGTGGCGGCGTTGGCCATCTTGCTGTTCAGCAGGGCTTTTCGCTTGAGGTCGTGCTTGTCAAGGAAATTCTGGCGCTCGCTCGAATTAAACCAGCGCTTGCCTTTCGCTTCCGCCGTATCTCGGGACTGAAGAACAAGGGACATGGTGTCCGCATCATAGATGCGTCCGTAGACCCTCTTTCCTTTCTGCTCTTCAATCCATTTTTCGGAGTTGTAAATTTTCATCAGTCACCTACCTTTACGAAGCTCACCGCACCCTGGATGGAAGTGATTACTCCGGTCAGCACCGCTCCTGTGGCATCGCCGTCGGTGGTAAGCGTCCCCGCCGGAAGCTGGTAGACCTTCGCCCCAACCGCCGGGGTTCCCGCCACGTCGCTCGATGCGGCACGAAAAATGGCGCGGGCCACTCCGACATCCAGGGTAACAGGGCTATTGGCTACTTCGTTGTCGTTACTTGCGTCAACGTGCCCTTTGATTCCAGTCCCGTCGGCGGGAATGGCAAACACGTCTCCCTTGGACAAGGCCGCGTGTGTAAACGCATCGAAGCGGATGTGATCGCTTATCGCAATCTGTTCATATACTTTCATGTCCGCCCCCTATCAATACACAACGGGCGGCTCGCCGCCGTTTGCCGGATCATAGGGATTGGCGTTGCGTTCCCGAAGGGCTCTCACAGATGCCTTGTTGTTCAGGGCCTTGCTCTGCTCATCCCGCCAGACCTTGTTAAGCACCTTGTTCCCGCCGGCCTTGAACGTTTCCAGGGCAACTTCATACACGGGGTCAATGACATCTTTGTCATTGGCGTTTTTCATAAACTTGCGCCCGGCAAATTTATTGGCCTCCGATTCCGCAGTGGCCTCTGCGGCCGATTTGACGGCTTCAAGAATTGCCTCAACCACATCGGAAATGGAGGCATCTTCAGAAAGTCCGAGCTCCGCCTCCTGTGCAACCCTGCGCAAGTCCGCCTGGTGTTCCGCGCTCAGTTCATTGCGGGCCTTTTTATTGGCCTCTTCCCTGGCCTTTTCCGCGGCCGCCAATGCATCAGATACGGCCTTCGCCACGGTTTCATTTAGGGTTTTCTCATCAATTTCCATGTTTTTCTCCTTGGAATTGTGATTTTTTTTGTAGTTGTCAGCCAGGGCCAGAATCTTTACGCGAATCGGTTCGTCATGCGGTCGAATGTTTTTAATCGCCGCAATATTAACCATCCCGTTGAGAATTAGCTCCCCGCTGTCCTTGTTTTCAACGATCTTGCCGGCACGGGCAAGGTCGATAAGGTCTTTTTCTTTTCCCGCCTTGTTGGCAAAAACGGACTGTTCCATAGCCCCTTCACCGGCAAGGTCGTTCCGGGGCCGTCCCAGCTCCCGGTGGAACCCGGTTTTACCGTTGATGGTTTCAGGCTCCACGTCGGCAACAATGGAAAATTCAACGCCGCCCATTTTGAGCGCCCGTACAAACCCTTCGTTGGTGTTGCCGTTCATGTCTATGTCGGGTACGGCTATCCGCAGATACGCAGTTCCCTCTTCTTCGTTTCCGTCCAGTTTAATGCCGACGGTGTAAAAGTCGGCGCTCTCGTTCTCGTGGCCGCCGCGGAATAAGTCCTTGCTCCCGGGAAACGGGCGGTCTTTAAGCTTTTCAACGAGGCTGTTCCAGTATCCGTAATAGTATGGGTAGCCCCCGCTCCCCTCGGCGGGGTAGTGGATGGCCTGCACCACTTCGTACACGTTCCCCAGGGCCTCATAATTTGGCGAAAGGATAGGGATTGCTTCAGGTTTTATCGGATCGGCGTTTTTGAAACGGTTACGCTTTTTCATAGGGTGATCCTTTCCTCTGTCTGCTGCCGTCTGTTTTTTCAGGCGGTTTTATTTTGCATATACCAGCCAGTCGGCATTTTTGACACTCTTTTTCTGATGCCTTGTCGCAACTGATAATTGTTTTTGGTTCAGCCATTTTTAATTCTTTTTCCCGAAAAAGCCTTTTCCCTGGTGTTTTATTTCCGGTACGTTCTGGGCTCCCCGTTCGTCGATTTCATTGGAAAGGCGCTGTTGTTCAGCCGCCTCTGCCTGCCTAGCCTTCTCTGCCGCTGTCTGTTCCGCCCCGGCGGTGGTTTGCCCGGCGGTTTGCTCAGGCTCCGGGGCAATATCGCTCCGATATTCGTCGATTTTCCCCTGACGCTTGGCCAGTTCGGCCTGCACCGTCTGGAATTCCTGGAACTCGTACCCGGCCTTTTTGCCGTTTTTGTAGCCTATCAGCATAATTTTTCCTCCCGTAGCCGAAATAAAAAAGGGCGCAAACGGGTATTATCCCATTTGCGCCCTTGGTTCTTCCATGATAGCACATTATCCGCCGGTCAGGCCGGCAAGTTTTTCAAGCCTCGTTAAAAGTATATTTTACATTTTTGTTTTTGTCAACCCCCCATCTGCATCGATTGCTTCAGGCACCCTCTCCCGTTTTTCAACAATGAGATCAACAAATTGCTTCGGTTCATCAATGATTATTTTTATGCTCCCATGTTTCAGGGCAACGGCAGTTGTCCGTATCGCCTCTAACTGGTCCATTGTCAAATGCACAATCACTCTCCCCTAATCCAGGTCCGCCAGAATCTTTGCCGCAAACTCTTCTTCGCTTAGTAAAACCGGGCGGCATTGGCACTGGCAATTTGGGTGATAAGGAGGCAGCCCTACACGCTCGCCCTCCACCATCACAATGTCTCCATTTTCTTCATGTAAATATCCATCATCCCCCAAAACCTTCCCTCCCTTGGTTTTATCGGCGATTTCCCGGCAGTGGCAGTGCCAGGCATCCCGGTGCTGCTCCAAAACAATCTCCACCTTGTTACGATCCACGGCGGGATTATTAAGCGCTATGGCCTTTTGGCGGTTTGACAGGGCGGCGGCCTGTTCGGTCCGTAACAGCCTGGCCGCCCGATAGTCTACCCCCTCAGACCCGAACCGTGCGTAATACTCCCGGCTGCCGGGGGCCCGTTCCCACCCCTGTTCTTTGTAGTATTGCCCAGCCTTTACCCTGGCTCCTTTCGGAGAGTACCCGTCGGCCTCAAATCCCGCCACTATTTCTTCCCACTTTTCATCCGGTTTGAGTTTTCCCCACCGGCCCATGACCGGGCCGCCTTTTATGTGGGCCTCCAGGTCATGGGCGATAGTCTTGGGGTCTATGCCGTCCGCCACGCCCTGCCGGACTATCCCCATTATCTGCCGCTCTTTTTCCAGGGCGGCGGCCTTGCACACGTCGCCTAGCTGCCACACCTGCGCCGGGCGGTCTTCCCCGCTCAAATGATATTTTGAGACAAATTCTAACTCCTTGTCCGGTGGGACGTACACAATGTTTCCGTCAGGTTTGGTCATGTACTTTCCCAGGTGGATGTCCATGTGGGCCGCTGCGTATATCTTTTTTTTGAGTATCTCCCGGTCAACTTCGCTTCGCACCCCGGCTTTTATCATAGCGTCATTTATAGCCTTGTCTGCTATGGCCTGGGCTTTTGCGGCAGGCAGGGCGGATGACTGTTTGATTATCCGTTCCATTTCTCTGGCGTATGTGGCAGCGTCAAAATCGTATGCGGTTACGGCTTTCTTTGCGTGGGCCTCCAGGAGCTTCTTGAGTTCCGCCTCCCCGGCCTTCATAACGGCCTCATTATAGCGGGAGAGTTGCACCTGTAGGGCTCTCCATGTTTCTTTGGTCATTGCTGCGCCATAATAAACAATATATTTTTCACGCCTAATACCCCATTAGTTCGCCTATGGCGGAGTACAAAGACCGAAGACAAGAACAGGGTATTTCAATATTGCCGTGGAGAACATGAATACCAATACTATCGTCGAGTATATGATAATGCATGCATCCAAAATTTTCTTCTGATTCCGATGATTCCGAATGGATCGGCCATTTTTTTAGAATCTCTTTTGGCCTCTGTTGACTCGCCCATTCCATTGCATCACGATATTTTTTATTTTTTCCCAAACCAATTTCTCTCAATGTCATATACTAATTCTCCCTTTCCCAGTAATCACACGATTCCAGCAGTCCTACCCTTGCATCGTTCAAACTTAGATTGTTTTCCAACATCTTACCGCACATAAAAATCCAATGACCGAAACGGTAGCCTTTCTTTTTATGTGCACACTTGCAACACGGCATAGCTTTCCGAAGTATCACATTGTTCGCCTTTCGGTAGTTTTCTGCCTTTTTAGAAAGCGTACGATCAAAAAACAGCCTCCATAAAATGCTGTCGAAAATATATCGGATATGCCATACGTCTATTTTCACGTTACTCCTGCCTCCTTCCGTGCCCTAAGCCGCTCTTTTTTCGACATCCTAACCCGTTTGGTCTGTCCCTGTATGGGCATACCGTCTTTTCGGTAGTACAACTTCCCCCTTCTGGGCTCCTCCTTTTCAGCTTTTCTATATCGATTGGCGTATTCTTCAAAGCTCTCGTCGCAGCTCATCAAAAAAACTCCCCTAAATTCGCCAGGCTCGGATCGGCGGGTTGAGAAGCTTTTGTCTCCTCAATGGCCAATTTTAACTCTTTCACATTCTCATAATCAAAACCCAACAATTCTTTCAGTAGTTTGAAAGAAACATCCTGCGGGAATCCGTTTTGTACCACCGCCCCCATAGCCTGTATGGCCGTTGAAAGTATTTGCGCCTTTGTTACGTCGCTGGCGAAGTTCAGATTGTCATAGTTCACTTCCAGCGGCTCATATTTCCACCCGTTTACATAACTGTCTATCTGGGCCAACGAGTTGATCAGGCGGTGGTCCGCTTTTTCAAACTGGCGGCGTATGTCCCGGATAAATTCAAGCCCCTGAATCTGCTGAAATTCTGAACTGGCGTAATTCCCCACCATCATCTTCCCGCTAAAAATCTCCGGGAGCATGGATGATGTTATTAGTTCTTTGTTTATATCCTCCAGCGCAAGATTGTGATCCGACACCGCACCCGACGGCAGGGAGACAAATGAGAACGATTCCCCGCCGGTGGCGTTGAATTTCACGTCCGTTCCGAACACGTCCAGCCTGCCGGATTCGCCGTTTGCCTTTTTGTTTTTGAAAATCCACGTATCGGGATCATCGGTGTTTATAACCGCCTGTGGACGGTACTTGCTAAGAATTTTGTCCCGGTTTGCCCGGATGCTGTGTGCGTCGCCCAACATCCGTAAAATCCCGGCGTAGGCGCTTATTCCCCGATAGTCCCCCAGGGAGTTAAACGCATAAGGTATAGGCATAATACCGAAAGGGTTTACATAAACCTGTTCTTTTGTAACATTTCCGGTCCATTTTTCTTTTATTGCCTTTTCGGATATGTGCCTCAGCCGGTCTGCATACTCAGGAGAGCCAAACACATCGGCGTTTTCGTCCATCCATACAACCTGCTGCTCGACAACTACCGCCTTAATATCCTTCGACACCGGGTCCTGCCGGATTCCGGTTTTCCCGATGTCGCTGTCCCGTATGTGCTCAATAATGGTTTTCCCGTAAATCCGCTGGGGAAACACCCAGTGAGTTCCGTTTATTAAGGCAAGTTTATTTATTATCGGGTGTTCGTCGAATAAAATCCGCTGCAAGCGCTTATATGCCGCCTCCCGCTCCGGGGTGTCCCCGGCGGGGAGTATCGGGGTGCCTATCAGCATGGCAATTATAGTGATGTTTTTTGAGTATGACCCAGCGGACAGGTCATAATCGTGATTTTCTCCGGCATAAATGTTGACTAATTCTTTCTCAGCGGGAGCCCCGCCGAAGTTTTCTACTCTTGCTATCTCCTGAGTACGTGATTTTGTTTCGGTAACGGGTTTTTTCATCCAGAACAGCGGGTTAAATTTCATTCATCGACGCTCCATGCGATGGCTTCCCTGTCGCTTATCATCTTTTTGCTTCCCCTTTCCCTAAGCAGGGAGGCCGCTGAATCCGGGGCATCGTCATGGGAACCGCTCCCCGGACGATAGTCGAGTATCTGGTTCATGTAGTTCGGATCAGTCCTTTCATCCCAGATAAGGTCTCCCCATGCCCCGTAAAGGTGCGTACTGATCTTTATCGCCTTGTTATCATGCTCCGAATACGCCCTTGTGTTCAAGCCCAGCGCCCGAAGCTCTTTTGCAACATACCCTTTATCCGAATTTGTTTCAAGCAGTATTTCCCGGCAATGAAATTTTTGATACTGGGTTTTTATAAAATCATACCAGCCCTGAATATGGCCTTCGTGCAAAAACCCCACCGCGGAATTTCCCCCCATTATGGTCATGGCGCAGGTGTCCTCCCCGCCGTATGCGGCATCCACATGGGCTATAACGGGCGCAGTTCTCCAGGTTTCAACGTCAAAATGGCCGTACCGGGGCTCCTGGAACATGAGAGATTCATCGGACATGAGTTCAAGGGAGTAGTTCACGGCAAAAAGGAAGGGGGTTAAACGGCGGCGCTTTTCCTCTATCTCCTCCTCCGGGAGAAAGTTGTATTTTTCTATGGGGTATTTCTCTATCTTCGTAAACCTCTCTATCACGTCCCAGCCGTCCCCCTGGGCCCACTTTGTCCCCAGCCAGATAGTAAGTTTTCCGGGGTCTATAATGTTAGCCGACAGTTCCCGGATATGCTCTTTTACCGATTCCCGCTCGGCTCGTGATGTGCGGTCTTCCAGAGTGATAATATCATCGGCAATAATTACGTCGGCATGGCCCCCGGTTATGGCCGTGCCAATGCCATAAGCGGTTATGTTTGCCTCCGCCGTCCCGGAAGCCTTAAAATTAAAGGTAAGCTCCCCGGTATTATCGACTATCTTTTCCGGTAAAATACCGTGCATCTCATAAAAAAGAGCCCGGAGTTCGGGCTTATTAAAGCACAGCGAAATAACCCGTACATATTTTGCGGCCTCGGCGAAGGTTTTACGGATAAGAAATATCCGGGCGTTGGGAAAAAAAAGCAGATACCGGATTATTCCGATAACTACCACGGCGGTAGTTTTATAACTTCCCCGGAAGGCCATAAGGGCGTGGCTGCCGGGGCTGTCCCATGTATTTTTAATCCACTTTGAATGAATGGGGAGCAGTTTGGTAAAACCCAAAACATGCCCCAAAAGGTGGGGGGTATCACGCACGGTAAGGGCGTACTGCTTATTCATCCCCGCCTCCAGGCTCTTCGTCGGAATTTTTTCTTTGGCGGAATATCCTGTCCAGATTTTCCAGTGCTTCGGGGGATATAGTCATATTTCCCTTAAAATCTATGCTCTCTTTCGGTTTTCCGAAGGCACGGTCCATTATTTTCATTAAATTGTCTATATTGTGCTTTTTAATATCATCAACAAGCGCCCCCATAATCAAAGATATGCCAATAGGGGGCGGGCATTCTTTATCCTTGAGTAAGGCTGAAATATCCTGTGAATTATGCGCAAAAAGAAGGCTGCCGATCATGAGTTTTATGTCAGTTATTGACACCTCATTTTCTTTGATGTACCGGGCCAACACCGACGGCCTCCTGCCGCGATTCTTAGGCTGATTATCTTTTGAGAACCGGTTTTCCACACCGGATTTATAAATGTCCTTTCTCGCCATGTCTTACCCGTTTTGTACCCGTTTTGTACAGTATACACGTTTTTTGAGAAATGTCAAACTTTCCGAAGGTATATCTCCCTGGAATATCCAGGGGCACGGGAGGCCATAAGCTTTAGAAACTCCTCTTTTGATATATCCGTCAGGCGGAATATTTCTTCAGGTTTCATGCCAAGTTCTTTGCTGATTTCCTTAATGGATTTTCCTTGCCCTAACAGCCGTTTTACGATATTTTTCATAGGCTCCAGAAGGTGGGTTCCCCGTGCCCGGTTATGGGTTACGGTTCCGTATACGTCTTCTGCTACATCATCATGCCTAACAATCACCACGGGGACCTTGCCGCCAAGCATGGTTTTCAGCGGTTCCTCTCCGGCAACCGTCCAACGGTGAAAACCATCAATGATAGTGTAATCGGGGCGGCAGACTATGGGGAGCGTCCAGCCGTTACTTAGTATAGATTTTACCAATAAATCAAGATTCTCCCGTGAAACCTTATTTGGATTCCAGTCATTGGCTTTTAGTTTTCCTCTTTCTATCCACTGCAAAGTGGCCAGCGGCGCCATTAAATCTTTATTCATTGCTTTTTTCTGTTCATGCTATACGGTTTTGCATACCGCGTGTTGATATTTGAGATAATTCCCCGGAGCGTTCTTTGTTTTGGATCGCCTGCAACCAGACAGTCATAAATCTGCTTATAGAACTTATCCTCGATTATCGGGCCATATTTTATTAGCAACTTGATAATATTATCCGCATTTACCAAGGAACTATACATTACGAAGTTTTTCCGGTGATTTTGATACAATTTGAAAACTTCGGCCTTATAATCTTTCGGCGTTTCCAGTTCCCTTCGAGTTCTACTTGAATGGCGAAACATTTCACTATCCCAGTACAGGGCCGCCAAATATGCGTTAGGCTCCCTACGGATTATCCGGTCCATAAGATCGGGATAATATTCATTCATCTTTACCAGGGACTTGGCGGTATCTATCGAAAAGAATTGAGACACCCGCAACTGATTTATACGAATACCAGCCTGGTACATATAAAGGTAAACGTCGGGTATGTCAATTTTGTTTTCATGCAGATACCGCCAAATATCCGTATCTTTCCAATCATACATCGGCCAAAGCATATTCCCGCGGGCAAGCCCTGACCTTGCCGAAAAGGACTGTGTCATAAACTTAAACCGTTGAATGGATTCAGCCATCCGAACCCCGGTTACACTGATGCCGTCCGCGTTGTGCCGTTCAAGAAACTGCTGATAGCGGTCCTTTCGGGCCTTGCATACCGGGTGCCTGAATATCGCAAATGACGGCGGCTGCCTGACCCAGGAGTCCTTTTTCTCACTGTCCCAGCATATAAAATACTCATCCTGCTCAAGAAGGTTAAAATACGAATAATGACGTACTTCAAGGCAAAACCAGTTGAATTTTGCCCCGGCCAGCAATATTTTTTTTCGCCATTCATAGACCTTCTTGATGACACAGTCATACATAGCCTCTTCGTCTATGAACTCGACAATCATCATGCTGGGGTCTATTTTCCCCTCAGCCGCCAGTTTCAGTATTATGTCCATCATGCATAGGGAATCTTTACCGCCGGAAAAAGACACGTACACCTTTTTCCCATTAGAAAAAGCGTTTATTATCCGTTGTTTGGCGGCCTCAAGAACGGTCAGGCTTCCTTCTAGTTTTACAACCATATTTCCGCCCCGCATTTCGGACAGATAGCGCTTTTCCGGCTATTCGCCGGTGCTTCCGGATATATGGTGTCTTCGCCCCCATCTTCCCAGTCATTTGTCCCGGCATGGGCTTCGATTCCGGCAAGATTTTCATCCGTGGCTTTTCCGTAATCTTCAAGAGCCAAAGAAATTTCCTCCGAAGCCGCATTAATTGAGTTCAAAACATCATCATCAAAGCCAGGTATGTCAAAATCCCCTGCCAGATCATGGATGATTTGTTCGATGTTATTCAAATTGTCAACACCAAGGCCGGCCGTTTTGTTGTCGGCCATCATCAACTTCTTTTTATCATTTTCTGAGAGATCATACAATATGACAACCCAGACTTTTTTCATCCCTTCAAGGCGCATGGCCTCAACCAGGCCGTTTCCGGCCAATATGGTATATGTTTCATCAATGACAACATTCTTATACTGGCCCCATTTTTGAAGGGAACGGCGTATCTCGTTTATCTGCTTTTCAGGATGATTGCGGGTATTAAGTTTCGGCGCGATAAGCAGATCAATATTTACTTCCTTGCGCTCCTTTTTCATGCTGATTTCCCCCCGCTAATTTTCTTATTTACAGTGAAATGCCAACAAATCGCAAAAAGCACCGCTCCGATAACAATATATATTCTAATCGATGCCATAAGCGTCCATACGCCAAGTACACCCATAGGGATGAGGAACTGCCACAGCCCGACAAGCGCAATGTTCACAGCAAGGCCCAGTTTCCGGCCAAAAGTGATATAAATGCTATACAGAAATGACGATACGGTGGATACCGCAACCAGAAAAATGAGAAACGCCTTAATACTGTTAAGAACAGGATTAAACCGCGTCCATGCAAGCAGGAATATAAACGCCAGGTAAGCGCCAAAAAGCAGGCCGCCCGCAATAAAGGACCGGCGGATGTTAATTTTTCTTACTCCGGCTTCGTTGCCGTCGTTATAATCCAGTATCTCAAAAAAATACGGGTAAAGAAACGGTCCGGGCAGCAGAAGCACGCATTTCTGTATGCCGTCATTTATTGCGCCGGGATCGAGCCCCATAGACAGTATATTCATGTTGCCGCGGGAATAAATGATCGCCCCGATTGTCAACATTGCAGCGATACCGTACACGGAAATCCAACTTGCATTATCAGTAAGTACTGTACGGATCATCCCGTTCTTGAATAAAAGAAAAATGAAAAACGCTGCCGTTGCATAGGCAAGCACAAGGCCAAAGGATTCAGTCATAGGCGTATCCCGAAAGATCGTATGGATGCCGTTCATGTTCAACCATACCTGAAACACGCACATAAGGCCGACGATATAACGCATCGGGCGGCTCCGAAAAACCTCCCTAACCTTTGGTATCATCGGGGCAAATATCCCAAACACAACACAGGCCATTGTGTTCCCGATGGCCCAAAACAGAAACGGGACAATGCCGAAATTCTGCGCCATTTGGATGCCTACCATAAGCGATCCTACCCCCGCCCATGTTGCCGCTATGGACATTGAGTAGTACCACGATGGTTTCTGAATAAAACTGTTTTTTACGTGTGTAAATACACGATCCCCTGAATCGAGGTTTATGACATTCATGTTTGTTCTCCCAATATGGGAGTATATCATAAATGAATTTTGTTGTCAAATTTTGTTTATTTGCAAAATGTGGAAATATGTCCATAGAGTGGAAATATGTCCATTTTTGTCTAAGCGATCAGACAAAATTTTTTGTGGCTCCCTCTCTTTTTTTTGCCTTATTCCTCTTCCTTTTCCCATTCCCTCTTAATAATCGCCTGTTCTTCCTCTGTGGCCCGGCGTATATTTTGGCCGCCGCAGATAGGGCAGTATTTTATTATTACGGACGGATGCAGCCGTCCTCGCCAATTGGTGTAAAACCGCCAGGCTGTCATGGCGCTTATGGCCCCATCTTTTTTTGCACAATCATCACATATATATCCGCCCCTCAGATCAACGGAAACATTACTGGTGATATTTACGGTCATTATTGTACCCCCTGTGTTCTAGCCAGTTTTCGTTTTCCATTAAAACATCCTCCGGCCAATATCTCGTATTCTTTCACATCGTATAGGCAGCCGTCCATAAGCCTTGTTTCCTGCTCCTTAGTTCCCACCACCCGGCCATTATACCGTTTCACCAGTTTATCATAGGTTTTTTCAACCGGGTTTCCTATGACTACGGAAAAGTTCAACTTATTAAAGTGATACTTTTCAAATATATCTTTTACAGCGGTCATAACATCCTTGCCGAAAATATACGGGCAAGAGGCGTTTGGACCGCCGAAATGGATAATATGCAGCCCCCATACAGAATTCTCCGGCCTTTTAATCTCATAGCTTATCATGCCAAGGATGTCATTATTATGCACCGAAACAAAATGATGTGAATTATAAGTGTTTTCTGGCAATGAAAACACATCACGGTAACACATATATGCCTCGAAACGGTAAAACGGATCAAACGCTATATCAAAGAATAGCTCTTTTAGTTTTACCTCGTATTTTTTTGCATATTCAAGCATATTAATACCTCGGGCGCCAGCTTGCGCCGCCGATAGGCCGCGGCATACTAATACTTAACATGGCTACTTTCTTGCCATTTTCATCGGCTATTAAGAATGTCGATGATATACCTTTCTCCCATTTTTCCATAGCTTCTTTTATAACATTTTCACGATCTTCTTTGGTCATCGGGCCCGCCTTTTCTCTAAAAAAGTCCCACATTACTCATCCTCCTATACCCTAAGCGCCAATCCCCAGTGTCTTCGATTCGTGGAATTTCATACAGTTTACACGAAAATATTTTATAAGCATATATCAATAAGATTATTATAACTGTCCAAAATACAATGAACAAGGTACTTACCTCTTGGCCTTTGTATGCCTCTCGGTTTCATCGGATATTTTTTGCAAAACTCGTTAAACCATATATCATCATCAATAATAGGCAACAGGCCAAGCGGTAAATGCCGCCTTATTTTTTCAAAAAGATGCTTATATTGTGTCCTCTTCAGATACCATATACCATGAATAGACCAGATAGCAATATAAAACCCTCCAAATAAAAAATCTGAATTAATAAAAAAGACGTATATATAACACGGCACTCTTTTAAGACAGTGGCGTTTTCGCAAAATATTTGCTTCCTGCCTTTCCTTCTTTTTAGCATTGTGTTCCGCACGGGTATATTCCTTCCAGCCACAAGGAGAATAATTATCTTTGTATAAATATAAAATGTGTTTGGGAAGTTCTTTCTGCCACCAGCCCAGCGCTCCCGATCTTGTCATTATCGTCATACTTTTATCCTTTTGGCGGCAATTTGTTCAATTCCGGTCATAATTGCCTCCTTATTATTTCTCCCAATATGCCGGGTCATCTGTATGGCAGGGGTGTTGTTTGCAATCCGTATCTGGGCAAGTATCACAATCCCCTATCCCACATATATCACGCGGCTTCTCCCTTTCCCCATCCTCCATTGTTTCCTGAAACATCGCCGCCGCCCGGCTCGCCGATATTCCTCTAGGCATTGATCCCATTGTCATCCTCCTCTTTTTCAAGAAATGGTTTTAATTCAAGGTGGCCCAACTCTGCCTTTGGCTTTCCGTCAACCTTGACGATAAATCTTGGCGGCCCGCTTCCAAGGGTTTGAAGATTTGTCGTCACCGCTTTAATAATCCAATCCGTGTGTATGTGATAAAAGCGGAAAGTTATTTCTTCCCGGAACTTTTTCTGCCAAGGCCGTTTGCCGGAAAACATAATAATCGTTATGCCCCGCAGCCTTATGCTTCCCTTCTTCTTCACTTCTTTCACAATCCCGCCTCCTGCAGATCCTCTATATTTCTCGCCACCACGAAAATACCGCATCGCTTAACCCACGCCTCCCTGAACGCCTTCTGGCTTTCGCTCATCCGCCCCTTCCCGCTTTTCGCCTCCACCGCCAGAGGCCGTCCGTCCAGCGTTACCCCCATAAAATCGGGTGTCCCGTTGGTGTCAGTACAGCGCATAAACCCGCCCCGCTCTGTCCTGAACGCCCCGCCGTTTATCCGCACCACAAAATGCCCCCGCAGCAACAGGTATTCCCGGCAGGCCCGTACCACCTCCGATTCAGCCATACCGAAAATCCGTGAAATGCACTATCCCCATTTCGCTTTCGGAGTAGTCAAGAAACCACCGTATAAAATCATCCTCCGTCTCAAACCCATCATTTTTGGCAAGATGAATTGTGGGGATATACCTCCCATATTCATCAAAGAAATTTCCCCGCCCTGCATGACGAACTTTTTGTACCCTGAATAAATGTCTCACACAAAACACCCGTTGCTTGCTCCGGTAGGGCTTACCCTCCCATGTAAAGAGGGCTATGTCCTGCCCCTCGAATTTTTTCCAGTACGGAAAATTTTTCCGTATCGTGTGTATCTTCTCTTCGACTAAATCCGTCCCCGCCTCGTTTACAAATCGGGGGTTAAACGCTATGCGTCTCATGCTCATGCCACCTTTTTCGGCTTTTTTTCAAAAACCCTTCTATCCACCATTTGCCGTTAATGAGATATGACCTTATGCTGTTCACATCCACTTTGCAGCCTTCGACTATTCCGTAAGTATCATTTATAGGTATATGCACATAGTCAAAAAGAGAAAACCTAAAAAAAGTTATCATGTTTCCCCCTTGTGCCTTTCTTCGCAGATATGCGTTTCTTTTCATCTTTGCACATTCCGACAACTACACCCAAGATACTCACCCATTCGCAGGTAGCGGTGTTACACTTACATTTCCCGTACTTATACCTAAGCAGCTTTTGAATATGATACACCAACACCTGGGGCAATCCAGTACAAAATATGGTTCTTTTAAGAAACGGCAGTTTATACCACGAGTATTTCCCGAGCCCGGTGAGGATATACAACAGGCTGGGCTTATCTAGTTCTTTCTTCATTTCCATGATCTTCCTCCTTGCGTCGGTTCCACATGGCGATTGCTTCTTCCGGTGTCTCTTCTGCGCCGACAATAGCTCCGCAGCCAGAATCACACCGCACCCTGTACGTTGTCCACTTAGTTACGCCGTCATTGTTCCGGCGTTCCTCCACAAGAGCCTTTCCCCCGCAGAACGGACACGGCTTCAATTCATTCTCCGCCTGCATATTATCCCTCCTTTACTTCCCTAATCAGATTTTCAGCATCCGAAAAAACCGATGCCCCGTCGCTCTCTACAGGGTTTTCGTGGTCCCACAAATGATTGTAGTCATCGCCAAATATCTGAATCGTAAGATCGCCGCCCCTGTTAAAATGCTCTTTATAGTATGTAATGCCGCAATGAAAATCAAACGGCACATCGGGAGAAGCCTCGTCTTCTTCCAAGTATTTCCCAAAATGACTGTTGCCGGGGAACAAGTACAAATATTTGTTCCAAATAACATGGCCGGGCATATCTTCCCATCTCACTACCTCAACCTTAAAGCCGTCCAGATCTTCATATATCCATTTTTCCACCTTATTCCACCGAACGTGCTTTTTATTTTCCGCTTTCATCTTCTTTCGCCTCCTTTTTAACGATACGGACGGTATACCCGGATTCACGGACGGCCTCTTTGATCATCTCCGCAAGCAGCTGGCTGTCATACCGCTGAAATTTTTCTCTGGTCTCAGTGGAGATGATACGCTCCACCTTTCCCCTTATATCAAACTGTCCAATGATTTTTTTGACCTCATCGGCAACCGCCTCTTTAGTCCAGAGCATAATATCCTCACGGGATATGCCAAGCTCGTTCACCATGAAGTTACGGAACATCTTATACCTGTTGAGATGTCCCCCGTTTTCTTTCTGTACTTTCATTTGTTTTCCTCCTGAAAATCAAATTCCCCCTGCTTTATGCCGATACCGGTAAAATGGAAGGCATGACAGTCAATGAAATAGGGGCGGTCTTGGGAATAAACCCGAAAGCTGCTAAAATGCGGTTACGTAAAGCCGGAATTAAACCTACTGGATACGCCGGGCCTACCGCCATATACCCGTCTGGTTGTGTCGATAAAATACGGGAAGTCTCGAAGGGGGGACGGCCAAAAACAACCAAGGGATAGACCATATCTCTGGGTATTAAACCTTTTCCCATGCAGTCCTCGCAGGTGATGATTAGCATGGTATATCCATCTCCCCCAGCTCCGGGAGTATTTCCAGACAGTCCCCTAAGTACAGCGTACAGGGGCCGATGGTCTCCACCCGCCACTTCATTCTATGTCCTCTCCTCTCAGGCGTATTGCGAGCTTCGCCATTTCATTAATGTCATCTCTTTCCTTGTCCAGTTGTTCAAGTATCAGCCTCCTACATTTTATCCACTGTGCGGCGCTATACTTGTTCGCTATATTCTTGCATCCTTCTGGTTCAATGTTTTTACATTTCAACGCAAACTCCATTTCTGATTTAATTGCTACAGCTTGTAAATACGTCATACCGTCGCCTCTAGTCATTTTTCTGCTCCTTCTTTTGAAAGCAATTACAATCGAATCCCCTTATTATCGCTTGACATTGAGAACATTTGTCATCATCAGCATCACAGCCGTTGCAAGGGTGATATGAACAAATATCAGGATCACACACACAATAATCACAAGGATTCACCACCTTCCCTCCATTCAATTTTTAACTGACATCTCTCGTTACATCCATTTGATCCGGCAGTTTTCCGTATTTTAGACCAGTAAGAAATTTGTCAAAAATTGCTACCGGCCCATCGTCCCATGAAAACTCGGACTTTACACCACGCGATAACGTTAATGAGGAGCGCCAAAAATGCCCCACATAACGCCACTTGTCTGATACCAATACTGTTACAAAATAAAGCCCCTTTCTCCCGGCACAGCGTGGAAACCGGATACGATACCTGTACTGACCAATGGTAAATATGGCATTATCATCTAAAACAAAACGTTTTATTTCTTCCACCGTATTATCGCTCACCTTTCCACCTCCTTTTTAATTTCATCCAGTGATAATTTATTGCAAACATCATACAAATCCATGTCCAATGGAATAGACCATCGTAAAGACATGGGATCTGTTGCCTGGCTTTGTTGGCTGCCGTTATATTTGACGAAAATAAACCGTTCGTTCCATGAGCTGATAATTCCAAACTCCCTTTCTGACCCACGGAAATCAAACACCACTTCTCTCCCTCTGTCGTTTTCAGTCAGCTTTGAAATATCAATCATAATTGCCCAGCCCTTATTGTTATTTCCGCATGATCGCGGTAATTGCACCAGAAACAAGGAATGTCCAATGAATTTTCATTGATCCTGTCCATGACAGACCTTCCCAGATATGTAGCCATACTTTCTTCCCCCTCTAACGGAAGATTGGAAATCAGAATAGTCGGAAGCATATTGTCATAGCGGTCATCCAATAAATCAAATATCGAATTGCCTTCAAATTTTGTCCCTGTCTGGCGGCCAATCTCGTCAATAACTAAAATAGGTATTTGTGAAAGCCGTTTTAAGAACTGTAATTCCGATTCTTCCGACCGAGGAGAATAGCTGTCCCGTATGGTCCGCATAATATCCGATAGTTTCCAATACTGCGCCTCTTTCATTTTACAACCTTGGATGAAGGCGCAAATCATGTGTGTTTTTCCTGTTCCGGGGGGGCCGTGGATTACAAGGTTTTCCATGCTTTTGAAATCTCGTTTTCCGTACTCCCTGAGAAACTCGACAACTTTTTCCTGCTCGGCACTTGCCACCGTATAGTTATCGAGAGATAAACCGCAATACCGCAACGGGATGCGCATATTTATCAGCCGTGTTTTCTCCTGCTCCTCGTTTTCAATTTGCCTCATCGCTTTTATTTCTTTCTCCCGCCATTTGATAATTTCCTCATCTTCGGGGGTTAGCTGATAATTTTTTATCTCTTCAAGCCAGTTGCTTGAAACCCGGCCAATCGGCACCGCTGATATATCGCTCATTTTCCGTTACCCTCCAAAAAATTGTTTTGCTTTTACGCCTTTCCCCATATCCACATTCCCGCCCCAATCCGCTTGTGTTTTTAACGGCGGCCCCTGTTTGGCATTTACAAGGCGGTTAAGCACCGCCGCCGAAAGCATAGTCCCCAAAGAATATCCGCCGGACACAACAAAATTGTCCACCATGCCGTTTTTTAAGGCGTTTATTATTTGGTCTGCCTTTAGTTTCTCAAAATGCCGTTTTAACAAGGCCCTGGTCTGATTCCAGTTCACAATGGGATCGGGTGTTTTAACCTTCCCCTCGGAAAACAGGGAATCCCAGTTCTCAAGATAAGCCTTTTCCACCCGCTCCATGTCGTTTTCCGGCTCCCGTTCCCGAAGCGGGGGTTTTTTTAGCTTTCCAGGCTTTTTAGGGGGCGAAGGATCGACCGCTTTTTCGGCGGAGCCGATAGAATTCTTATCAGGATCACATACATATTCATGATCAAGATCATGATCATGCATTTTTGCCATATTTTTTTTAGCACATTTAGCATTTGCTATTTTTGCTATACTATTATGGCATTTGCCATTTTTGCCATTTTCCCACCTTTTTTTTGCCCCTTCCTTCCCGGCCTTACTTCGTTTTTCAAATACGGCTTCATAATTTTCCCTGTTCTTGTCAATATCAATCTTTACCACCGCAAAAAGCCCTGATAAAATAGGGTTTGAAAATACCGGTTCCACCCCTGTTTTGTCATACTCAATTATGCTTTTCAAAAATACCCATGCGTCAGCGTCAGAGAGTTTTGCGCTTTCTATATATTCGATGTATTTATATTTGATTAGAACGGCATACTTTTCAGTCATCAAAACACTCCCCCGTATGAATGGACTTTTGCGTGGTATTTTTACGCATTTTCATAGTACCTACTTTCCGGCAAAATACGCCGGAGGTTCTTTTTCAGGTGTACCCTCGTAAATCCCCGCAGGGCCTCGATAAGGGCCGCTATCTTCTCCGGGGAAGGCTCCGGCAAGTGGTTGTTGCCGCTATCTGCCCCGATGTTGATCTGAATAGGCTGGCACATTTTTAACAGTTGCAGAAACCCTTCTCCAAAATTGAGGATAGGCTCAATCGTTATCATAATCTCATACCCCATTTGTCTCAGCCTAATCATTGCTTCTATCCTGTCGTATGGGGATGGAGATTTGCCCATGCACTCAAAATTTTCGTTTGTCTCAATAGTAGTGCAAAGAACATATTTTTCCGTCGGCAGTATTGCATGATAGTTAATAAATCTCCCTGGATTTTTTGATTGAAGCAAATATCTGTTATCATGCCGATTTGCTTTATCCAGGGTTCTTACTATCCACGCCCCCGGAATATCATCGGCAAACATATCACAAGAACTTCCGATAAAAATAAAATTGCCGCTCCCTAAATTGGTGTTCAATTCTTTTTCATCAAAATGTGTCGGGCTTTGCTTCCCCCAGCGTTTCATATAGCAATAAGAGCAACCGTGTGGACACATACCTTTAATTACGTTGTATGTATGAGTGATCCAGCCATACATATTTCCTGCAACTTTATTCAGTGGCATTTTTTATCTCCATATATCCGGTTTTTAATGATTCCTCATATTCAAGACATATCCCCAGTTCCGATACAAGATGCCGTGTATCCAGCGCCCCCTTGTCTTCATGGCAAAATAACTCATAATAACTATTGCGTATCCTGTTATTACAAGTGGCGCAGCATTTCGGGCTTTTTATGTAGTAGTTTGTTTTCATGTTCCCCCCCTTTTATTTACCCATAACCGCAAGCGCGAGGGCCTTTGCGGTATTCACCGGTACCGCATTCCCTATCTGCTTTGTCTGTTCCGTGGTGTTCCCGGTTATCACATAGTCGTCCGGGAAGCCCTGGGCCTTCTTGAGTTCGTGGTTTTTCAGCATACGAAACCGAATATCCAATCTTGGATTTATGACTGGCTCTAAAAGGCCGATATGCGTTTTTGTTACAAGAGAACCCAACGGATTGCTTACCGGGTAAGGCTTATTGGAAAACCGAAAATCAGTTAAAAGCGGTTCCAGCAACGCAAACCGGTCTTTCGTTGTTATGGTCTTTACCGGAAGGCTTACCGGGTAAGGCGTACTGTTTCCGTGGTACTCCACGAGAAGCGGCTCCACAAGGCCGTAGCGGTTTGACATATCCACCGTCGGCAGCGGACGCTCTATGGAACGGCTCCTGTCCCTGGCCGAACTATGGCCAATGGCGGTAACAAACGGCTCAATAAGGGCATGGTGCGCCCCGGAAGCGGTTACGGCAGACAAGGGAACGTCTATCGATTGTACCGTGCTGGTGCCGTACAGAA
>JAISNI010000180.1 GCA_031276295.1 Treponema sp.
GCGTGAGCAGGGTCTTGAACACGCCGTCCTCGCTGGGCGGCAGGATATCCGGTATGGTACATTCTGTGTCTGTCATGCGCGTCCCCGCCTTCTGGTTTTATTGTACGTCAAGCCCGCGCGGATTTCAACATCCCGCGTCATTTGAGCGGGAAGAATTTTAATGGGGGTAACGCGCGGCAGTCTGATTTCGACTGGATTTTTGTTACCGGGCAGTCGGCCCTTTTTGGCCGGAATAATTATTAGGCAATTACTATCGACTTTCCGTTTATTTTCCTCTATCATTATCATTGAATTGAAGGCGCAAACCAAACCGGACTTTCAAATGAAGGAAGATTGAACATGACCCCGTACTTATCTGTAGTATACGCCGATGAAGATTAATCCGATATTTCAGCGGCTTGCCCTCATTACCGGCGCGGAGGCCCTGGATTTCTTTTCCCGCGTAAGGGTTATGGTTTTCGGCGTAGGCGGCGTGGGAAGCTGGTGCGCCGAAGCTCTGGTGCGTTCGGGTATAGGCTCCATCGATCTTGTCGATTCAGACACGATATGTATTACCAATATCAACCGGCAGGTACAGGCGCGGTACTGCTCGGTTGGCAGGGTGAAGGTTGATGAGCTTGCGGAACGCCTCCGCGAGATAAACCCGCAATGCCGTATACGGGCCTATCCTCAGGTCTTCTCGCGGGAGACCGCCGGTACTTTTAGTATAGAAGAATCCGATTATGTGATTGATGCTATTGATAGTCTAAGTTATAAACTTGACCTTATAGAAACGGCGTCAAAGGCGGGGACAACGCTCTTCTCTTCCATGGGAATGGCGCAGAAACTCGATCCGCTCAGGTTAAAAACGGCCGGCATCTGGGAGACCGGCGGCTGCCCGCTTGCGCGCCTGGTCCGCTCGGGGCTGCGCAGGCGCGGCTTTAACGGCAACTTTATATGCGTATACAGCGACGAGCGCCTTCCCCTCCATACGGAAATCGCCGTATCCTGCGGCTCGGCGCGGTGCATGTGCCCGGTACGGGAGGGTGCGGGCGAATGGTGCTCTTCCAAAAAGGTGATCAACGGCAGCGCGGTAACGGTAACGGCGAGCGCGGGCATGATCCTTGCCAGTCTTGTTATCCGCGATCTGTGCGGGAAGGCGGGGAAGCAGGATGGCTAACCGTTTTATACACCGCGCGCCGGCGGGCATCGTCGTGCGGAAACTTGCGGCAAAGGCGGTACTGGAACGGGGCCTTATAGACGAAGGCGACCGCATCCTGATTGCCGTATCGGGCGGTAAGGATTCGACCCTTCTTGCCTGGGTTCTTTCCGTACTGCGTCCCTCCGTCAAAAAAAATTACGAGCTTGAGGCCCTTCATATTTCAAGCGACTTCTGTTCATGCTGTAAAAAGCCTATACTCAAAAGCCGCCTTGAAGAATGGAACATTCCCTTTACCGATCTTTTCGTACCCGTCATAGGCCGGTTAAAACAAGGGGAAAAGATGAACTGTTACTGGTGCTCAACCCAGAGACGGACCGAACTTTTAAAATACGCGGTGGAAAACAGATTTAACAAAATAGCGCTGGGCCATCACCTTGATGATATTATCGAAACCTTCTTTATGAACATGACAGGCAAGGGCGAACTTTCCGCTATGCCCATACTGCTCCGCTACCGGAAATATCCCGTAAGCCTTATCCGGCCCCTCGCCTACATCGAAGAAAAGCAGATCATAGCCTGCGCCGATGAAATGGAAATCCTTAAAGCCGCCTGCACCTGCCCCTTCGGCCTTAACTCCAGACGCCGGGATATACGCAGACGCATCGCGGACTTTACCGGCAATTCCGGCACGGTAAAACGGCGTATACTTAAAAGCCTTTCATCCGGCGTACAGGATATGCTGACTGAATGAGCCTCCCCCGTTAGCGTTCTTCTTCATGTTCATTGCGGGGAACCACGCCTAACGCCGAGGCAATTTCGGCATGGAGTTGTTCCGCAAGATTCTTCTTACGGTTCTCCGCGGAAAGCTCCGCGGTGTAAATAGGTTTTCCGAAGGTGATTTGTACCGGCACGGACTGCACGCGGTTGTTTTTTTCAAACGCGTCGTAGCTTCCCGCAATGGCCATAGACACAATGGGCACGCCAGCCTGCGTTGCAAGTTTGAGGGAACCCGGTTTGAAGGCGTTAAGGCCGCCGCCCTTACTCCGTGTACCCTCTGGAAAGATCAGCATACCGCCGCCCGCTTTAAGCCGCTCGACGCCGGAATTGATGGTTTTTATCGCCCTGCGTATGTTGACGCGGTCGATAAAAAAACCGCCTAAAAGCCATATCCAGATATTAAGAAAGGGGATAAAGACAAGCTCCTTTTTCGCAATAAACCCGAAAGGCCTCCCGATGAGCCCCAGGGCCAGAATTATATCGAAGATGCCCACATGGTTGCTGACAAAACAAACGCCGCCTTTCCGGGGAATGTTTTCCTGTCCCGAAACGGTAAGCCTGCACCCGGAGCATTGTATGATAAGGAGCGCCCAGTATTGCGCAATTTTGTATATAAGCAGCGGCGTAATCCGTTTCATGCCTACAAGGTTTAGGGCAAAGATAACTATACCTACCGGGATAAGGGTGATCATAGCAACTCCAATAACGGTAAAAACGGCGATGGTTTTAATTAAGGACATACGTGCTCCTTTAAAAATTCAACCCCAGACTGCGTAAAAAAAACCGCGCTTTTTTCGGCCTTTTCCAGACTGCCGCTTTGATTCCCTGTTTCCGAGCGCTTTCCACATTTACCTGTATGTCGTCAAAGAAAACAATTTCTTCCGGCTTGCACTGCAATGCCTCAATCAATTTTTGGTAGATAGCCGCTTCCGGTTTTATAAGGCCCACCTCACACGAGAATATCCCCGTATCGGGCAATTCAAATAACGGCATTGTCTCCCGCGCCATCTCCAAAAATTCCCAGGGCATATTGGAAAGTATCCCCAGCTTTAATCCCGCGGCCTTTACCTCTTTCATAAGCCTAAGCGTCTTGGGGTTTACCTGCTTCCAACCCGCCAAGTCCAGACGCGCCATCGCCTCAGGAATCCTGTCATCGGGATGCACGCCGGCAGTTTCAAGTATCAACCGGTAATAATCTTTTCCCGAACAGGTTCCCCTGTCGTATGCGTCCCGATGCTTCCGCATCAGATAATCCAGTATTGCAATATCAACCTCCCCAAAAGAAGCAAGCATATCCAGCAAGATGTCTGGAGGAGGAAAGCTGATCACCCCGCCGTAATCAAAAACAACTGCATGTATCATATAATATCCTTCTTAATAAAAAGATACTACGGAACGGCGAAAAAATATAGAGGCTCAACAGGCGGATATTTCACAAGCCCTGCCTTCAATTCGGAATATACGGAAGGGGGCTGTTTCTAGCAGGCTGCTAGCCGTTACCGCCTGATTCCGGTATAATAAGTAAAGACTGGGGTTGCTTATGACGGACAGGCAGACGGAACGGCAAAAAAAAATACTGGAAATCATCACCAGCGAAAACCGGATAGAAGTTACGCGGCTTGCGGAAATGATGGAGGTTTCCAAGGTTACTCTGCGCAAGGATCTGGACAGGCTGGAAGAGAAGGGGCTTCTCCGGCACGAAAAAGGGCAGGTGTTTCCAGGGTCAAGCGACGACATTAACAACCGACTGACCTATCACTACGAGACCAAGCGCACGATTGCCCGGGCCGCGTGCGCTCTGGTGCGGGACGGCGAGGCGGTGATGATCGAGTCGGGATCCTGCTGCGCAATTCTCGCCGAGGAACTTACCCTTAACAAGCGGGATGTCAGGATCATCACCAATTCAGCTTTTATCGCGGCGTATATCCGCAAGCTGCCCCAGGCAAAGATCCTGCTGCTGGGCGGGGACTACCAGAACGAAGCCCAGGTGATGGTCGGCCCCATTGCCCGGCAGTGCGCCCGGAGCTTTACGGTGGACAAGCTCTTCATCGGAACCGACGGTTTTTCGGAACAATCGGGCTTTACCGGAAACGATCACCTGCGCTCGGAAACCGTGCGTGATATGGCGGGGCAGGCGGCTCAGGTAATAATACTTACCGAATCGGAAAAATTCTCAAAACAGGGTCTGGTACCGCTTCTGCCTTTCAGCGGCATCAGCCAGGTTATCACCGACATCTCAATCCCCCCGGAAAAGGAACGCTTCCTTACCGGCTGGAAAATCAGAGTCAGCAAAGTGCCGGTATAAGCCCCATTTCGCGGACGCCCGGACCTCTCTATTCTTTTGCCCGTTTCTTGATCATCTGGAGGGCGATGGCCAGTAGCAGGATAATGCCCTTGACGGTGTTGTTCATGGTGGTGCTCAACTCAAAGGCGTCTATGATCCGGCTGACCATGGTGAACGACATGGTGCCGAAGATGATCCCCGCCGTGTGCCCCTTGCCCCCGGACATGCTTATGCCGCCCAACACTATCCCCGCGATGGCGAACATTTCAAAGGTCTGACCCGTGGTGGCGGGCGATACGCTGCGGTTCATGGCGGCGTTTACAAAGGCGGAAAAGCCTACAAGCAGGCCGCAGATCACAAACAGGCTTACCTTTAACCATTCGGTATTGATGCCCGCAAGCCGGGCCGCCCGCGCGTTGCTTCCCAGGGCGTAGATCTTCTTGCCGTATTTGGTGGACGTACACATATAGATGGCCGCGCAGGCGACCAGAAGAAACATGATGCCCACAATGGGAACGGTCAGGAACGAAGAATTGCCGAATCCGTAATGCAGCGCGCTGAAAGAAGCCTTGGAGGAATCCAGTTCGTAGAGTTTTGAATCGCTGATGTAAAGGGCCATGGAACGGAAGATGAGCATGGTGGCAAGCGTAACGATGAAGGGCGGCATTTTCGCCAGACCCACGAGGAGGCCGTTAAACAAACCGGCCGCTATTCCCATGCCCAGCGCCGCAAGCAGGGCGATAAAGGAATTGCCGTCCGTGGCGTTGTAGACCATAACGGTCAGGCCGGATATCAGCACAAGGCCGGAACCCACGGAAAGATCGATGTCTCCCACCAGAATGACCAGGGCCATGCCGAAGCCTATGATGCCGATAACCGCGCTCTGGCGCAGCACAAGCATAACGCTCGACCACGTAAGGTTCTTGCTCACCCCGACAAAGGTGATGAATATGGCGATAAAAATAGCCACATAACTGTAGCGTTCCCATAGTTCAAGTATCCTGTCCGCCGTTTTGGTACGTTTTACCGCAATAGAAATATCGCTCATAATGCTACCCCCCGTTTTGTTTCAGGCTTTTCTTTTTCCTCCGGCACCGCGCCTGTGGCGTGCAGCATGACGGTTGTTTCGTCAATGTTGTTTCTGTCAAGGATGGCGTGAATCCTGCCGTGGTAAAAAACCACGCATTGATCCGCGACTTTTTCGATTTCGGGTATTTCGAGGGTGTTCACCAAAATGGTTCTACCCTCTTCGGATAATTGCAGGATTAGCTTGTAGACTTCGCTTTTGGCGCCGACATCTATGCCCTGGGTCGGATTGTCCAGCAGAAAAATATCGGCGTTTGTGTTGAGGAGCCGCGCCAGAATAACCTTCTGCTGGTTGCCGCCCGAAAGACTCGTGATAAGGTCTTTGTGGGAATTCGCCTTTATATTAAGAAGATGCCGGTAAGCATCGTACTTGGCTATTTCCTTTTTCTTGAAAATATGAAACTTGAAGGCCGAAAGCGTATGCTCCGAAACATATTCGTTTTCCAGAAGCTGCATAAAGGGCAGTATGGAATTTTCCTTCCGGTTGCTCGGCGCCATGCCGATGCGGACGGTTTTCATGGCCGCGTGAATACCATAGGTACGGGTATTAATGTTCAAAGTTCTTTTCCCAAAGACGGTGAGCTTCCCGGAATAAAAGGGGGCTATCCCGAACATGGCCTGCATCAAATTGCTTGCCCCCGATCCGGCAAGGCCCGTCAGTCCGATAATTTCCCCTTTTCTAACTTTAAAGGAAATATCGTGGAATCCCGCGCCGGAACAGTTTTCCAGTTCGAGGATCACATCCCCCAATTTTCGTTCCCCGTATAATTCCCTGTCCGACACCTCGCGCCCCACCATGGATGTGGTAAGATCTTTGGGGTTGGTGTCAGAGATTCTGCCGGACCTGATAAAGCGCCCGTTCCGCAAAACCGTATAGCGGTCGGCTATGGTAAAAATTTCGGGCATCTTATGCGAAATAAAGATAAAACTTATTCCTTTATCTTTCAGCCGCCGGATTATGGAAAAAAGATGTTCAATTTCCGACGTGTTAAGCGCCGTGGTCGGCTCGTCAAGTATGACGAGATTCGCCTTTGCGTCAAGGGCTTTGGCTATTTCCAGAAGCTGTTTCTGGCTGGTCTCAAGGTTTGCCACCGGCGCCCGGGGATTAATATTGACTCCCAGGTCGTCGAACAATTCGGACGCGCGGGCGATCATCGCCTTTTTGTTCAGCGTTCTTGTCTTATAGAGAATTTCCTTGCCGAGGAACAGATTCTCAAAAACAAGCAGCTCGTTAAAAAGGTTAAGTTCCTGATGAACAAAGGCAACCCCGGCTTTTTCGGAATCGGAAACCGAAGCGTTTTCCAGGCTGACGCCGTTTACCTCAACCGTGCCGGAATCCTTCGTGTAGACCCCGCCCAGTATATTCATCAGCGTGGATTTTCCCGCACCGTTTTCGCCGAGGAGGGCATGAACCTCTCCCTTTTCAACTTCAAGGCTTACATCTTCCAGAACCGGTATGCCGAAAAACGCCTTGGAGATATTCTTCATTGAAAGTATCGTCATCGGTTATTTCTCTGTCCCAAGATAACAGTTTGTTGCACTTCAGCGCAAAATCGTATAAAAATCCACCAGTGCAACAGGCTGATAGTATCCGTAAATTGAAAAAGTAATTAACCGCAACAAACTGCTGGTTTGACCGCACAAGAAACACGAACGTTACTTTGTTATCCTCAGCTTCCGTTTGTGCCTGCCTGTGCGGTTCGCGGTTAAATTTCTTCCTCTTTGCCGAACTTCAGGTTTACTTAATCAAATCCGCGCCAGCTCGGGTTGGTCTTGTTGGCCGCCCAGCTTGCGGTGTCCACCAGGTGCGGGGGCTCGTGGAAGCGCTTTGCGGCCTTGTCCGTAAAGTGAACGGTAATATCTTTGCCGTTCAGCGCGTCTTCCATAAGCTGGATGGCGTCAACAAAGAAGCCGGGGCGGCAGGTGGGGCTCATGATGGCGACTCCGTCGGGCTGGTAGAGCTGATTGCC
>JAISNI010000195.1 GCA_031276295.1 Treponema sp.
ACACGCCGGACTGTTCTGGGTAAAATATGAGCCGTGAGCCGTGAGCCGTGAGCCGTGAGCCGTGAGCCGTGAGCCGTGAGCCGTGAGCCGTGAGCCGTGAGCCGTGAGCCGTGAGCCGTTGGGTCTTTTCTGTCTTCATGCCTACCGTTACCTTGAGCATAACAATAGTGTAATACTTATAAAAAATTTGTCAATAGCCGCAAAACATGAAAAAAAGACAATTTTTGCCAGCCGATAGGCGGGGAGGGGCGGTTTGCCCCCCGCATACAGGGCGGGCGGTAGCTCATTTTAAGATAACCTCCGTCCGTCCGAAGCCGCCCAGTTCGGGGCGCGAAAAGAAGTAATCGGCAACCTGCGGGGCGCTTCTCAGGTAGTCGTGCACACCCTTCTGTAATATGCCGTCCCCCTTGCCGTGAATCACGGAGAATTCCCCCATGCCGCCAAGAACCGCGGCGTCTATCTGGCGGCCCAGGCTGTCCAGGGCTTCCTCAAGGCGCATACCCAGGATGTTGAGCTCGAATTGAGGCCGGGGCGCTGCGGCAAGATCCGCCGCGGCTATGACCGGCTTCCGATCTTCTTCCGAGGGCGCAAGGGGCGTCAGATCCTTCCCGTCCATTTTCATCCTGAGGGAGCCTATCTCTACCAGCCAGGAGCCTTTTTTGTCCTGCCTTAAAACCCGTGCGCGGCGTTTGAATTCGCCGGCCAATACCTCGATGCCCGGCTCGATGGTTTGAGGGATACATCCCCCGCGGGCCTTTACCCGGACATCGCCGCCGGCGGCTTCGGGTGTTTCGGGGGAATTGTATCTGTCTTCGATACGGCGTTTTTCAAGGGCAAGCTGCCGTCCCGCCTCTTCCTGTAAGGTTTCCTCAGCCTCAGCGCGTTCCTCAAGGTTCCTTAGAAATTCCTTAACCTTGAGCGTTTTTTCCCTGGTAAGTTCCCCTTCCCGCACCTCGCGTACCAGATTCTCCAGCGTCTTGCGGCTTTCATCCAGCAAACGGCGGAGGCGCCCCGCTTCGCCGGCCCTGATTTCAAGCTCTTTCTGTTTCAGCCTGAGTTCCCGCAGGTCGGCGCTGCGGCGTTCCTCACGGAGCCTCAGTTGCTCGGCCTTCTGCGCGGCGTCGGCCGTATCCAGTTCCTCATGTTTCTTTTTAAGGCCGGTGATGAGGGCAGAAATATCGGAACGCTCGTCGTCCAGGTAGCCGCGCGCCCTTTCAACGATGTCCGGCGCAAGCCCGTTTCTGCCGGCTATGTCCAGGGCATGGCTTTCGCCGGGAACGCCCATAATGATGCGGTAGGTGGGCGAGAGGGTTCTGCCGTCAAATTCCATGGAAGCGTTCTCCACGCCTTCCCTGGTATAGCCGTAATTTTTAAGGATGCCGTGGTGGGTCGTGGTGATAAGCCGCGTTTTTTTCTCTATAAGACGGTCAAGGATAGCCATAGCGATGGCGCTTCCCTCTTCGGGGTCGGTTCCCGATCCCAGTTCGTCAAGCAGCGCCAGGGAGGAAGCGCCTGAAGCATCGAGGATGGACGCGATATTGGTCATGTGCGCGGAGAATGTGGAAAGCGATTGCGAAAGGGATTGTTCATCCCCAATGTCGGCATAGATTCCGTCAAATATGGGGAGCATCGTCCCCTCTTCCGCGGGCAGGGCAAGGCCGAACTGGTTCATAAGGGCGAAAAGTCCGACGGTTTTTAGGGCGACCGTTTTGCCGCCGGTATTGGGGCCGGTGATGATGACCACCCGGGTACTCCCTTCCATGGCAAGGTCTATGGGTACGGGACGGGAGAGCAGGGGGTGGCGGGCCTTTACAAGAACGAGCGGGCAGGCTGTTTCCATACCGGGATGTTCCGGGGCAAAACGCCCCCGTGTCCCACCGCTATAGCGGGAACGCGCCCTGATGGTTTCAAGATAGACGACTCGTTCGTGGAAAAGGATGAGCGTATCACGATGCTCCGCAAGGGTCCTGGTCATTTCCCGCAGGACCTTCCGTATCTCCGCGTCAAGGTTCTGTTTTTCTATGATAAGCTCGTTGTTTTTTTCGACAACCTCTTCAGGCTCCACAAACACGGTCTGGCCGGTAGAGGATACCTCGTGGACTATGCCCCGTATGCGGCCCCTGAAGTTGGCTTTAACGGCAAGAACCATACGTCCGTCCCGCTGGGAGGGGACGCCGGATTGGAGCATACGCCGCAGTTCTTCGCTGCCGGTATATTTTGAACCGGCGTGTTCCAGTTCCTTCGTAAGGTTCTGGATGCGTTTTTTTATGTCGCGGAATTCGGCCAGATCGCGGAGGTTCCCGTCTTTGTCTATGACGCGGAATACTTCCCGCGCTAAACTTGAACAATCGGGGATTCCATCGGCCGCGGCCTTGAGGGTCTGATTTTCCCCCTTGACAAGCCAGCTTACAAAGGCCCCGCCCCGTTCGGCAAAAAGGCCGACGGCAAAGGCATCTTCGATTTCCAGTACCGCGCCTTCTGTTTCAAGGACCGGGAAGAGGGGGGCTATGGCAGGCAGGCTTTCCTGTTTTTCATCCCCGGCAAGGATCCTCTCCAAAACAGCGCCCGTAAGGGTTTTTAGATCCCGTACCGCCTGCGCGTCCCGCAGGGGGAGGTCTTTCCGTATACGTTCCGCGGCTTCGCTGCTGAGGGCGCAATCCGCGGCTTTGTTCCGTATGGTATCGAATTCCAGCAGTCTGAGCGTTCTTTCATTCATAAGCGCCGCCTCGCAATTCTTCCGTAATCCTTAAAAAACTTTCATAGCGATCCCCGTGTAGAGCGCCCGATGCCAGGGCTTCCCTGACACGGCAGCCTTTTTCGCCCGTATGCGAACAGGAAAGGCCGAAGAGGCACCTTCCGGCAAGGGAGGACAGTTCGCGCATATAGAGGATAAGCTCATCCGGCTCTATGCCGTCGAGGATAAAGCGCCGTATACCCGGCGTATCAATGACAAAGCCGTCCGCTCCGCTTTCCCCGCCTTTTTCGTTTTTTTCGTTAAGAGCGGAAAGCGCAAGAAGTTGTGCCTGGCACGTCGTATGATTTCCCCGGTCGTATTTCTGGTTGAGGGGCCCTATTCTAACCGGCAGCGTAGGGTCCAGCGCCCTTATGAGGCTGGATTTTCCTACCCCCGACTGGCCTACCATAACCGAAACCTTTCCGGCCATAAGGCGGCGCAGTTCCGGTATGCCCAGGCCCGTCGATGCCGATACAAAAAGCACCCGGTACCCGATACGGCTGAAATCCGCAAGCCGCTCCTCCGCTTCGTGGGGAACCGGCGTAATATCCCATTTATTGCAGATGACGACCGGCTCTATGCCGGCACTATCGGCCTGCAAGACGGCGCGGTCAAGGAAACGCGGCCTGAACGGGGGCGAGGACGGGCTTGTTACACAGAACACCAGGTCAACATTGGCCGCGAGTATCTGGGGTGCGCCGCCCTTTTGGTTAAAGCGGGAGTAGAAATTCTTCCGGTCTTCCAGGCCGAGTATAAGGCCCGTTCCCCCCTCACCACCCTGATATTCAACCCAGTCCCCGGGGGCCAGGGGGTTGTAGGCATCGACGCCTTTAAGCACCTTCCCCTTAATCCGGCATTCTATTTCCCGGTTGTTTTCATCCAAAACGGTAAAAACATTCCGGGAACCCCGGATGATACGGCCCCGCATCTATTTAAAGAGGCCGTCAAAGGCGGAACGGGCGGCCGCCGCCTGGTCAATAGCTTTTTTCTCCCCCACGGAGGCTTCGCGGAAGCGGGGGTTAAGCGAAAACCATTCGCAGAAGTTAGCCCTTTCCTTATCGGGAGGGCTTTCCGCCCGGGATTCGGAACAATCCCCCCGTCCGCCGCTCAGGTAGAAACGGCAATTCCTGCATGAACGCATATCCTTTCCGCAGTCAATACAGCGGAGGGAGCGGCCCAGGGGCTCGCTGTCTTTAATGGGAGAACCGCAATACCAGCACATACATGTATTATACCAGAGGAAGTTGAGGAATGTCAAATTACGAAAAGGCCGTTCAGAATGAACGTATAGCGCGCCCCGTTCTCTTTTTAATAAAACCCTAAACTCTAAACTTGCCGATTTCCGAGACCAGGGCGTCGATGCTTTCTTTGTTCCCGATGCTGATATCCTGTATCCGTACAACCGCCGTGCTTATCTGATTCACCCCCGAGGCAATCTCGTTCATGCCGTGATCCAAATCCGAGGTAATGGCGTCAAGCTGTTTGCTCTCGCGGGTAATCTTTTCGCTTCCCGCCAGCATGAGGGCGGATCTGGCCCGCACGTCCTGGCTTATCTCCTGGGACTTCGATATGGTTAAGAGAATTTCATTATTCCCCTGATTCTGTTCTTCCATTGCCTTGCGTATATGTTCTTCCTGTTCGGCCACAATATGCACATTGCCGTCGATGTTTTTAAAATGATTCAGGGCGTTCCCGGCGATGGTACTTATCCCGTCAAGCGCGCTCTTTATCTTTTTCAGAACTTCGGCGACGGTTCCCGCCTGTTTGGAAGATGATTCCGCGAGTTTCCTGATTTCCCCGGCTACCACCGCGAAACCTTTGCCCGCTTCCCCCGCGTGAGCCGCCTCAATGGCCGCGTTCATGGAAAGCAGGTTGGTTTGGCTTGCGATATTCTCTATCACCTGATTGATCTCCAAAAGCCGCTCCGATTCCCGCGCGACATCCTGGATGTTTTCCGATACGCGGCGCAACGTGTTGTAGCCCTGTTCGGAAGAACGGGTCAGGTTTTCGATATTCCGCTCGTTCATGGTAAGGCTTTCGCTTACGGCCCGGATATTGGCCGCCATTTCCTCTATGGCCTGGGAGGAACGGGACACGCTTTCCGCCTGCTCTTCGATGCTGCGGTTAAGCCGGTTGATATTGTCGACAATCCCTTCTATCGCGCCGTTTGCCGCCGCAAGGCTTTCCTCCTGATTGCCGGCTTTTGTCTTGAGGCTTCGGGCCTGTTCGTTTACCTCGTGCACCGCCGCCGCGGACTGGCTCATCATAACCGACAGCTCCGCGCCCACCTGGGAAAGGCTTCCGGCCTTATCCGCAATGGCGGCAATCAAAGTTTTAACACTCTCCTGGGTACGGTTAAGGAGATGAAGCATAGCGCCGAGTTCGTCCGTGCGGTTCGTCGTAATCTCGTTGGTAAGGTCCCCCTTCGATATGGCCTGGAGCGCGGCCATCACGTTGTTTATGGGCTTTATGAATGAAGCGGACGCAACAATGCTGACGGCTAAGGATATGCCGAAGGCCAGGGCAAGGGCTATGCCCAGCGCAATCAGGGCGGGGCGTTCCATCTCTTTGATGGCGGATATATCAAAGTCCACGGTCATAAGGCCGTTCAACTGTCCGTCTTTGCTCAGAGGGGTTACCGAGGTGATAAAGATGCCGTACTCATCTACGGTGGGTTTTGGGGTAATCTGCGTAAGGCCGCTTCTCTCGGCAAGGGCCATGGTCTCCGTATGCGTATCATAGGGAAGAAAAAAATCCTCCGCCCCTCCCGCAAGTATCTCCAGACACTCGTCCTTGTCCGTCGATGAATCCAGCACAAAACGGTAGCCGCTGTCGGTCTTGTCCAGGACGCTGATATAGGCAAGATTGAAACTCTTGGCAATCTCCTGCAAGATTCCGGTCAAGCGCCAATACGCATCGGACGCGCTCTTGCCTTCCTGTACCAGGTAATCAAGATCGGAAATTTCAGGAAAGGCCCGGACGAGCATCTCCGTTACCTGGCCCAGGTGCTGCCGGTAGGAGCTTTCAATATAGCGGGCATATTGATAGTACATAAGCAGCCCCACTGCGGCGGAAATCAGGAATCCGGCCCCTATAAACAGCAATAGAAATTCTTTCTTTAAACTTTTCATGTGTTCCCCGCCTTTGTTACGTTCCGTTGGTTACACCGGATGCTTTACGTTTTTTTGCATATTTGCATATTTGTATTATACGGAAAGTATAGTATATGCGGGGCAGAGAGGCAAGGAAAAATGAAGGGGCGGCCCCGGTTTACCGTTTTAACGGCGACGGCTACAGGGCGCGGCGTATTTGCGGTACACGAGGGAAATGCCGTAACCGGCGAATACGGCGATAAACCGGTCCACAATGTTGATGGGTATGCGGGAAAGTATCGCCGCGGCCAGGACCGGCACATTGTTCCGGTAGAGGCCGAGTTTGAAGATGTCTTCCGGGTAAATCCTCTTGGGGGCGGCAAGCAGGCCGTGTAGTACAAAATCGATTATGCCCCCAATGACGCTGATGATGATACAGTCAAGGGCCGCCAGTACCATAAGCTGGGCGGCTATGCCGATAAACGACGCAAAGGAAGGTTCCTCAGGAGACACGGACTGCCCCGGCCTGATTTTGACGCGGAAGAAACAGACAAGCAGAATCTCAGAAATGGTGCAAAGGATAAAAACATTCGTGGGCCAGAAGGTATTTGCCCGCGTATTGAAGATGACATTGTACAAAATACCGTCCCCCGCCGGATAGAGCAGCGCGCCGGTCAGAACGCCGGGCCACAAACCGAAAGCAAAGGCGGCGGCAACGGTAAAAACCGTATCCATGTATAACGAAACCTTTAATACGCCGCTTACCAAAGAGTTGAATCCTATATTACCCAGGGCCGATATGAGGCAGCAGAGGACTATTTTCCAGAGGACTGCCCGTTCCCGCGGCAGTTTACCGTCCATCATTATTGTAATACAATGATTCCGTTCCGGCATATTGTCAAGGGAGGCGGCGGTGCGGTTTCATTCATGTATCATAGCGGCGGCTGTTATTGTTCTTGCCTCGGCCTGCGGGGGAAAAACCGCGCATCCCTCGGTTTCTTCCCTTTCCCACGCGTGGCTGGAAATAAAAATAACGCTGCCGGAAAATACCGCCGGCGTATCCGGTCTTGAAGCAAAACTGGATGATTTTACTGGCGCACTGGACCGTTTTTTCGCTTCCCCCGTCGGCGGCCTGTACCAGATTCAGCGGCCTTATATTACGCGGCCCGCCGCGGCCATAGACGAATCCGCGGGCAGGCTCAAGGCGGCGGCAAAAGCCGGGGACCGGGCGGCGGTTTTTGCCGCCATGCTGGAAATAGACACCGCCCTTGACCAACTGCAAAGCATCGACGCCGGCTTATCGGACATTATCCAGTTGCGGTATTTCCAGCTTTTCTTCTTTTTTGCCCTGCTGGTTATTATGACCATTCTGGCCCTGCATCTGGTGAACCGCAGGCTGGAAAAAGCGGTAAACCGGGAGCAGCAGAGCCTTATCTTTTCACGGGAGACCCTGCTGGCCCAGGAACAGGAGCGTGCCCGCCTGGCACGGGAGCTGCACGATACGGTAGCGCAGGATCTCTGGCGGCTGACATTCAGGACGGACAGCATAAACAAGGCAGCGGGGGAGGGGGAGCGGCGCCTGCTCTGCGAGGAGGTACTCAAGGAGCAGCGGGAACTTATACGGCGCGTCAGGACGATCTGCGACGCGCTGATCCCGCCGGACTTTGGGC
Organism: Treponema sp.; assembly: GCA_031276295.1. GTDB lineage: Bacteria > Spirochaetota > Spirochaetia > Treponematales > Breznakiellaceae > JAISNI01. Next base: position 7,497 of record JAISNI010000195.1, read on the forward strand.
GGCGGGGGCTGCTCGGCGCGCTACGCAGCCTGTGTTACGATTTTGCCCAGCGCACGGGCATTAAATGCGATCTGACCGTACAGGAGGGACTGCGGCTCGATCCCCTTGACGCGGATAAACAGTTGCAGTGTTTCCGCATCGTGCAGGAATGTCTGGCGAATATCGAAAAACACGCACAGGCGGGGGAATCGGCGGTGCTGGTCTGCAACGGAGAACCCCGCGGCGGAGCCTCCGCCCCGCCTGTCCTGCGCATATCCGTTTCGGATAACGGCAGGGGCTTTACCGCGCCGGACCGGGATTCGCGCCTGCGTCTGCGGGCGGAAGGACGCTTCGGCCTGTGGAGTATGTATGAACGCGCCGCCTCCCTCCGCGGGACCCTGGTCATGGACAGCGAAGCAGGCGGCGGCACGGTAATAACGCTGGAGACGCCCCTGGTTCAGGAGGATACCCCATGATTCGGATTGTGCTGATAGACGATCATCCCCTGGCGGTCAAAGGCATCGGCGCGTGGCTTACCGGTACCGGACGCTTTACCATCGCCGGAACCGCGGGAACCGCCGCCGCGGCGCTGGAACTGCTTGAAAGCCTTGACCCCCTGCCCGATATAGTTATTCTCGACATTGCCCTGGGCGGGGAAGACGGCCTTGCGGTTATTCCCGTGCTAAAACAAACGGCCCAAAAACGGAAAGCGCCGCTTCCCGGCATCGTGGTATGTTCCATGTACGAGGACCCCTTCCTCATCCAGAATGCCCTTGAAGCGGGGGCGGGGGCCTATATCACTAAATCCGCGGACATCGCGGAGATCCTTACCGCCATAGACGCGGTGCTGGCCGGGGAAACCTACGTCAACCCCGCCTACGAAATACCCGCGCGCAAATGGGCTTCCGCGGGGCTTTCCACCCGCGAGCGCGAGATTGTGGCCCTGATAAAGCAGTCCCTGAACAACAAACAGATTGCGAAAATGATGGGTATCAGCATACGGACGGTGGAGAACCACCTGTCCCACATTTATATAAAAACCAATACCTATTCCCGGAGCGAACTGGCGGAACGGTAAAGCGGGCGTGCCAGGCACGCTTTTTCTTGCGCCTCTGTGTCAACATTGCGTTACCAGCCGGGAAAAAGGGAGCATAGAAAACCGCAGCGGATATTGCGGAGATATTTTCCCAAAAAACAACGACATGACGACGATGTCAATAACGAGCGATTTGTTAGTGCAAGGGTGCCAGGCACCACCTCCTGTGCGGCGAGACAGAGGGCAAGCAGGGCGGCGGTAATACACAATTTTCGCATGGGAACCTCCTAAAAGTGGTGCCAGGCATCACTTTTAGCTTACCCCCCGGTTCCGCCACCCTGTCAACAGAAAATTCCCTCCTGTCACTGTCACACTCCTCTCCCCACACTTCACTCTCCCCCTCCTCATTCTTTATGGTGGTTCGTGTCGTTCGTGGTTATTTAACCGGGAATTAACAACCGCCACAGGAATTCCGAATTTAACCGCAGACCCTCACGGACAGAAGCCCGGTAATTAAGCAGTGCGGGAAAGTATTGACCCGGTTGTTCGGAACCTTGGTTAAGGGGGAGCCTGACTTTGAGGCGGTCAGACCGTTTTGGGAAAGTGAACTGATACAACAGGCGCTGGGGCTGGAGGGGGCGGCGGAAACCGTGCGGATATACGCGGGGAACATGAAGGAAAGCAAGGAAATATGGCTTTCCCTGGCGCAAGAGAGAAGGAAAGGGAAGAGAAGGTTTTTATACGGATTCAGGCATTACGCATTCACGGCCCTAAAGATTTTATGCTGAGAACCACAGGTATACCCCACAGGTTTTTGAGTACCTGTTTAAGTTCCTTTCCGTTATCAAGCTGAATAGTGAAGTAGCCGGTAAGCCGGTTGGAGGATGTTTCTTCAAGACGGCCTTCGAGGAGGTGCCCCTGCTGCTTGTGTATTGCGCCTTCAATTTCGGAAAAAAGATTGACTGCAGAACGCGCCATGATCTGAAAACGTTTAACCAAAACCGAATCGGCGTTTTCCCACTGGGTTTCTATTTTACGTTCAGGAAAATCGGGGATGTTTAAAAGATTTTTGCAGTTTTCCTTATGCACGATGATGCCCCTGCCCCGCGAGATATACCCGATAATGGCATCGCCGGTTACGGGCCGGCAGCATTTTGCAAAGCGGATCATCATGTCCTTCTCGTCCTCAACCCTGACATGGAGAATGTCCGTATCACGCACGCCGCTCTGTATGACAAGCTGCGGCGTCTGTTCTTTTTCCGGCGGGGGAGCTTCCGCGGCGGCCTCGCGGGTTTTCTTTCTGGCTACGATGTTTTTACCGATGATGAGGTTTACATCATTCTGCTGAAGCCAACTGCGTATCTTGTTACGGGCCTTTGCGGTTTTGACAAGACGCAGCCAGTTGACGTGGGGGTGGGCGTTCGGGGATGTAAGAATTTCGACTACCTGGGTATTCTGCAATTCCATGCTGAAGGGGATGATGGACCCATCGGCCTTGGCCCCCGCGCAGTGATCGCCGATTGCCGAATGTATTGCGTAGGCAAAATCTATGGGCGTTGCGCCCATAGGCAGCTCTATAACCTTACCCTGCGGGGTAAACACATAAATTGAATCCTTGAGCAGTTCCTTTTTGATCTCATCAAGGAAGGAATCCGCGGATGTCTCCGCGCCGGATTCGCTTTCCCGCTGCTTCCAATCTTTAAGCTTATTTACAATAGAAATATCCACAGGCCGGACGATCTCTTTGGACATACCCTTCTTGTAAAGCCAATGGCTGGCAATACCGTTTTCGGCAACATGGTGCATTTCCCTGGTGCGTATCTGGATTTCCAGAAGATGCCCCTGCGCGTCCTCCGTCCGGTTTTCATCGGTATCCGAAAACGCCATAACGGTGGTATGGAGGCTCTGGTAGCCGTTGGGTTTGTGCATGGAGATATAATCCTTAAAGCGCCCGTCAAGAGGCTTCCAGAGCCGGTGGACAAGCCCCAACAGGTCATAGCAGTTCTCTATGCTGTCGCAGATAATGCGTATTCCAAACAGATCGAAAAGATCGACGGCGGACTTATTGCGCTTCCGCATCTTCTGATAAATCGAATAGAAATGCTTGGCTCTGGTAGTTACCTCAATGTGTAAATTGTCCCCGGCGGCAACCTTGGAGATACGGTCCTTAACCGTTTCGAGGAACTGCTCGCGCTCGCCTTTCTTTAAGGCAACAATGTCTTTTATCTGTTGAAAAGCCTCGCGGTTCAGATTTTTAAGGGAAAGGTCTTCAAGTTCATCCTTGATCCAGGAAATCCCCAGTTTGCCTGCAAGCGGCGCATAGATATCAAGGCATTCCTGAGCTTCGGCTTTACGCTCCAAGGCGGGGAGAAACTCCAGATTGCGCATACGGACGAGTTTTTCCGCCAGCTTAATGAGTATAACCCGTATATCCGAAACCAGGGCGAAAAGCATCTTCCGTATGTTTTCCGCCTCCTGGATAGTCTTGGTGGCCGGCTTAAAATCGGCAATGCGGCTGATACCGCTGGTCAGTACCGCGGCATTCTTGCCGAACTCCTCCTCAATGGCAGAGGCGGTAACTGTAAAAACATCGGGAAGCGTGGCGGTTAAAGCAGGCTGCTTTGCGGTGTCCGCCGGCGTATCGGCTCTCAGGGTATCTTTAAACAAGGCGGCAATAATAGTATCGGCGTCCATTTCCAGCTCCGTAAGGATAATGGCGCAGTCCAAAAGGCAGGCAACGGGGGGATCGGACGGGGACAGGCCCCTGGCTTTCTGAATTTCCAGCGCCCGCTCCGCCGCTTTCAGAATACGCTCCCGTTCCTTATCACCGAGATATGCGATTTTTTCTTTAAATACAGAAACAGTCTCCATCATTTTTCTCCAGGAATACTATCCGATGGGTATTCCCCCTTACTTTTGTTACGTGTTGTCTAAGTTTTTACTGAAAACGGCGCTGTTCCGCCTATAACCCGCTCCTGCCCCGCAAGATCGCGGAAGACCTCAATATTCTCAAAGCCGTTATTCCTTAGTATTTCGGTAATATTATACATCTGACGGGGGTCTGCTTCAAGAAGGATCCTGCCTTCCGGCAACAGATGTTCCCCTGCATCGGCGATTATTTTTTCTATAAGTTCAAGCCCGTCCCTTCCGCCGTCCAGGGCAAGGCGGGGTTCACGGCGGACTTCCGGCGCAAGATGCTCAATTTCTGCGGAGGGTATATAGGGCGGATTGCTTACTATAACGTTGAAACGCCGGGGCCGTCCGGCAGACGGGTTACGGAAAGGCTCAAACAGGCTGCCCTCCGCAAAGTGTATTCCCCACGGGGGAAGAAGCCGTTCCGCGTTGCGTGCGGCAACAGCCACGGCAGCCCCGGATATGTCCGAAGCCCACACCACGGCAGTCGGGCACTCATGTTTAAGGGTGATTGCAAGCACACCGGATCCGGTACAGAGATCCAGCACAAGCGGACCTTCGGAAGCATCCATACCCGCGTCCATGATGTGTCTGATCTCTTGAAGCGCCGTTTCCGCAAGAATCTCCGTATCCGCACGGGGAACGAGTACCCGGTCTGTTACACGGAATTCAAGGCCGTAAAATTCCTTTCTGCCGAGGATATACGCAATACATTCACCCGCAAGCCGGCGTTCCAGGAGCCTTTCGTAACGGCTCAAATCCGCACCGGAAAGCGGTTCCTCCCCCCGCACGATAAGGCCCGTCGCGCCGGTATTGAGAACTTCGGCAAGAAGCAGGGCCGCATCCAGAGCCGCGCTTTCAATCCGCCCTGCCCCAAGAGCCGCTGCGCCCCGGAGCTTGGCCTCTCTGATGGTCATGGTACACTTAGGCTCATCAACTACCCATCCCTTACTGATCCGCGGGTGCTTTTACACTTCTGTTTTGATCGGTTTTGATCAAAACTCACACGTTCATACCGAATTCCGCCGTTGAGCATAACGGCAACACCCGGAAAAATGAGATAAGAGCCGTGCCGGATAATTTCTGCCCAATTTAATCAGGGAAATCGATAAAATCGTCCCTGTCCTCAACACCGGGCGGGAACAGGTAGAGATCGGGCAGCTTGAAGGTTCTGTCAATAGAGAAGGAACCGGCGGTTTGAATTTCGCTGATAACGGGAATCTTGAAGAAATGGTTTAATTCGGCATAACCCGGTGTATTGATATGTACGGAATATTCAAATATCCTATGGCATTGAGACGATTCGGCACGGACAGGCTTGGGCCAGAAACTGAAAGTCCCTTCGGTATTGGCTGCCACAATATACGGATTTTGCCAGTTTAGATTCTTCATGGCTACCAGTTCACCGTTACGGCACAGTTCAATCTTGATATTGGAGAGCGGGGCAAAATTGATGCCGCTGAATATTCTGCCGACTACCGTAGGAATATTGAAGACAGGCCGGTTATCAGGCGGGATATTATCGGTTTTATAGCCCCCGTGCGAGACAAGGCGCTGGTTATGGTTCACCCTCCGCAGCCCTTCGTATACCAGAACGGCAATATCCGCATCGGTCTGCTGCCTTTCATGCACTTCCAGTTCTGTATGGACAACGCCGCGGTTTGAGACTATATAGCGCGGGGCAGTACGGTTCAGCACATAACTCGCTGTATCCATCCTGCACTGATCGCAGGTGCAAAAATTTTCCCAGTTTTCATCTTTTTCAAGAGAATCAAAAATTTCTGTTACTTTATTAATGACTATTTCTTCTTTTGTGTTATGTATCTCCATTTGGCTCTCCTTTTATTCTTATATTAAATGTAACAGATTCTTGTATATTTGCAATAGACATCCCCTTGAAATTTCAAGAATTCGGGTATCACGGCGGAAGAATTCATGGTAAATACACGTGCCGGCCTTAAAAAAACTCTTTAATTGCCTGGAGGATATGGGCGGATTTTTCCTCCGTTTCATACAAAGGGTCTATAAAGACACGGATAACCTGCAAAGAATCGATGAGGGCGCGGACCATCTCCCCCTTGAACGCGGTCGAGCTTTCTCCAAAGTAGCAATTCTCGTCCTGCACAAAAAGGCCGGTTTCAAAGGTTACCGGTTCGGGTACGTCAATGATGAGATTTTCAGGCGGTATGCGCCGCCCCAGGGTCCGGGATAGTTCACCGGCAAGGTTTTCCTCGTATTCGGAACGCTTCTCTATATTGCGGAGCCCCTGATGCAGCGATGCCTTGAAGGGAATCTCCGCAACCACATTGAAATACTGTCCGTCGCGGACCTTTTCTGCCAGGGAAAAGAGGCAGCAGGCGTACTCTCGCCTGGAACGGTTCATAATGCGGTAGGTTTTTTCCCCGGCTATGGCGGCAAGCATAAAAAGCCCGGCGTCGTCCAACTCGTAGAGGTCTTCCGGCGCTATCAGCTTTTCGTTAAGGCCGCCCAGTATGGCTTTCTTAACCATAGCCGTGGCTGAACGCACGGCCTGGTGCCAGTACACAGTCCTATACATAAGGTACTTTGAAAAGAGTATAGACTCTACGCTGGGTATGCCCCGCGAATCTATATCCACGCCCCTGTCGGGGTGGGGGTGCAGGCGGGAGAGGATAAAATCCACATCCTGCGCTCCATAGGGAACGCCGCAGTAGCGGGCATCCCGGGTAAGGTAGTCAAGTTTGTCCGGGTCCAGTACGCCTGAAAGGAGTCTGCGGTAGAAGAGCAGTTCCCCGCAGGCCGTTCCCGCCTCCGGTGCGGGCAGGCCGGCATCCACAATGGCCGCGGTAAACCAGGGATCGGCGCCGGCTGCCTCGACAAGGCTCCTCACCGGTTCCCGCAGGATGATCGCGCCGGTTAGTTCCTCGTGGCTGCGGAGGGGCAGTTCCTTGAGTGAATGGGTATAGGGGAAGTGCCCCAGATCGTGGAGTAAACCGGCGCAGAGAAATGAATGTACCCCGCAGGAACTGAGCCATTCCACCGCGCCCTGTTCGGCCAGGTTGAGGAGAAGCCGCCGCGCCAGATGATAGACCCCTATGGAATGGCTGGCCCTGGTATGGCTTGCCCCAGGATACACCCTGTAGGCAGGCCCAAGTTGGAGTATTCGGGAAAGGCGCATAAAAGGCGCAGACCTTACCAGGGCTGCAAGACCCCGGGTAAGGTAGATATGGCCCCAGAGCACATCCCTTACGGGAAATGTATATCCATCCCTCAGCGCGGCAAGGGGATCGTGATCCATTTTATTAGCCTCCCTTCTTTCTGCTAATCTTATAATACCCGGCTCCGCATCTTTTGAAAAGGAGGGGAGTATGGATACAAAAAGTTAGGGGGCATAAAATCTAAAATTATGGGTAATACGTTATTAATTGTGTAAAATATCATCCAATTCTTTTTCAATAATTAACAAAATAGATTTCTTTTTGTTCTGTATTTTCATTTCCTGTTCAAAGGGGAATTTGCTTTTATCTTTAAACAATTCTAAAGGATCAACATCAAGAGCATTGGCTATTCTTTCAATTGTAGATAATTTTGGGACGTTTTTGTAAATTTCCATAAGCCCAATATAGCTGGTAGCTGTATTGCAGGCTTCGGCCAGTTTTTCTTGTGAGATACCTTTTTCTTTGCGTATACGCTTAATGTTATCTATAACAAGCCGTTCCAAATACATTGTTATATTATTATTGATATAAACTTTAAATATTTATTGACAAATATGATATATTTATGTATTGTATTTGATATAATTCTGGCGTTTGCCTGAATTTATATCAAATTTGAGGCTTTTGTGTATAAGTGTATAAAAAAAGATACATAAAAGCGTCAATTAAGGAGGCCACTGTGAAAACAATGGCAAACAAATAACTTTAATCCCAGCCGAACTCAGTTAATAGTCAAGGTGGAAGCAGAGTATTTTATAGGGGGACGTTGGATACAGGGCTCTGATACAAGAGCTATAGAAACTTTGCGTACCGACCTTAATAATGTCGTTGGTAATTAAAATAGGTAAACCCCCGGCTTTGCCGGGGGTATTTGACTAATCTGGATTATTAACGAACGGTGGAAAACGGTCTCGCAGTAGTTTTTACGTTGTATAACAGTCCTGTTTACGTGCAGACCCGCTTTACGGGTCTGACGCCGCAGGCTGTTCTACTTCAGATGAACTTGGACAAAAAAGGGAAAAAAGACCATTTTCGCCGGCCCTGTATGCGGGGAGGGGCGGTTTGCCCCCCGCATAAAGGGCGGGCGGCAGCTCATTTTAAGATAACCTCCGTCCGTCCGAAGCCGCCCAGTTCGGGGCGCGAAAAGAAGTAATCGGTAACCTGCGGGGCGCTTCTCAGGTAGTCGTGCACACCCTTCTGTACTATGCCGTCCCCCTTGCCGTGAATCACGGAGAATTCCCCCATGCCACCAAGAACCGCGGCGTCTATCTGGCGGCCCAGGCTGTCCAGGGCTTCCTCAAGGCGCATACCCAGGATGTTGAGCTCGAATGGCTCATGTCAAATAGTGCCTGGCACCTTCTGCACTACAGTTTACACGGATCTCATTCCTGCCGTTAAAAAGGGCCGCCATAAGGCAGCCCTTAAAAAAGCGGTTTACTTTATATACTTCTGGTAGATGGCCGTGCGGTCTTTGGCGCCGATCCGGTCAAGCTCCGAAAGGAAGGCGTTCCATGCCGAATCGTTGTTGATGTCCTTGGAACCGGTGATGAATTCGCTGATGGCCTGATCAAGATAGGGATTAAGCACCGAATTGATGTCGGATACACGGTCATTGTCGGCGTCGTTAAGGGCCACCGGGGGGATAAAGTATTCCGTGGGAATGGTCCAGGGCACGTCGGCGTTGGCATAGTAGTAGTTGTTTATCTCGTTATAGGAACTGTTGGCCGCAATCCGGTCTCTCAGCGAGGGGTCTCCGGTTTCCCACCACTTTTGGGCGGTTTCAAATTCCGCCGCCTGTTCGCCAAGTCGGAATTCCGCGCTCTGGTACAGGGGGTTCATCTGGTTCCAGGAACTGTTAATCTGTTGTCCTCCGAATGTGGTAAGCAGCTTGTAGAGGGGTGTCGCGCCTTTAAGTGAACGGGAACCGGGATCGGGGGCGCCCCAGGCTTCGCCCTTGGGACCGATGTAGCCGGCCATCTGTACTTCAAAATTCAGGCAGTAATCGTACCAGGCGATTGCCAGAACGGGGTCCTTGCACTTGTCGGTAATCACCATGCGGACATCAAGTATGGACCAGGGATCGCTATTGCCGGAATTACGCTGGCCCGCGGGGCCGGCGAGGGGTTTCAGGTGGAAGGTTTCGGCCCACCGGGCGCTCGGCTGGCGCGCGCCGTTCCAAGCCCAGAAATGCACCCCTACCACCGCGGGCTCGTTGTGTATTACATTTCGGACCTGTTCATCGGTCATGGTAAAGGAATTGGGGGCGATAAGCCCCTCTTTGTACCAGCCCGCCATAGTAGCCAGGGCCTGGCGGAATTCCTTCTCCCGGTACTGCTCCCACACCCTGCCTTTGTTGAGTCCGAGACCGAAATGGTCACTGGTAAAGATGAAAGGCATATAGGCCTTGCTGATAAAGCTGATAAACTGCCGAAGATTGGGGGCGGAAAAGGCGATGGGAATTTCATCGTTCCTGTTGCCGTTTTTGTTCACATCGTTGTCCCTTACCCAGCGGAGATAATCGGTGAATTCCGCGATGGTTTCCGGAACCTTCCGGTTATTATCCCGTAAAAAAGGCATGTGATACCAGGCTCGTCCGTAACTGTAGATGCAGTGGAGACAGTCGTTTACATAGGGCAGCCCGTAGATATGGCCGTCCGCGCCCCGTATCCGCTGATCCGCGGCGGGATACTCGTCCAGCACTTTCTTGATATTGGGGTAGCTCTTGATATTGTACTTGTCCAGGGGGATGAGAATTCCCTGGGAACCCCAGTAGGTGAGGTTGTTTATACTGCCGAACCCTGTATACCCCGTAAGGATAATATCCGGATACTGGCCGGAAGCCAGCATGGCGTTGAGGCGAGTGTTGGCGTCCGCATCGGAACTGGAGATGATATCCAGCTTGATCCCGGTTTCGTCGGTTATCTTTTTGGTAAAGGCATTGTCCTTGTAATCAAAACTGGTAACCGAATTTGCCAAGCCGCCGGCAATAAACACCGAGAAGGTAACATCCTCCGTGGTAAGGGGCAGGCCTCCGGCGGTACTAACGCTACCCGTACTGGTTCCGGTTTGCCTGTTTCCCCCGGCAAAGGTGGGGAGAACCAGGAGAACCAGCAGAAAAAGGGAAAAAAGCTTTTTCATATCTTCCTCCATCGAAATAAAATATATCTACCGCCAAACGCGGTAAATTGCGTTGTTACGAGCCCTCACTCCTTCAGCGAACCTATCAGCATACCTTTGATAAAATACTTCTGGATAAAAGGATAAAACACCATCATGGGAACGGCGCCCACAACCATTACCGCGTATTTAAGCTGGAGCATTATCCTGATCATCTCTTCCAGGATACGGGGGTCCATCAGGGCAAGCTGATCCGGCGGGGTATTGGCGATAAAGAGGAGCTGCCGCAGGACCATCTGGAAATTGAAAGTTGCCGGTTTTGACAGGTACATCAGGCCGTTGAAGTAACTGTTCCAAATTCCCACAGCGTTAAAGAGAATCATTACGGCTACCACCGGCGTTGCCAGGGGCAGGGCGATTGAAAAGAAAAACCGTATGTCCCCGCAGCCGTCGATATGGGCCGCGTCCAGAAGCCCCTGGGGGATTGAAGTCTGAAAGTAGGATTTTACAATGATCATGTTGTAACAGGAAAACATAAAACCCAAGATCAGGGACCAGCGGGAGCCCACGAGGCCGAGCTTGCTCATGAGGACATAGTTGGGAATGATGCCGCCGTTAAAAAACATGGTTACCAGAAAAAATATCTGAAAGAAGCGCCGATCCTTAAGATCCCGGCGGGACAGGGGGTAGGCGGCCAGAAGCAGCAGGGTAACCGCTACAAGGGTTCCGCCTGAAACGTAAAGCAGGGAATTGAAGAAGCCGGTTCTAAGGAGGCCGTAATCAAACACAATTTTATAGGCGTTCAAGGTAAGCCCCACGGGCCAGAGGAAAACATCGCCCCGCATTATGGCGTCTGTTTCGCTGAACGAACAGGCCGCAGTGTATACCAGGGGGTAAAGCACAACAATTCCCGAAACGAACAGAAATGTAAGACACAGTATATGAAAGATGCTGTCGCCGGCGGTGATTTTACGCAGACCGGCCAGGGATATCCCTTTTTGCTCCATTCCGCCGCCTCCTAAAACAAACCTTCGCCGGAGATAACATTGGCGAGTTTGTTTGCCCCCAGGGTGAATAAAACACCCACAATATTCTGAAAAAGCCCTATCGCCGTACCAAAGGAGTAATCCGCCCTGGTTCCCGCCCCCACCCCCAGGCCGACCTTGTATACATAGGTGGCAATAACCTCCGATGCCGGAAGATTAAGGGGCGTCTGCATGAGATATACCCGCTCGAAGTCGCTGGACAGTATGCCGCCCATGCTGAGGATAATCATTATGACGATGATGGGCCGAAGTCCCGAAAAGTCGATATGCCAGATCCGCTGCCAGAGATTCGCCCCGTCGATAATGGCCGCCTCGTGATAAGTCGGATCTATCGAGGCAAGGGAGGCAATGTAGATAACCGCCGAGTACCCGGTTGATTTCCAGACATTGGTCCAGACATAGATGTGGGGGAACAGGGGGACTGAACCCATAAAATTGATCTCGTTAAAACCGAGGCTCTTGAGGACTATGTTTACCCCTCCGGTTCTGATGTCCAGGAGCTGGGCCACAAGCCCTACCACGATGACGGTTGAAAGGAAATAAGGGGCGAAGGTAACGGTCTGTACCGCTTTTTTGTATTTGTTCAAAACACAATGGTTGACGCAAATAGCCAGGATCAGGGGGAAGGGAAAACCCGCGACGATACTGTAGACGCTTAGGAGCAGGGTATTCCGCATAATCGCAAAAAAGTTGGGGGAAGAAAAAAAGCGC
>JAISNI010000027.1 GCA_031276295.1 Treponema sp.
TCTCCATGCAGGGCCCGGCGGGGCTGTATATCGGCGCGGTCTGCGGCGCGGGCCTGATTGGGAATGAGATTGCCCTGGGGGACAGCTACTTTATCGGTTCCGTGCTGGGGATTAACCCCATCACCTTTTACCAGGCCAAGCTGCCCTATGTGATTACGATCACGATCCTGGCCTTTTTCATCTATGGGGCGGCGGGGTATCTGTTCAGATGATGGTAGGAGATATTGTATGGCGGACATTGGGAGAAGTAATACGGTTTTGCCGGAGGATAAGCACATTACGAAGAGGAGGAAATATCTCACCGGGTTTGGGATCTGCCTGGCGGTGTTTTTTTGCTGCCTTGCCGTTGTCCTGTTGAATCTTAATATCCTAAAAAGGCCGGTATTTCAGATAAAAACAGATATTTCCGCCCCGGCATCGGCCAAATACGAAAAAGACAGTAATCTGTATATTATTGACAACACCGGTTTCAGGCTTATCTGCATGACCACGGAAGGGAACATTAACTATACAATTAATATAGATAAAATGAAGGAATATACCCGTTTCTACGACATGGCGGTAGATGAAATGGGAAATCTTTATGTCTACGCCATGGAAGTCGAAAACGACGCATTCCTGACGAAACGGGATATAATACGAAAATATGACCGGAGCGGGAAGTTGGTACAAAACATCCTCGTCATAGAGTATGATGAAAATTCGGAGGACCGGCCCCATGTTTTCCCTCAATTTGGTTCCATGCGGTGCGAAGAAGGGGTGCTCACCTTTTCCAGGGTCCGGCGGGAACTGACAGAGCTTTATGTTTACAATACCTACCGGGAGGACTTAGCCGTAAGAATTTTTTTTCACGGCGGCTATGACTATTCAATTGGACGGCTTGCCCTAAAGGACTTTGATAATTTTGTCTATACAACCCGGGACGGGGATATTTACGAGGTAAAAGACGGCGGAGCGCCCCGGCTGCGCGCTTCCTGTACCTTTACCGAAGATGAGGGGGGCATCATCCCCTGGTATCCCGCCTACGATTCCCGGGGGGATATTATCTTTATCGATATGTTTTCCTCAATCCTGTACCGTCTTGATGAGTCCGGGGCGATAAGGGAGGTTCTTCCCAACAGTTTCTTTGATGATCTGCGTTCCCGGGGAGCGGCCGTGGGGCTTGTGGATTACGGGTTTTGGCAGGAACGTTTTGCGGGCGTCTTCGGCGAACATGTGTGGTATTATGACATCCGGCAGTTTAAGATCTATGATGAGGGCGTAACCCTTCCCATGCGGGAAAGATTGAGCATTATTGCGGCTCAAGTTTCCCTGGCGCTGGGGGCCGTCTCCTTTATTTTGGCAATATATCTCCTGTTCATGCGAATATTGGACCGGTATATTTCCCTGCTCATAAAGCAGACCGTTTTTATTATTCCGTTAACCCTTGCCGCCTTTGCTGCCATCTATATGTTTACGTTTAATTTTATGCTGGAACGCCTTAACGGCGAACTGATTAACGAGTTGAGCCTTCTTACGGAAGTCTATTCGGGGCTTATCAACGGCGATGATTTGGACGCGCTGAAGACCACAAAGGATTGCAACAGCGAGGCGTATCAAAACGTGCTGGAGATGACAAAAAAGGCGGTGGGGGACAATAAAAAAAAGTGGAACAAGGCATTTTATGCAGCGGTGTACAAACTCATAGGAACCACCGAATACTTTGTCGTCTTGTCCAACGATGAGGCCAATCTGTTCCGTCCCTACGGTTTAGTTATTGAGGAAGGTACCGATGAATACACCCTGTTGACCGAAGGGAAGCCCTTTACCAGTTTTACGGTTAATTATACCGGTTCATGGGTATATTCAAATTTTCCGGTCTATAACAGCCGGGGAGAAATTTCCGGTATTTTTGAAATTGGCCTTGATTTAACGGGCTATGATATTAGTAATCAGAAACAGATGCGGGACATATCGGTCATTGCCGCCCTTATCGCACTGGTTATCATGATCGCTTTAATCGTGGTGGTGTCGATTGTTGTCGGGCAGTTGGCGGTAATTTCGCAGGTTGTCAAGTCCATTACCCAGGGTGATTATTCCGTGCGGGTAAAATACCGCGGCAGGGATGAATTGGGTTTGGTCAGTCTTGGGCTAAATCTCATGGCGGAGGAATTGCAGCATCAAATTCAATATATCAAAAAGGTAAATGAGTCGACCATCCGTTTTGTTCCGATCCAGTTCATGGAATATCTGGGGGTAACGGATATAACCAAAATGAAGCTGGGGGATTACGTGCGGCGAGATCTTTCGGTGCTTTTCTTTGACATACGGTCTTTTTCTATCCATTCCGAAATCTTAAGCGTCCAGGAAAATTTTCTTTTTATTAATAGAATTCTGAATATCGCAGGGCCAATTCTGAGAAGCCACAACGGCTTTGTTGATAAATTTATCGGTGATGCCGCCATGGCCCTCTTTGCGGATGCCCGGGACGCGGTACGGGCCGGTATTGAAATTTACCGCAGGGTGGTTCTTGATAAGGCGACGCGGATAAAAATCGGCGCCGACGGTATAAACATCGGCGTGGGGATTCACACCGGCTCGGTAATGATGGGGATAGTGGGGGAACCGGAGCGGCTGTCCAGTACGGTAATTTCTAAAAATGTCAATTTGGCGTCCCGGGTAGAATCCCTTACCAAACAGACAAAGTCGGGTATGTTGATAACCCGGGACACGATGAACCAGATTCCCGGCGACGAAACCGAATTTCAATACCGGTTCATAGGCATGATCCAGGCCGCGGGGGTTAATGAGGTAATCGGCCTTTTTGACGTGCTGGACGCTTTGCCCGAATCGATCCGTAAAAGGCGGCTGGCGACCAAAAAAATTTTTGAGTCCGGAATAAGAAAATATCATACCAGAGAGTATAAAACCGCCCTGATGCGGTTTAAACAGGTTGTCGCAGCGGATCCCTATGATGTATGCGCTGCCACTTGTCTCGCCGAGACAAAAAGGCACCTGATGAATCCCAATTTGCCCAGTGTGTTTATCTATGATAAGAAATAGGAACCATAAGGTGTCAAGATGATTGAGGCAAAAAGCGCATTATATGATTTCTTTCTCCGGGAAGGTTTTCTTCCGGCAGATAAAAAGGCCTTCCCTTTACTTATAAACTATCAGGGTGATGCTTCGGTGGCTGAAATGAGCGCAGCGCTTATTTCAACCTGGTCCTTTTACTATAATGGACTCTGCCGGACTATCGATGACTTTTTAGTCATTGTGTATTTCTGCGATGTTTTGCCTGTTTATTTTACCGTTCACCGGCCTTCCGGGGGGGAGCCCAAAGGCAACTTGCAGCGCCTTGTCAATACTTTATACGATCTGTCCCGCAGAGGAGGGCTTCCTTTCCTGCAGATCCGGTGTATCGAAGAACGGTTCCTGGAGGAATTTGAGGCGGTTGAGGGGTATGCCGTAAAGACAGAATACCGGGAAAATGACAATGAATACGCGTACCGGACGGAAGATTTTCTTGACTTGAAAGGAACCGTCAATCTGAATAAGCGGCAGAGGCTGACCAAACTTTTCAAGCAGGGAAATATTTCCTTCCGGCCAATTACAAACAAGGAAGCCGGTTTATGTCTTGAAATAGAAGATGAATGGTGCCGTGACAAAGACTGCGATTTTTGCGCTTCCTTCATGGGCTGTGAAAGAAAAGCCCTGGAAAATATGGTTGATATCTTTGATGAACGTTTTTATAAGGGACTTTTTCTCTGCTGCGACGGCATCCCGACGGGGTACGGCATCGGTGAAATAATAAACCCCAGGACCGGCATAGTGTATTTTGCAAAGTCTCCCATGCAGAATCATTTTCTCTACATATTATATATGATAACAAAAACGTTTTTTATCTGTCTTGAATATATAAATCTGGATTCGGATGTGGGGAACCAGGGGATTCGTACATTCAAAAGACATCTGGGCGTCTATGAATTGTGGCGGAAGTACATCTGCACATTTACCAAACCGGAGGATCAAAACCGGTGAAGAACAGCATACGGATAAAGGCCGCTGTTACCGGGCTGGGAATAAGCGCGGTGTTGACCGTTTTTCTTGCGGTGAACCGGGAAGAGATAAGCCTGCGCCCGTGGGAACGGGAGGAAGTGATAGA
>JAISNI010000111.1 GCA_031276295.1 Treponema sp.
GGCAAATTCCGGCCGGCCGGTCCAGAGCGCCGCCGCCCTTCCCGGCCCCGCCCCGCAGGCCGTCAAAATCCAGAGAGACTCAAGCATAAGCGGGAAAAAAACCGCCCGTATCCGACGCATACCGTATATTAAAAGTTAGACGGAACTTTTGTCCACCCGCTCAACCTTGATTATAGCCTGAGTAGCCCGCCATTGCGTAAGAAAACCGCAAATTTATGGGGAGTGCCACCTTCCTTGGAGGCACTAAGGGCTAAAATTATTCTTCTTAATTGCCCTCTTGAAAGTTATCCTCTTGATAGATTTAAAAAAACAATATAGACTAACCAGCGGGGTGGTTATGATAAAGAACCTGTCTGTTTTTTCATTTTTTGCGGGAAGCGGCCTCTTAGACTTGGGTTTTGAGGATAATGGGTATAATATTGTCTTTGTCAACGAGTTCAGCAAGGCGTTTTTAGACGCATATAAATTTGTCCGCGATAAAAATAATTACGAACACCCAAAATATGGTTATTCCAATGACAGTATAGAAGACTATCTAAGCGGCGATGGGAAAAATATACTCTTAAAACAGCAAATAAAAAAGGAAAAGAAACTTGATAATCTAACTGGTTTTATTGGCGGCCCCCCTTGCCCCGATTTTTCCATAGGAGGAAAAAACCGGGGGCGAAATGGCGATAATGGAAAATTAACAGGAACATATTTTAGCCTCATCTGCGATTTAGAACCCGACTTTTTTGTTTTTGAAAATGTCAAGGGGTTGTGGCGGACAAAAAAACACCGCGGCTTTTTTGAAGAAATGAAAAAGAATGTTTCTGAAAAGCAATATATAACAACAGAACAACTGGTAAACTCTATTGAATTTGGGGTTCCGCAAGACAGGGACAGGATAATTTTGTTTGGCATAAAGAAAAGACTCCTAAAATCTAAAAATGATATGTCGGGTTTTGACTGGGATAAATTTAAGACATACAAAAAAGACGAAGTCTTTAATTTAAATTGGCCGATAAAAAACAAATTTCAAGAGATAATACCTTTCCCGGAAAACATTATAAAAGAATTAACTGTCAGTTACTGGTTTTCAAAAAATGAAGTGGAAAATCATTACAATACCGACGATCAATTTATGCCAAGAGCCGGACTTGCAAAATTTGAGTCTATTGATGAGGGGGATGTATCAAAGAAATCATATAAAAGGCTGCATAGATACCGTTATTCCCCGACTGCCGCTTATGGAAACAATGAGGTGCATATTCACCCCACCGAACCACGAAGGCTTAATGTAGCGGAAGTGCTTGCGATACAAAGTTTGCCAAAATATTTCTCACTGCCGGAAGGAATGACTTTAACTCAAAAATTCAAGACCGTAGGAAATGGAGTGCCTTATTTGCTCGCCAAAGGAGTTTCCGGTTCTATATTATCTTTTCTTGAAAATTTTGTTTTAGGGGATGCATTATGATTATTACCGCGGCAAATATTGTTAACGAGTTAGACCATTTGAATAAAAATGTCTATTACAATTATATTGACCGTTCAAATCGCAATGTCATAAAAATTGCCCGCATTGAACGTCCGGAAGGTCCAATATATATAAAGCGTGGAAAATTTACGGCAGGGGCTGATGTCAGTACAGCCGGGGAAATTTCAATTTCAGCAAATATGATCTGGCGGGTTGCTAACGCCATACAGGAAGATGTTCCGTTAAATATTGACAGAATTGTCGGCGCAAGTTACAACACCCGTTCTGTTTTCGAAAGCCTGCTGGCGTATACACCATCCTTCTATGTAACTTATCCCGGCAGAATTGAAAACAATGTATCGGCAAGCAAAATAAAAGCAGGGCATAAACATTTAATTTATTTGCCGGCAAACCCTCACCAGGAAGGAATTTTACGAGAATTTAAAACGACAAAGGTCATCTCGGAAATTCCTTCGCAGCTTGCTATTTATGAATCTCTTGCGATAACACAAACAAGCCCGGGTGGAGACAGGGGGGCCATTGATATTGAAGTTGAACGGCGGCACGCCCAGATACAAATTGCGCTTTATTTAATCGGGCGGCAATTGGGATTTAAAACATGGATTGCCCAAAACGACAGAAGTATTGTCTACAATAAT
This sequence comes from Treponema sp., assembly GCA_031276295.1. Classification (GTDB taxonomy): domain Bacteria; phylum Spirochaetota; class Spirochaetia; order Treponematales; family Breznakiellaceae; genus JAISNI01. The sequence continues at coordinate 2,116 of JAISNI010000111.1, forward strand.
CAAAAGTTAGGGGAAATGGAGGGCATTGTCATATCGCTGAAAGATCAACAGCTTTTAATGGCGTATCAGGATGCTGTCAAAGCGGCGCTTCTTATTGATTGTATTTGGTTTAAAAATGGCAAGTTAATGCCGGCGGTTATGGAAGTTGAACATTCCACAGGCGTAATAAGCGGTCTTTCACGGATGAAAAATTTCAAAGACAGGTTTCCGCCGTTTCCGACACGTTATGTAATTGTCGCGCCTGATGAGGACAGGAAAAAAGTTTTGCAGGAATGCGGCAAACAACAATTTAGAGATTTAAACCCTCTTTATTTTCCGTATTCATCTGTTGAGGAATTATACTCGCTTTGCCAACGGCGTAACTTGAAAGGCGTTACAGAGGATTTTCTGGATTGCTTTATGGAAAAGACAGTTTAAATCGGCTCTTCGCATCATATATGGCGGAAACGGATATGCCCGGATTTGTCGGGCAAGACATTGTTGAAGCCGTAAATCTGACTTTATGACGGAAGCCGCAGACGGCTCTTTTTATCCGCCGGATACCGTTATACTCGCATCGAGGGAATCCTGCTGGCGGCGTACCGGTTTATACAAGAAAACCGGGATGAGTATTCGGGGTGAGTTGCGGCGCATCTGATAAACGGGTGGAACAGGGGCGGCCCGGCAGGCGGAGGGAAGCCAACGGGGCTGGTTCGCCTGATTCAAGGGAAATGGCGTGCCGGTATGGCGGACTGGACTTTACCCCGTTTGGTAGACACTGTTAAGCGGCTTGCCCGCAGTTAAATACGTCAGGGGCAACATAGTCAAGTACCGAGTTCGGGCGAATTCGGTCATAATACGCCTCAATGTACATAAACACTGACTGCCTTACTTCCCCCGCGGCATGCTTGCCGTCCAGGGTTTCCAGTTCCCTTTTCAGGGTTTTGAAAAATGATTCGGCACAGGCGTTGTCCCAGCCAATGGCCTTCCGGTCATATAGGTTAAGGGCTACCGTCAGATACACCCAGCCGGAGGTGGTGCGCGGGATGTCGGAGACCCGTCCCCCCCCCGTTTGGCCTGAAACTCACGGTTTAACAGGTTTTCGCGGGCCGCAAGCCCGTGGTTCGAGTTGGCCGTGGGGGTGAACTTCCGCCTTAAGCGGGCGTTCAAACCGTTCTCCCGCGGTAACCGGGCCGCCCTCTTCCGGCTTACCCCCCTGCCGTAATCCCGGCGCGGGGCTTCCCTCACCCGCAGGCTGCCGTACCGGTAATGATGCTGTTCCTGTATCAGGCGAATCAGGCCTGCCAGTCCCGTACCGGCTTTTTCCCGCCTCCCGGATACTCCGTTCTTCGCCCGCTTGTAATTGGCGCCGCCGCTAACCCCGAAAATCCCGGCCGTCTCCCGGACGGCGTGTTCGCCCCGGTGTCCGCTCATGAACCGGTACGCCGTCACCGGCTTCCCTCCCGCGCGAAGATGACGCGAACTAAAGTTCGGCCGCTTTTTTTAGAATTTATCGTGAAGCGGGGCTTCACACCGCCTCCCGCAGGGCGTTGACTTCTTTCCGCGGGCGGGCCAGTTCCCCGTCCCGGGGCCGCCCGTGCCCGCTTAAGGGCGGCAAGCCTGTGCCTCCCGCTTCCCGCGCCTGCTGTATCCACCGGTACGGCATGTTTTCGTTGATCCCTAAACCCACGGCTATCCGGCATACCGGCTTCTCGTGCTTCCGCGCCGGCGCCTCGGCTTTGAACTCTTTCGGATATACCCGCCGTTCTTTTTCTTCCTTATACCATCTTTTCCTCCCCTTCAGTTATATCTCCCGCTTATCTTTGTGTCTTCCGGATGGGGTAAGGTCCAATGCCCTAAAGTCTAAACTCCGGGAGGGGAACATGACAGAAGGGGACGCATGTACCCTAGCGGAAGAGTTTGCTGGGGCGGGTTTTAACGAAGAACGGAGTGAGAGGCGGTTCGGGAAGGCCATGGAAACATTGTCGGAAGACCCGCAAAAGCCAATATACGGCGGCGGCGCGAACCGGGCTGAAGCATCGGACTGTAAGTCCGCGGCTATCTACAACCTGCCGGGAAACGATAAGTTTAACAAGAACGAGATACTCCGGGCTCATCGGGCCGCGGCAATCCGGCGCATGGAAGGCCGTCCTTTAATTTTAGCGGTACATGACACGACGTCGGTCAATTATGACAGCCGGCAGGGAACGGAAGGCAACGGGTATATCAGCGATAAGGCCATGGGGGTCAATATCCATAGCTGTCCGGCGGTAACCCCCGGGGGTTGGCGCTCGGCGTGCCGGGCCAAACGGGATGTAACCGCGCCGGGCGGAAAAACACCGCGCTGACCCGGGAACAACAGAAGAACCGGCGGATAGAGAGAGGGAAAGGAGGGCATCCGGCGGTTTGAGACGATGGAAAACGCGGGCCGCGATACAGGCGATACCCTAAAAATACCGTATATCCGCGGCCGTGAAGGGGGCAATTATGAGATGCCCGGCAAGGCGGCACAAAGCGGGCGGCATTTTCCCATACGGACAGTCCACCACCGGATGACCGTAAAAAACGGGCAAATACCGGATAAAACCCGAAAAACGCGCTACTGCCGTCATTGCCCGTGACGGTAATATACGTGAAAGAGGGGCATCCGCCGGAAGGCATTGAAGGGATAGAACGGTTTCTGATGGCCAGTGGGGGGTGGAATGTTTCGAGGCTACCTGCAAAATGGCGGGATACTATAGTCAGCGGTGGAAGACAGGGCGTTTTCATTATGTGCTGAAAAGCGGGTGCAAGACAGAGGAACTACAGGAGCGGGACATGGAAAAAATGAAAGTGTTGATTCTGATGTATTCGGTAATGGCGGTGTTCATAATGAACCTGACGCATATAGCGCGGATACATCCCGAACTGCCCTGTACGATAGTGTTTGAGGATGATGAATGGAAAACCCTGTATTGCACGGCCAACAGGACGAAAGAAGTTCCTGACAAACCGTATACGGTTAAAAAAGCGGCGGGTTATGCCGGCTGGCCGGGAGGGCCGAAACGGGCGCCTAGCGATGGTCCGCCAGGAGTAAAAACCGTTTGGACCGGGATTCAAAAACTGTATACGCTCTTGAACTACCGTGAATTAGGCGCAATACACTCTAAATTTCTGGCTCTTCAATAGTATATATGAAAAGGATTTTGTAAGAATATAGCAAAAGGCACGCTGTTTCCGCTAATATATTGGTGATCTAAGCCATAAAAGCGGAGGATACGGCGTGCAACTAAGGGCTTTACTCAAATCAATCTTGCAAGCCAAGGGCATCGTCATAGAGGGGGC
>JAISNI010000233.1 GCA_031276295.1 Treponema sp.
TCAAAAACAATCAGCGAAATGAAATCCTGTTCCCGGACCTGATCGGCAAACACCCTAAACGAATCTTTTACCCAATCCATCTTGTCATAATCAAGCATCGAGCCGCTTTTATCTATTACGAAAGCAATATTAAGCGGGGGAAGGGACGCAAAAGATTCTTTCCTGCCCTTTAGCCCGATTTGAATATACGCAGTGCCGTTTTTGTAGTCCGCCGCGGTTATGACGTTTATCGGATCCCCGTCAGGGGCAGGATAATTATAATCTATTTGGGAAATATACGAATCTATCCGTATTTCATCCGGCTGTATAATATACCCCAATTCCGAAAGGTACGATCCCCTGGTTGACGATGCGGCTCCTTCGGAACTGCCGCCCGCCGCTAAAACCGAAAACGGGATAAACAACCCGATAAAGACAATATTCCTTACATTATTCATCATAACCCCCTTATCCGGCCCAAAACGCAAATATATAATATTCTTGGCTAATTATATCACCTGTCTATATTTAGCACAATACTTTTGTGATATTTTTTATAAATACCAGGAACTCTTACGCATAACGTTTCGGGTGTTGGCGACGGTTTGGCGGCCCGGGTAAGGGCTTTGCGCAGCAAAGACCAGGGTTGCAAAAATACGGGTGGAGGCTGGCGTGGGAATGTTGGGGCTGTAAAAGAAATCCGCCCGGCAGGAAGCGCTGCATGGGCAAGGGCAAACCGGGAAGGAGCCATAAAAAACAGTCCGAAGAATGCGCAAAAACGAAAAAAAGAGCCGGACGGAATTCCAACGGAACCGTCCGGCTGTTATACTGGGTATATGATAACAACACTACCCATCAAAGATCGACACGGCGTTTTCCAGGAGCAGTGCTTTCCACTGCCTGATCATGTTCGGATGAACGCCGGAGGCGATTGCGATTTCCTGGAGCGTTTTCTCGCCGCGGAGGGCTTCCAGGGCAATTTTTGCCTTAAAGGCATTGTCATAAGTCTTTCTCATAGGTGGTCCTTCCTTTGCCCCTTCGGACTGCCGGTCCACCTTATTTTATTATTTTTTTTGTCTTAATTCTTGGGCTCATTATAGGTTCGAGAGGTCCGTGGTTAATTTTTCTTCAAAAAAATAAGCGCTGTTGCCCTGATATTACACGGAGCCGCCCGTTCCGCTTTTGTTCAAAGCCGATTTTAGCCTGTCCAGACCTTCCTGAACGGAGCGCGTCGGGCAGGCCAGGTTCCAGCGTTCAAAGCCCCGCCCTGCCTCGCCGAAGATATGACCCTCGTCAAAGAAAAGCCGGGCTTCCATACGCATGATACATTCCAGTTCGCGGTATTCTATGCCGAGCGGGTTAAAATCCAGCCATAAAAGATAGGTGCCTTCCATGTCGACAACCCGTATCAGGGGAATTTCCCGGCTCAGGAAGTCCTTTACCAGTTTTCTGTTCGTATCAATCAGGGCAAGCGCCTGTTCAAGCCAGTCTTCGCCGTATTCATAGGCAAGGCGGCAGGCTTCGTAACCCAGGATATTACAGCGGGGCGTCAGATGCCGCATCATTTCACGGCGGTAAAGCTCCCTGAGATCGGGGTTGGGGATGATGGTGTTGGAGGTTTGCAGCCCCGCCAGGTTAAAGGTCTTGCTCGGCGCGGTGTGTATCACCGAATGTCCGGCAAATTCTTCGGAAAGAGAGGCGAACACGGTATGCCGGTAACCGGGCATGACAAGATCAAAGTGAATCTCGTCCGATACCACCAGCACGTTGTTGTCAATACAGATACGGCCTATGCGGGTAAGTTCTTCGGCCTTCCATACCCGGCCTACGGGATTATGCGGACTACAGAGGAGGAGCATCCTGGTATTCGGATCGCGCGCCTTGGCCTCAAGATCCTCAAAATCAATCTCGTAACGGCCGGATCGGTATATCAGCTTATTTTCAATCATTCTCCGCCGGTTCCGCACTATTCCCCACGTCATAGGGTAGTAAACCGGGGTCATCAGTATGACCCCCTCATCCCCGCCGGTAAAGGCATTAATCGAGGTAAAAAAGCCCTCGACAACCCCCTTGTTCTCTACAATCCATTCCGGCCGTATGTCCCAGTTATGCCGTCTTTTCATCCAGGAACAGACCGCGCTATAGTAATCCGGCGTTGCACCGGCATACCCCAGAATATTTTCCGCAAGGAATCTCCCCAGCCCTTCGGTGATTTCCGGGGCATTTTTCAACTCCATATCCGCAACCGAAAAGGGAATGATCCCGTCTTCTACCGACGGGTTTACCTGCCGCATTTCGTCCCACTTGCCTGATCCCTTACCGTAACGGGGGATGATAGTTTCAAAATCGTAGTTCTTCATGGATACAATACATACCAAAAAGACGGCGGAATTGGAAGACGGGAACGGCGCTCATTCCGTCTACACGGCCCGCCGGAACCGGCGCCGGACGGAAGGTGCCGCATCCGCGGGCCGGAGTTGCCGCATCCATCCTTTATATTTCCCGCCTTACTTAACCTCGTACTGGATGACGCCGGTATACCGTCCGTTCAGGGTGTTCGACGTACCTATCATGACGGTTTTTACGCCCGGCGGGATTGCGGCTTCCACGGAAAAGACGCCTTCATTATTTTTCTGTAATTGAACGAAGGTTTTATCGTAAATGACGGCGGCATAGTTTGTATCGCATCTCAGTGTAAAATTGTACTTCCTGCCCGCCGCCAGGGGCATTTCGAGGGGGCTTACAATAGTTATCTCAGGGCCGAAGTTGCCGTACTGTAGGGGGTACTTTACCGCGCTTGCCCTGCCGGAACGTACACCGAACTCCCCACAGGAGGAGGAGACGTTCTGTCCCGGCTTTTTCCAGAAGCACTTCACGGTATAATTCCCCGGACTGGGAAATGAAAGATAGGTTTTATAGGAAGCGCCTTCTTTCTGGGTAAACGAACAGTTGTCGTACTTTTTACCGCCCGCCTCATCGTAGACGCTGAAACTTACCTCAAAACCCGCGTTGAGGGTAAAGGTAAACCCCAGGGTACCGTTCGCGGCATTGATCTTCTGGAGGGCGGGATTCAAGCCCGAAAGCGAATCAAAAAATTTAGGTTTAAAGAAGGGAAGTTTTGAAAAGGCATCGGCTGAAAGCGGGGAGCTTATCAATTGCTGCCGGGGGGTATCGGGGAAATGCGTGTAGATAAAGTATTCAGGTTTCAGGAAGAGGTAGTCCGTTGAATACTCGGCTTGAAAAGCCCTGCCGTTCAGATGGCCGGAATCCCAGGTACAGTCAACCAGGTACCAGGCGCCTTCAATTTTGACAAGGTTCCAGGCATGGTTTGATGAAGCGGGGGTGTCGTTTCTAAAGGGAGATGTGCCCACGCCGCGCCCGAACCCGTGGACGATTTCACATTCAATCTTCAGCTCGTCGCAGAGCCTTTTGAAAACATTTGAATAACCTTCACAGACCGCCAGGCCGCCCCTCAAAATGTCCTCGTACTTCTGGGACGGAACTCTACCCGAAAGAAATGAAGCGGCATCGTAACGTATGGTGAGCGCAACCACGTCGTGAGCTTTTTTTATCCGTTCAAAATTATTCTTTGAACTTCTGTTAATATAATCGGCGGTTTGCCTGACATAGAGAGCCGCATCCTTTGCGCGTAAGGCGTCAATACTCTGGGGAAACTGCTTAATATTCTGATCCGGCGTGTCGGTCCTATAGAAGTATGCGGTTTCGTAAGAGGCCGGCCCCCTATAATCGTTCGTGGCGCCCGTCAGCGTTCCCGCTAGAAACAACAGGGGGCATAAAACAAGGGCTATCTTCATGGTATTCTCCTTAACATTCGATTTTGAATGATAGCACGGTACACCAATGTACCGCAAGGGGGATTTTACAGGGCAACAGCACTTACTCACTGGGACTGAAAAAACATCAAAATGTGGTCCGATGGCAGTTTGTTGCGCTTCACCGCAACAAACTGCCAAAGCAGCCCCGATTATCGGGGCTGCTAGATAACCATGTAAGCATTTACCCAATAACCGCTTCTTCAACCGGCGACCACGGTCCCTCATCGCCTTTGCTGTTTTCGTAGCAGGCGGCATAGTAGGCCGTCTTTGCCTTGTCCGCCTCGGTATGGGTTAC
>JAISNI010000011.1 GCA_031276295.1 Treponema sp.
CATTTTGTCGTTGAGGCGGTTGAACAACTGAACCTCAGCGGTTTCAAAGTGAACGACACGGGAAGCGGAAGCGAACAGTATCCGCCTGAAATGATGGTGACACTGCTGGTGTATTGTTACGCGACAGGCCGGATGTCCAGCTGGGTGATAGAGAAAGCTACGCACACGGATGTGGCAGTCAGATATATCCGCGGGAACACCGCGCATCCGGATCACAGCGTGATATGCCGGTTTCGCGCCGGTAACCGGGAAGGATTTAAAGAGGTATTTACGAAGATATTGGTGATAGCGCGGGAGATGGGGCATTTGAAGAAGGCAGGGAATATCAGCGTAGACGGGACGAAAGTACACGCGAACGCGGGCAAGCACAACGCGGTGAGCTACAAACGGGCAGTGGAAATGATAGAGGCAACAGAGAAAGAAGTAGGGGGGTGTCTCGTCCTGATTTAAAGTTGACACATAAGGATTCGAAAGATGAGAGATGTGGTACGATACAGCGAGGCGTTTAAGCTGAGGCTGGTGGGGGAAGCGCAACAGGCTGCTAGCAAAACCGTAGCCCGAGCCGCCTACCGGCGGCGAAGCGTAAACAGTCCTGAAATGCGACGTGCGCCTATGGCGCCAGGCGCCAAATTTCTTTATCCGCCCGGGTAGATAGGGTCAGCCGCCGTTTCCACTTTTACATGGAAAAAGTAATTACACCCTATGCGTTTACACTCTTGTATTGTATTTTTGATTCTGATAGTCTTATAAGACTTGCGCCGGAGAATCCTATACGGTCGGATCGGAATTTCAGATTCCCCGGTATACAAAGAAGGTCATCAATGTTTCAACTCAAGTGGTTGTGGAACTGTTTGGGGAGTTATCGGTATCGCTATGCGATAGGGCTTTTTATCGGCGGTTTTGCGTCGGGTATGCTGATCATCAATCCTATGCTTTCCGGGCATCTTATTGATGATGTGATTATTCCTGCGAATACAGGTCCCTTGCCGCGGCTTTTAATCACCATGATGATTGTGCAACTGGTGCGCCTTTCCCTGCGTTACTTTATGCACATAACCCTGGAATGGGGCAGCAACCTGGCTATGACCAATATTCGCCGCAGGATGTACGATATAGTGCAGGAACAGGACTACCGGTTCCATGACCGCTTGCGTACCGGCAACCTGATGACCAGGATGACCAGCGATCTCGATATGCTCAGGCATTCCCTGTCGTGGATTTCCTTCCAGTTTGTCGATGCGGTGGTGATTTTCGCGTCGGCGCTCATCTTCCTCCTGTTTGTCAACTGGAAGCTGGCCCTCAGCCTTACCGCCGTTACCCCTCTCATTCTCCTCATCAGCAACCAGTTTAAAAAACACATACGGCCCCGCATGGTGCTTTTAAGGCAGAAACTTACCCTGCTTTCCACCAATGCTACCGAAAATATAGACGGCAACCGGGTTGTCAGGGCCTTTGCACGGGAAGATTATGCACGGGAACAGTTTGAAAAACTCAATGCCGATTACCGGGACACGGCCTACGAAAACGCCTATATTTCCGCCAAGTATCAGCCCCTGCTGGAATTGCTCAGCCAGCTTCTCGTTATTATCACGCTGGTGCTGGGCGGCCTCTTCCTCATTTGGGGGGAGATGACTGCCGGTCAGTACATGGCTTTTTCCTCCCTCACCTGGGCGCTGTCCAACCCTCTGCGTATGCTGGGAGTGCTCCTTGCGGATATGCAGCGTTTCTACGCCGCCGCCAACATGATCATGGAAGTTCTTGACGCCCCCGACGGCATTTCGGACAAACCCGGAGCGGTGGAGATACGGGACAGGCCCGCAGGCGGCATTGAATTCCGGCATGTCGGCTTTAAGGTCAACGGCTCGGTTATCCTTGAAGATATAAACTTTAAAGCCGGGCCGGGACAGACCATAGGCATTCTAGGTAGCACGGGGTCGGGTAAAACATCCCTTATCAACATGCTGCTGCGGTTTTACGAACCGACCTCAGGGGAAGTGCTTCTGGACGGCGTGAACATACAGGATTACACAATGTCCAGCTTGCGCCGCCATATAGGGCTTGCCATGCAGGACGTATTCCTCTTCTCCGACTCGGTCGCGGGGAATATCGCCTACGGCAGACCGGATATTGACCGGGAAATCATCTCACGGCGCGCGGGCCAGGCCGACGCCCACAGCTTTATCCGTAAGATGGAGGACGGGTATGAAACGCTCGTGGGGGAGCGGGGCGTCGGGCTTTCCGGCGGCCAGAAGCAGCGTATTTCGCTTGCGCGGGCGCTGGCCGTTTCGCCGTCCGTGCTTATCCTGGACGATACTACCTCGGCCGTGGACAGCGAAACCGAGCAGTATATACAGAACCAGTTGCGGAAGCTGGACTTTCCCTGTACCAAGATCATCATAGCGCAGCGCATCACGAGCTTCCGCGGCGCTGATATGATCCTGGTTATGGATAAGGGAAAGATCATTGAACAGGGCCGCCATGAGGAACTCATCAATAAGCGGGGCTTCTACTACCATATCTGGAGTTTGCAGAATTCCAGTGGGGAAGAGGGCGGAAGATGCGCCGCGGAGAACATAAAATGAAAGCCGAGAAACATGAACAAACGGCGCAACGCCGGAACCGTTACGATGTTGACGAATATTTGGATGAAAAGGTAAGTTTTTCCGTGGCGAGGCAGTGCCTTCGCTATGTGGTAAGGGTACGCGGCAAGATGCTGGCGGCCCTTATTCTCAGCATTGCAGGCAGCATAGTGGGACTTTCCGGCCCCCTCATCATTTCGCACGCTATTGACGAGGCCGTACCTCAAAAGGATATTAGACTGCTCTTGACGCTGGCCCTGTTCCTAACCGGCACAATAGTCGTCAGTATAGGCTTTGGGGCAATCCGCAATATCCTCGCCGCCCAGGCGGGGCAGAACATCATCCACGATATACGCCGCGATCTCTTTTCCCATTTGCAGAAGCTGCCCTTTGTCTTTTTTGATACGCGGCCTCACGGCAAGATATTTGTCCGCGTCGTGCCCTATGTCAACAGCGTCCTCGACGCGCTCTCAAACGGTATTCTCAATTTTATCATCGAGATACTTAACATCATCTTTATTATATTCTTTATGTTCCAGGTAAGCCCCCGGCTTGCGGCGGTAACTATTATGGGCTTGCCGGTGCTGGTCGCCTTTATCTGGACCATCAAGCCCCGGCAGCGCCGCGCGTGGCAGCAGGTTTCCAACAAGAATTCCAACCTGAATGCGTATGTGCAGGAGAGCTTTGACGGGGTACGGGTAACGCAGGCTTTTGACCGGCAGAAACGGAATATCGGCATACTGGATCGCCTGGCGGACGAGCGGAACCGGACGTGGATGCGGGCGCAGTATATTTCCAACCTTACATGGTTCTCCACCGAGACGGTAAGCCAGGTGGTGTTCTCGTTTGTATACATCATGGGCGCTTACTGGATGCACCCTATGGCCAGTTTCGGTATGCTCCTTGCGATGGGCAACTATGCCTGGCGTTTCTGGCAGCCCATAATCAACCTGGCGAATATCTACAATACTTTCATCACCGCTATGGCCTATCTCGACCGGATCTTCGATACTATCGCCGAACCTGTGCTTATTACCGATGCCCCGGACGCAGTTGAACTGCCGCCTATACGGGGCCACGTGCGTTTTGACCATGTCAGTTTCGGCTACGAGAAAGACCGGATGATCCTTAAAGACGTATCTTTTGACGCGGAACCGAGCGAGAGTATTGCGATAGTCGGGCCCACGGGCGCGGGGAAAACAACCATAGCAAACCTTCTTTCCCGTTTCTACAATATCGAGGAGGGCAGGGTTCTGATAGACGGGTGCAATATCATGCACGTAACGCTCCATTCCCTGCGCAGCCAGATGGGGATCATGCTCCAGGACAGCTACCTGTTTACCGGCACTATCGCGGATAACATCCGTTACGGCAAACTCGATGCAAGCGATGCGGAGGTGCGGGCCGCGGCGGAGCTGATAGGCGCAAACGGTTTTATCGAGAAACTGCCCAAAGGCTACGAAACCGAGGTAACCGAGCGCGGCGGTAGCATATCGCACGGTGAAAAGCAGCTTCTCACGTTTGCCCGTACTCTGCTCTCTAACCCCTCAATCCTGGTGCTTGATGAGGCGACAAGCAGCATAGATACCGGCACGGAACAGCTTGTTCAGGAGGGCATCCGTACCCTTATGAAGGGGCGTACATCGTTTATCATTGCACACCGGCTCTCCACAATCCGCGATTGCACCCGCATTATGTATATCCGGGATGGGCGGATAGCCGAATGCGGTTCCCATGAAGAGCTTATGGCGCAGAAAGGGCTGTACTACCAGCTTTTCTGGGCGCAGTACGCGGGGTATAAATCACTTTAAGCGCTATTTTGCAAGCAATACTTTGTATGGAGGGGAACACTATGAACGGACCCGTAGTTTTTTTGCATGGATTTGAAGAGCAGGCGCTTTTCAGCATAGTTGACGCGGTAAAAAAAGCCGCATCTGCTGCCGGGCTTGATCCCGCGAATATAGCATTTTCCACATCAACCCCCAAAAACAGGGAATGGCTGGTGAAAAAATTGCTCGCCGAGGTACGCCGTGAACATGACTATATGCGGCAAAACCCGCCGGGACAGGCGCCCTGTTGACGTGAAAAAATTCTCTGCGTTTACCCTGAGCCTATCGAGGGTGCAACTTCTTTTCGGGTGTAATCAGGCGGGCCGGGGCCTGCCGTACCTGGGTAAGCCAGAGACCGTTTTCCACCTTTGCTCGCAGGGTCAGCAGCTTTTGGGCATTGTGTTCATCCCACCTCATACCTGCCTGTTTGCACCGTTTCTGACGTACCGTCTTGTTGCCGCTCTCTATCGGCCCTGACCCTCTATAATACCCCTTCTCCCGGTAACCGGCGTAGTCTATCTTTTCCCAATTGCTTTTTATAGAGGTGTACGGATTTACCATCCCGGGCGGAAGTTTTTGGCCCTAGTAGGGCTCAAGCCTGTTCAACAGCTCCTCACTCATGTTCCGTATCCAGGTGGCCCCGTCACTGATAATGACCGTATCCCGGTATTCTCCGTATCCGTTCCGTACCGCACACTCAAACAGTTGTTTTTTGAACTCGTCAACCTTCCCTATAGAGGAGACATACTCTTTCTGCAAAATATCCTGGGTTACCCCGTCCTTCCGCTTTTTCAAGTTCTCGCTGGAAAACACTAAGCCCAGTTTGTTCTCCCGCCACGTTGACCCTTTTTCGTCCTTTTTTCGCGTGTTTATCGCCG
>JAISNI010000083.1 GCA_031276295.1 Treponema sp.
AAAGAATTACTGAGGATAAGCCGAGACGAGGTAGAACGAGCGCGGCTAATGAGCGAGTACAAGTATGAGGTAGACACGCAGAGCAAGGTAGTACAGGCGAAACGGGAGGGAAGGAAAGAAGGTATACTGGAAGGGAGGAAGGAGGGCATACGGGAAGAGAGGGCAGAGATACTGGAACTTATCAATGCGGGATATTCCCTTGAGACTATCAAGGAGCGGCTGACAAGCGGAGGGCAGTCCCCGACGGATGGTCAAAAGGATAAGCCGGGATGAGGCAGAGTGCTTAAAAAGCACAATTTCGAGCCTGTCAAGAGCCTGTCAATAGTTTTGTGTAAATAAAAATATTATTTGAACGGAACCCGTTCTTTTCCAAACTCTATGGCTCACCTGATCGGTCTCCGTCGCCAGTGCTGTGTCCAGCCCCAGCGCCTGCCATATCAGTTCAATTTCCCGCATTGCTTAATTACCGGGCTTATGATCCCCTTTATTCCCCCATAAGGCCGGCCAGTTTCCCAGCGAGTATTAAGCCGCCTTTACTTTCTATCCGTTCTGAGGTAGTATCAATATCCAACATATCCGTTCTCCTTTTGCTATAATTCTTTATCTCATAAGGAATTAGCTGATCTTTTGTACAGATTCAGGTAATTATTAAACAACGCGGCCCCTTGAATAGCCATCTCAATGATTTATAATTTAAAGAAACTGTAGACGCAACACTCTGAATCGTTGCACTTGATACGATCTTTGAAAAGAGGCAACTATGAAACGTTATGTGATAATCGGCAATGGAACTGCGGGAGCTTCCGCAGTTGAACAGATACGGGCCAGGGATAAAGATGGCAGTATTACTATTTTTACCAGAGAAAATCATCCTTTTTATTACCGTCCGCGGCTTCCCGAGTATATGGCTGGGGAGGTGAGTCTTGACAAATTTACTATGCATCCTTTTTCCCGGTATGAGCAATGGAAAGCGGATTTACGTCTGGGCGAAAATGTTACCGCCATTGATGTTTCAAGAAGGGAAGTGTCCTGCGAAAAATCAGGCGTCGTGCCCTATGACGAGTTGCTGCTTGCGGCAGGTTCAAGTTGCTTTGTCCCGCCGGTGGAAGGGAGCGGCAAGGCTGGGGTTTTTACGCTTCGCACTCTGAACGATGCGGATGCCATTGCGATGGCGGCCAAAAAGACAAAAACGGCTATTCTCGTAGGCGGGGGTCTTCTGGGGCTTGAAACAGGCCGGGCGCTTATTAAGCTGGGCCTTAAAGTGGATGTGGTTGAATATTTCGACCGACTCCTTCCCCGGCAGATGGACAGCCGGGGGGCGGCGTTGCTTCAAACAATGCTGGCGGACATGGGCTTTTTCTTTCACCTTAATGCCCAAGTAAAGGAAATAAACGGCGAATCATCCGCCTGCGGCATTGTGCTTGCCGATGGTAAGCATATTGACGGCGCTCTTGTGGTATTTTCCGCAGGGGTACGACCTAACCTGGAACTTGCGGCAGCGGCGGGCATTGAAACCGGCAAGGCTGTCAAAGTGGATAAGTATATGAGAACCAACATTCCGGGAATATGGGCCGCCGGTGATGTGGCCGAATTCGAGGGACAGCCCTGCGGTATATGGCCCATTGCAATGGCTCAGGGCAAAGCCGCCGGCGCTTCCATGACCGGGGAACTGAGCGCATATATTCCCCAGGCGCCGAGTACCTCGCTCAAAGTAGCCGGTATCAGCCTTACATCGGCGGGTAATATTGATGCGGAAAATAAACTTACGACAAAGTGCTTTTCCGCGGATAAGGTGTACCGCAAAATTGTCCTTGAAGGAGACCTTATAAAGGGGATCATCTTCCTGGGTTCTACAGACGGGGTACGGGAATGTACCAACGCCATGAACAGGAACCGGCATTTAGGGGACCTCACTGAACAGCTTGACCATGAAGATTTTGATTTTTCACGGTTGAACGGATAAATCAAATCTGAAGTGCGAAAGCAGCAGGAAAAGGCATCGTCAAGTCCGGTAAAATGAAGTTACCAAAACACTCACCGGAAGATTCGGAGTGTAAGTCCGCCTATGCCGTATACCTAACAGTTTGTTGCGCTGAAGCGCAACAAACTGTTAGCCGATCAATTTTTTTCGCCGTATGTAAAATATTGTTCAGACATAACATTTTTCCAATTCCAGCAGATATTTTTTTACGGCAATTCCTGCGGCGTAACCGGTCAGCTTATTATCTTTACCAATCACCCGATGGCAGGGAATAATAATCAACAGGGGGTTGTGTTTATTGGCCATGCCTACGGCGCGGCTTGCTTTCGGATTGCCGATCTGTATGGCTATATCCTCGTAACTCCGGGTAATGCCTGCGGGAATGGTTTGTAGAGCTCTCCATACTTTTGTCTGAAAAGCTGTACCGTGTAGTAATAAGGGTACATCAAATTTGCCGCGTTTCCCGTTGAAGTATTCGGCAAATTGTACCGATGCTTTTTCAATTAAGGGTGTTTTTACGGCTTCAAAATCTTTAAAGGATGTATCCTTGGTCAAAAACACCTGGGATAAGGCGCCGTTTTCTTCGGCAATCCCAATGACGCCGATGGGATATTCATAGAACCATACGCTTTTCATACGCGCTCCTTTTACTTCTGTATTCTTAACGTTTCATCATCCGCACAGAGCATTCTATCAGTCTTCCGGTTATACCAGCGCCGTTATTCAGGAAACGGGCAGCCGTATTCTGAAAAGGGAACCCTCTCCGGCGCGGCTTTCCGCCTCCGCTAAGCCCTTGTGCAGCAGGGCTATATGGCGGACTATCGCAAGCCCCAGTCCGGTACCGCCCGCTTCCCTGCTATGGGCGCGGTCGATACGGTAGAACCGTTCAAAGATACGCTCCAGATGTTCAGGCGGAATTCCCGGACCGTTATCCTGTACTTCAATGGTAAGTTCCCCCGATACAACAGCCCCTCTGATTATAACCGTTGATCCCGGCGGTGTATACTTTATAGCGTTGTCCAGAAGGTTAATAGAAGCCTGAATGATAAGGGATGCGTATACCTTTACCTGAATGTCCGCGGAGCATGATACCGAAATAGAGGTCTTCTTTTCCCGCGCCAAAAAATCTACCGCTTCGGCGGCCTCGTCCAGAAGTTTTTTGATATACTCCATCTTCAGTTCAGGTCGGTCGCTCTCCGGGTCCTCGAGGGCGGCAAGGTTTAGAAGATCGGTGGTAAGGTTTTCCATAGCGCGTGCGTTTTTTTCAATGATCCGTATGCCGCGAAGCAGCAGTTCAGGATCATCAGGCGGGGAATCCTGCAAGGTTTCGGCCCAGCCTTTGACCACTTGGATAGGGGTTCGCAGTTCATGGGAGACATTGGCCACAAAATCTTTGCGTATCTGTTCAAGCCGCTTGAGCCGTGTAATATCCCCCAGCACAATTACTACACCGTCCCCAGTCGCTTCCGTACCGCCAAGGGGGCCGGCGAATACTCTGAAGAAATGCCGGATGCCGGTTCCAGGGAGGCTCAATTCCGATTCCAGGGCGGTTCCATCGCTGATTACCCGCCGGGCGGCT
The DNA here is from genome assembly GCA_031276295.1 of Treponema sp. Classification (GTDB taxonomy): domain Bacteria; phylum Spirochaetota; class Spirochaetia; order Treponematales; family Breznakiellaceae; genus JAISNI01. The sequence continues at coordinate 3,561 of JAISNI010000083.1, forward strand.
GTTTCCAGTTCCATAGAATGGGTTGCTTCCAGAAGGGAAAGGGAGGTAGTTTCCCTATCGGCAGGAATGTCGAAAAGTTCGCGGGCACGAGGGTTGACCAGGCTGAGCATAAGGCGGCTGTCCATAGCGAATACCGCTTCGCTCATACCGTTGAGGATACCCTGAAGACGGCTGCCCTCCGTCCGGGCATCGAGTATCCTGCATGTTAATTCCGCGGTCATATCCCGCAGGGCTTTTTCGAGGCTTGCGAATTCCTGGGTGTCCGAGATAAGCGGCGGATTGGGGGCGGCTTCAAGGCCCGGCACAGATGACACGGCTTGGGTCAGTTGCACAAGGCGGGTAAAGGATTTGCCTAGTGAGCGGGAAAAGAGGTACACCGCCCCGATAGCGGCGGCGATGATCAGCACGGGGAGGTACAGATAGGGAAGAGCAGCGGCGGCGATACGGACGCGGAAATTCCGTACCGGCAGGGCAAGACGGAATACCCCGATTGGCGTGGCTTTGTTAGACCCCGCAGTATCATTGTTGCCGGTTGTAATGCCTGGCGCATAGACCGGTAGGGCTATATAGAGGTTGTCTATTCCGGCAGTGTCAGATTTCCGCAGCGAACTCCCCTCCTGTCCTGCAAGGGCGGCGGCTACTTCGGGCCGGTTTCGGTGATTGTCCAGGTTCCCCCGGTCAAATTGAGAATCCTCAAGGACATTCCCCCCGGTATCGATAAGGGTAAGCCGGTAGGAATTATGCTTTATATCCTCCAGCCAGGGCAGATGCCGCCCGGATTCAAGAAAATAGCCCTCCGGCAGCGCGGAACGGAGGGCCAGGGCAGCGTCTCGTAGGTTCCGTGTATTGGTCTCGTAGTAGAGGGAATTCATAAAGACAAGGATCGCCAGAATAAAAAAGAAAGACAGCCCCAGGGCTGCAATCGAGAGAACCTCTATGCTTTTATGGAATACTGTTTTCATAACGATTTAAGCCGGTAGCCTATACCCCTAACCGTTTCGATAAGATCCCCCGCGCTTCCCAGTTTTTTCCGCAGCCCCAGGATCTGTACATCCACGGACCTATCCGTAACAGGATAATCGGAACCGTGGACGGCGGCAATGATCTGATTTCGGGAAAAAACCAGATCCGGACGGGAGAGGAAGTGTTGGAGCAGGGCAAACTCGGTGGCCGAAAGATTTAAAGGTTTTTCATCCAAAGCGGCTTCGTGTTTGGCCGAATCAAGGCTGATCCGCCCCTGACGCCAGCATGTCCTTTCCTTGGGGGCTTCGGCGGCTTCCTCCCGCCGCCGCAGAGCTGCCCGTACCCGTGCGGTAAGAACCTTGGGGCTATAGGGTTTTACTACATAATCATCGGCCCCCAGTTCCAGGCCGGTAACTATATCGGCTTCTTCTCCCCGCGCAGTGGTCATGATCACCGGAACGCCCTTCATATCCGGTTCACCCTTGATCTTCTTGAGAACCTTGAACCCGTCTATCCCCGGAAGCATAATATCCAGGATAACGCAGTCCGCCGGATGCTGCTTCAACATGGCAAGCCCTTCTTCCCCTGTTTTTGCCACATGGAGGGACCAATTTTCCTTGGCCATCGCCAACGAGAGCATTTCCTGAATATCATCTTCATCCTCAATGATAAGGATTACCGCCTTTGCCATTTTATGCTCTCAAGGTTACAGTTCTTCATGTTTATTTTCTACCATATAAATTATGCCCTCGCATATATTGGTTATATGATCCCCCAAACGTTCCATGAAGCCCGAAGTGTTAAGGATACGCACCGCCTCTTTGATAAGCTCGGGATGTTCCCTCATAAGCCCCAGTATTTCCTTCGTGAGGGCGTGATGTTCCTCATCAATCCGGTCGTCCAGGGCCGCAGTTTTCCGTGCCGCATCGGTGTCCTGGCTGAGATACGCGGATATCGAAGCGCGGAGCATTTCCCTGCCGGTTTGAACCATCTTTTCCAGGTGTTCCAGCGCGCGGAATGAGGGCTCGCCTGAGAGCTTCAATGCGGCCTTTGCTAGATGCACCGTATGATCTCCGGCCCGTTCCAGATTCCCCGTCAATTTGAATATGGTTACCAGTTCGCGGAGATCCCGCGCCACCGGTTGCTGGGTAGCTATAAGTACCGCCGCCTGATCCTCAATCTTCAACTGCATGGCGTTGACCACCGCGTCCCCGGCTTTTACTTCCTGCGCCAGTTCCCGGTCATTATTCCGCAGGGCTTCCCAGGCATTCCCCAAGTCTTCCTCTACCCGCGAGGCCATCGCCAGTATGTCATGGCGTATACGGTTCAGTTCTTCTAAAAATAGTATCCGTGTATTCATGTTATCATCCATATCGGCCTGAAATATAATCTTCGGTACGTCTATCGCGGGGATTGGTAAAGATGGCTTTTGTCTCCCCATATTCGATAAGCTCTCCCAGGAGGAAAAAAGCTGTCCGGTCGCTTATGCGGGCGGCCTGGTGCATGGCGTGGGTTACAATGATGATGCTGTAATCCTTTTTTAACACCGCCATGAGTTCTTCTATCCGTCCTGTAGCGATAGGATCCAGCGCGCTCGTCGGTTCGTCCATCAGAATGATCTCAGGCTCCATTGCTATGCACCGCGCAATGCAGAGACGCTGCTGCTGTCCGCCGGATAGACGCATGGCCGGCGCTTTGAGCCTGTCCTTTACCTCATCCCAAAGCGCAGCCTTGACAAGGGAATTCTCCACCAGTTCGGCAAGACGCCCCTTGTCCCTCATGCCCTGCATCCGCGGACCGTAGGCCACATTGTCAAAGATAGACATGGCAAAGGGGTTTGGTTTTTGAAACACCATCCCTACACGGCTGCGTAGTTCCGTTACATCCAGTTCATAGATATCCTGACCATCCAGCAACACCGTTCCCGTCGTGCGGCAGCCTGTAATAAGGTCGTTCATCCGGTTAAGCACCCGGATAAAGGTCGATTTTCCACACCCCGAGGGGCCTATAAGCGCGGCGATCTCCCGCCTCCCAAGGGTAAAGACTATGTTCTTCAATGCCTGGAATTCACCATAAAATAGATTCAATTTTCCGATATTCAGTTTATTTTCGGCATCCACTTTTGTATCCGTCATGCGCCGCCTCCCCATTTTCTGTTGAATCTTCCGGCTATACATTTGGCCGCTCCGTTGATAATTGCTACCAGAATGATAAGCACCCCTGCGGTAGCGAACGCCTTACCGAAATCGTCAGGGTTGATCGCTTCTTTGGTAAGGTAGTACAGGTGAATAGTCAGGGTTCTGCCGGAATCGAAGATCGATTTCGGCAGGTTCCGCGTGATCCCTACGGTAAGGAGTACCGGCGCCGATTCCCCGACTACCCGGCCTATGGCCAGAATGGCGGAGGTAACTATCCCCGGCAGTGCCCCGGGCAACACTACATGGAGGATAGTCTGAAATTGAGTTGCGCCTAAAGAGAGGGATGCGCTCCGCAGTTCGTCGGGGATGGTCTTAAGGGACTCCTCGGTGGTACGAATTATCACCGGCAGGATCATAATGCTTAAAGTGGCGGCTCCCGCGGCTATGGATTGGCCGAATTTGAAAAGCCGACAGAAAAAGAGAAGCCCGAAGAGTCCGTAGAGGATCGAGGGTATCCCCGCCAGTGTTTCTATCGCAAGCCGGATAACACGGATAAGGCCGGTCTCCCCTGCGTACTCGTTCAGGTAGATTGCGGTCATCACGCCGATGGGAAGGGCTATCCCCAGGGAGAGCAGTACCACGTAAACGGTCGTAACAATCATGGGAAGAATCCCGCCGTCCCCGGAACCAAGGATAAAAGAAAAATTCAGGTATCCCGCCGACTGCACCCCGATATAAACCAGAATAGCAAAAAGGAGGAGAATCGTCAGGATGAGGGAACCGGCCATGATGCCGTACAAGAAGGCGTCCCCGATTCTTCGTTTTTCCCTCCTATAGCTACGGCTATCGGCCTTGGCCTGAATAGCAGGATTATCGTTTTTAAGATGAGTTTCGTATGGAGTTGTTATCATGAAGGAATCTCCCGTCTTCGGATAAAGAGAATAGCGCTGTTAAGTATGAGGATAAGGATGAAGAGTACCGCCCCTATCGAGAAGAGGATGCTCCCGTGCCTCCCCTGTGCATATCCCATCTCCAGGGCAATGGTGGCGGTGAGTGTCCGTATACTGTCCAGCGGCCCGTGGATCATCTGTACCGAATTGCCCGCTACAAGGATTACCGCCATTGTTTCTCCCACAGCCCGCGAGACCCCCAGGATGATTCCCGCAATTACCCCGGATCGGGCATGGACCAGCACAACTCGCCAGGCGGTCTGCATTTTGCTTGCCCCCAGTGCCAGGCTCGCTTCCCGCTGGGACTGGGGCGCAGCCCTCATGCTTGTTTCGGCTATCGTGATAACTGTAGGGAGGATCATCACCGCAAGTATGATGATTGCCGAAAGAAGGCCGTTCCCCGCCGCCACATGGAACGTATTTTTTACAAGCGGCACCAGGATCATAAGGCCGAAGAAGCCGTATACCACCGAGGGAATCCCCGCAAGGAGTTCTATACAGCCCCGGGCAATAGCCGCAGTTTTTTCGGGAAGAAATTCCGCCAGAAAAACCGCGCAGAGAAGGGCTATGGGAACTCCCAGAACCAGGGCGCCGAAGCTCGCAAGTATTGTACCGGCTATCATGGGGAGGATACCGTAGACCTTATTGTAGGTAGGCCGCCATTCGCGCCCGCTTATAAAGCGGAAGAAATTATACGGGGGGTCGGGAAGTATAATGTGTATTTTCTGACGGAGACCCGCAATTATTCCGGGATAGCTTATGGTATAGATCGAGGCTTCGGGATAGCTTATCTCCCCTTCATCATGCTGCGTAAACAGCAATTTTTTTCCGGGATTCTTTTCGTTAGTATCGATTCCCAATTCCAGAATACGTTCATTCCCGCCGCCTGTAAAGCGGATTGACAGTTTTGGTGTATTCTCCGGCAGGGTAATGGTTCCCTGTTCCCGCTTAAAAGGCTGCCCATTCACGGTAAATTCCTCAATCCCCTCGACGACCAGTTGTATACCCGGCGCGGTGGAAACGGTAAAAGGTTCCGCCCCCTGGACAAAGACAAAAACAAGAATAGCCCCCAGGGCCATTACTGAAATAAGGGATGTTAGCGTGAAAAGCATGGCAAAGAATCGGTCGATTTTTTTACGGTTGTTCATACGTTTAGAGGGGCAAGCGGAAGCAAGAAGAAGCCCGCCCAAGGTTTCTTCTTGCTTGTATCGGCTTACCTATCCCTCCTTTCTGGTATTCGAAAGTCTGGTTTAATACCCCCTGTTCCGCGGAGGCTCATTTAACCGAAATCCAGCTTGTCTTAACGATGTCCTGCCCGGCGGCGGTCATTATCCAGTCAAGAAATTTCTGAGTCTCTTCTTTGATGGTTTGCTTACTGGAAAGAACGATGAAGGGACGGGCTATCTTGTAGCTGCCGTTTACTACATTGGCAGTGGTAGCCTCCACTCCTGCAACAGAAAGCAGTTTGACGGAGTTATCCGCCGAACCCAGGGAGATGTACCCAATGGCATCGGCATTTCCGGCAATCGCAGCCTTGACAGCACCCGTACCGTCAAATTCCGTAGCCCCGGGGAGGAGTTTGTCCTGGAACCGGACGATTTCCTCAAACGCGCCCCTGGTGCCGGAACCCGGTTCCCGCGAAACCACGGCGATCTTGCCGCTCTTGGCCCCGCCGCTCACCGCGCTCCAGTCCGTGATAGCTCCGGTGTAGATATCACGGATCTGATCCAGGCTCAGGTTGCTTATCGGGTTGCCGGGGTTCACGATAACCGCGATACCGTCGATAGCAATGATAAGTTCGGTAAGCCCTGTCCCCTTTTCCGTGGGGGAAAGTTCCCGGCTTGACATACCCAACTCGCTGGTTCCCGCTGCCGCGGCTTTGATGCCGTCGGAAGAACCGGTACCGTTGATGTTGATTTTTACATTACTCCGTACCTTGGCATAACCGGCAGCTAAAAGTTCCATGAGAGGTGTAACCGAAGTTGAACCCGCAACCTCGATGGTGTAGGGTGCGGGAGCCGAGGCAGACACCGGGGAACTTGCCCCATCCGTTTTTCCGCCTGCATAAGCCGAAGAGAGGAGGGCAATGCCCAACAGTAACGCCAGTGATGATCGTTTCATTCATAACTCCTTATGTATAGATGATGCTTTAACCATAAAGACGCCGCGTTAGCTGCTTATGAATGAATTGTTAGAAAATGGTTAAAATGAGGGTGGTGGGCGAAAGGTGTTGATTACCAAATAATTCTCTGAAAGAACCAATAGTTAATAACCAGCGCAATAACAATTTTGTGCATACGATGGTCTTTGGAAAAACGTATGCCCTTCCG
>JAISNI010000115.1 GCA_031276295.1 Treponema sp.
GAGAAAGCATCGTCGTTTCTTCTTCCGTGCGTGTCTGTTCGTGAATAAAAAATCCCCGCCACCAGGGGCTGGGAATTAAACCCCAAGGGCTTAAAATTTTAAATGAACGCCTATGGTGCCAGGCACCCCCGCGTTCCCTCAAGGTGTTATTCGGCGAGCAAGTGCTGTTGCTCGGCACTCATAGGGGTAGAACGGAAAAATTTTTTATGCTATCCTAAAGATACGATGAGATTGGCGATTGGGGACATTCACGGCAGACCACACTGGAAAAAATATCTGGACGAGGATTTTGCCGAATTTTACTTTACCGGCGATTATTTTGACAGCTTTGACATATCCTTTCTCCGGCAGCTCGGCAATTTTCGGGAACTCTGCGAAACCGCCAGGGCGGACCGCCGGATAAAACTCTGCCTGGGGAATCACGATTATCACTATGTGGGGCAGATTTTTCATCAGGAGTATTCGGGCTATCAGCATAAAAATAAATTGTATATCTACGACATTCTGGAACGGAACATGGATCTATTGAACATCGTATACGTTACCCCGGACAAGTACCTTGTTTCCCACGCGGGGGTTTCCAATACCTTTATGAAAAAAATCGGTGCCGCCAGCGTTGAGGAGATCAACGGTGCCTTCACGAAGGACCGGAACATTTTGAATTTCGACGGCCGCGACATATACGGCAACGACGTAACCCAAAGCCCCATCTGGATAAGGCCCCCCGCTCTGGAACGGGACCCCGTGGCCGGGTATCACCAGATTGTGGGCCATACGCCGGTAGATGCCGTCAGGGAATCAACGGTGCGGCATCAGTACGGTGAAATCAAAATAACCTACATCGACACCAGTGATAACGAAGCGGTGTACCGGTTTTAGGTATCCAACGCATCTATTTTTAAAAGCGACCGTGATTCGCGGTTAAATTCTTTGTAACCGTTCACCGGGGATAAGGGAAGTGAAGAGCGGGCATTTGATTAAGTTAAAAAAAGTATCTATACGGGAGAAGTGATTTGGGAAAAGATAGCGGCCGACAGGTTAAAGGTCATTGAGGAGGAACAACAAAAAGAAAGAGAAGCGTTAAAACGGCTGGTAAAAAAACTCAGTGCAAAGATAGCCCGATTGGAAAAGAACTCAACAAACTCCTCTCAACCGCCATCGTCGGATATAACCAAACCACCGAAAAAAGAAGGGGAGCAGGGGCAAAAATGCGCACAGGGGGCCCAAAAAGGCCATAAAAAGCACGAAAGAACCCCATTTTCGCCGGAACACATTGACAAAACCATCTAACCAGTATTGGTGTGAAACCTGTCAGGCATATCATAGCGCGCCTATAGCCGAGGGGGAGCGGAATCTGTTCGGGCCGAAACTTATGGCCGTAACGGCGTACCTGAAAGGCCGTGGACACCTGTCATATACAACCATACAGGCGACAATGAACGATATATTCGGGATAAAGGTATCGACGGGATTTCTGGTAAAGCAAATAGGGCTGGGGAGCCTATAAGAAATACGCGGCAAAGATAGCGCCGTTATGCCTGATACAGTTCTGTTGGGCGGATTTGATACGGGAAATAGTATTTTTAGCGGAATATGGAAATAAAAAAGAATGACAGGATAAAATGCGAACCCCCGCCTATCTCCGTTCTTTGAGCAAGAGCCCACCGCGGGAGCGACGACGGTATTGTCTGGTCGTTGACATCGAAAAGGGCTCCGAATCGACATGTATTACCCCCCGTATTCACCGGGCCTTAGAAAACACGCTTCTGATCCAAGGCCGAATCGAACGGCCGACCTGCCGCTTAGGAGGCGGCCGCTCTATCCCCTGAGCTATTGGACCTTACCCTATTTATACCCCTTTTGATCTATATTGTCAATGAGCTTTCTTTCCTGGATAATGACAATATGGGGGACGTATGGTTGGTATTGATGATAAGGCGAAGGTTAGACGGGTGTTTGTTGAAAAGATGTCGGGTTTTGATGTTGAGGCGCGGCGTCTTGCGGATGAGTTGACGGGGTTTTTGGGGCGGAGGTTTCCCGAACTGGCCCGCCTTAAAAAGCTGCGCATACTCCACCGCTATGATGCGGCCCATCTTGACGCGGACCAGTTCGCTCTGGCCGCCGTATCGGTCTTCTCCGAGCCCCAGTGCGACAGATTGTACTACGGCGAGGATCTACGTGCGGCCGGTGCTTGTGTTAAAGGAGATGCCTATTCAAAGGGCGCATCCGGTTCAATACGTGAAGAGTGTTCAGAGGCCGTGTTTGAACGGTACTTGGGAATTGAATACGCGTCCGGGCAGTACGATCAGAGGGCGGACTCCGCGGAACAGTGCATAGAGCTGGTAAGCGGTGTAAAACCTATTGTAAAATGCGCTGTTTTTTATATTTTTGAGACCAAAGTCGAACCGCTTTCGGATGCGGCTCTGGATGCCGTCAAGCAGTACCTTATCAACCCTGTCGATTCCCGCGAGGCGTCCGCCGCCATGCCTGCCTCGTTGGAAGACGAGGAAACGGCGGTCCCCGATGTACCGGTGCTGGAAGGCTTTACCCGCGCCGTCATATCCGGTACAGACGGCAAGCGCGGGGAAGGCTCCGCGCCGGATGCGAAGAATTCGCCGCAAGAAACGGCTTCCTGCGGCGGTAAGCCCCTGGACTTTGGCCGTCAATATGCGCTTGCCATGTCAGCCGAGGACCTCGCGTGTTGTCGGGACTATTTTGTTTCGGTAAACCGCGATCCCAGCCTTGCGGAACTGCGCATTCTGGATACCTACTGGTCGGATCATTGCCGTCATACCACCTTTAATACCGTTCTTGAGGATATCGAAGCCGGGGAAGCTCCCCCGGATCTTCAAAAGGCCCTCGATCTTTACCGGCAGACCCGCCGGGAAGTATACGGTGATGAGCATCCTTGCCCCCCGCCTTCCCTCATGGACATGGCCGTCATTGGCGCCAAAGCGCTTAAAAAACGGGGCCTCATTGATGATGTGGATTTTTCACGGGAGATCAATGCCTGTACGATCAAGGTCAACGCGGAATTCAGCGATGGTTCCGCCGAACCCTGGCTGCTCCTCTTCAAAAACGAAACCCACAACCACCCTACGGAAATTGAACCTTTCGGGGGCGCGGCCACCTGCCTTGGCGGGGCCATTAGGGACCCGCTTTCCGGGCGGGCCTATGTCCACCAGACTATGCGGATTTCAGGCGGCGGCGATCCCCGGCGCAACCTTGAGGAAACCTTGCCGGGCAAGCTGCCCCAACTCAAGATAGCCAGGGAAGCTGCGGCAGGGTACTCTTCCTACGGGAATCAGATAGGTCTGGCAACCGGTCAGGTTGCCGAATTCTACCATCCGGACTTTACCGCAAAAAGGATGGAACTGGGCGCGGTTATCGGGGCCGTACCGCAGGCATGGGTACGCCGCGAGGAACCGGGAACGGGCGACCTTGTCATCCTTGTAGGCGGAAGAACCGGCCGCGATGGTATAGGCGGAGCGACCGGTTCTTCCAAGGTACATACGGGGGAATCGGTTGAAACTGCCGGGGCCGAGGTTCAGAAGGGTAATGCCGTTGAAGAACGGAAACTCCAGCGGCTTTTCCGCAATCCCAAGGTAAGCGCCCTCATCAAGCGGTGCAACGATTTCGGCGCGGGCGGTGTTTCCGTGGCCGTCGGAGAGCTTGCCGCGGGGCTCGACATTGATCTGGATGCGGTCTCAAAGAAGTATCAGGGGCTTGACGGCATAGAACTAGCCATCTCCGAGTCCCAGGAACGCATGGCGGTGCTGGTCGATGCACAGGATGCCGAAGCCCTTATCCGGTATGCGGCGGAGGAAAACCTTGAGGCCGCGGTCATCGCCAGGGTAAGCTCCGCCGACGAGGGCACCGCTCATTTGCGCATGATCTGGAGGGGAAAAGTTATTGCGGACCTTTCCCGCCGTTTTCTTAACTCCAACGGCGCGCCCCGTAAAGCCCGTGCCTCCCTTCATGCCGCAGGCGGCACAGCCCCTGCGGTAAACGAAAAAGCCGCCGCACCGCTCCTTCCCGCGGGGGTTCTGCTCGACAACCTGGAGCGGGAACTTGCCTCCCTTCGTTCAGGGAGCAGGCGGGGTCTGACCGAACGTTTTGACGGTTCCATAGGCGCGGCTTCCGTGCTTTTTCCCTGGGGAGGGAAGGAACAGGGAACCCCCGAATGCGGCATGGCAAGCCTGCTTCCATCCCTTGATAAGAAAAGCCTAACCGCAAGCCTTATGAGCTTTGGCTATGATCCTGAGCAGAGTTCCCGAAGTCCTTACGAGGGTGCAAAGGCTGCAATCCGTGAGGCATTGGCAAAATTCTGCTGTCTGGGCGGAAAGCCCTGGAAAGCGCGGCTTTCGCTCCAGGAGTATTTTGAACGGCCCGAAGGTCCCGAATCCTGGGGCAAGCCTGCCGCCGCCCTCCTGGGGGCGCTTGAAGCCCAGCTTTACCTGGAAGTTCCCGCCATAGGTGGCAAGGATTCTATGTCCGGCACGTATATAGACCGGGAGCGGGATATTAAGATCACCGTTCCGCCGACCCTGGTTGCCTTTGCCGCAGGGACCGCGCCCGCGGCGGCAATACGTTCAGGCGCGTTGAGCGGGATTCCGGGTAACGTGCTGCTCCTTCTCAGCCAATCCCCCGCCGGAAAGGACGGAGACGCCGGGCAGGAAACCGCTTTGCCTGGGGATGAATGGCATACATTTAAGGCAAACATGGACGCACTGACGGCGCTGTCCGAGGCCGGGCTTGTCAAGGCGGCCTATCCTGTAGGGGCGGGCGGCGTTGCGGCAGCCCTGGCGCTTATGGCCTTCGGCAATACGGCCGGAATCGAGGTTTATGCCCAGGCCCTGCATTTCGGCAATCACGACAGCTATGCCGGTTCCGTGCTTGTCGAAATTGACGGCAAAGACTTTGAAGGCCCCGCCGCGCGGGGTATCCTCAGCCGGCCCGGCCTTTGCCCCGTGATAGCGGGTGTTACCGTTGCCGAACCTGTTTTCCGCATAGTACGGAACGGCGCAGAAGGAGAAACTGAAGCATCCCCTGCCGAGGAGGAAAACCCGGAGTTCGACGTTGCCGAAACGCATCTGGCCGTTCTGCGCCGCGCTTACGAGTACCCCCTTTCCCAAGTCTACCCCCAAACCTCCACCGGAGCCACCGCAGCCGAAACGCCGGAACCGCCTCCCGGCGCAGCGAAAATCCCGGCAGGCATGGACGCTTATTTTTCCGCCGGTATCACTCCGGCAGGCTCCGGCCCGGGCAAAGACGCTCCCCGCCCAAAATCGCATTCCGCTTCCAGCCCCCTAGTGGTTCTGCCTGTTTTTCCCGGTACAAACTGCGAATGGGACATGGAGCGGAAGTTCCGCGATGCGGGCGCCCGGACCCGGCTGGTGGTATTCAGAAACCGCAGCCGTGATGAAATACGGGAATCTATCGGACGCCTGGCGGAAGCACTAGGAGAGGCTCAGCTCCTGGCCCTGTCGGGAGGTTTTAGCGCCGGGGATGAGCCTGAAGGCTCGGGAAAGTTTATCGCCAATGTGCTGCGCGCGCCGCGTATCATGGATGCGGTACGGGACCTCCTCGAACGGCGGCAGGGCCTTATGCTGGGGATATGCAACGGTTTTCAGGCTCTTATCAAGCTGGGCCTCCTTCCCTACGGCGTTTACCGCGGCGCGGAAGCCGGTATGCCTACTCTTACCTTTAACCGCATAGGCCGCCATGTTTCCCGTATGGTCCGCACACGGATCATGTCCGTATCTTCGCCCTGGCTTTCCCTGGAAGAGCCCGGAACCGTGCATGTCATTCCGGTAAGCCACGGTGAAGGCCGTCTTGTAATCGGTGAAGATGAAGCCGAAGGGCTCTTCAGGCGGGGACAGGTTGCGTTCTGCTATGCGGATGCCGAGGGCCGTCCCGGCCTTGCCGAACCTGATAACCCCAACGGTTCCGATTTTGCCATTGAAGGAATCACAAGCCCCGACGGCAAAATACTCGGCAAGATGGGCCATTCGGAGCGCGCCGGGGAGTATGTCCATATCAACATTCCGGACAATAAACGGCAGAGAATTTTTGAAGCGGGGCTTAACTATTTTAAGTAGCGTGTATTTATTCCGTTCATGCGCTTCGCGGTTGAATTTTTTCCGTACCAAACATACGTTACTTGAAGAAGCTGAATTTACCGTGCTTGTGCCATTTGCCGTTGTCGCGTTTGTTCCGCTCGTCAATGATCTTAAAGAGAAACGAACAGAATTCAGGGTCGCCGCTCTGTTCGGTACTTGAAAAGCCGAAAACATAAAAAGGCTCGTTAAACGCGGCGGAGAGGAGGCTCTGGGCAAAGGCGCGGAATGAAGCCGCGGCTGCCGGCCCCAGAAGATCAACGAGGCTGTCTTTGCCTTTACCCGCGGGGCCGGTTTCCGCCACAATAAGCGAAAGGCTTCCCGACTGCCGGGAACGGAACTTTGCCGTCAGTTCTTTAACCAGGTAGAACCAGCCGATAATGTGGTCGTTTACCATAGTTTCAATTTCCCGCAGAACAAGTTTTTCCGGCAGGCAGCAAACCGCCGGCGGCGAACAGACCAAGACAGCGTCATCTATGTGCTCAAGCCTGTTCTCGGCAGCCAGGATAAGGGTACGGGCTGAGATAGGGCTCGACGGATTCCATGTCAGTCTGTCCGCAGCCCCTAAAGAGAAATCGGGCATCTCCGAATCGGGGCCTGAAATGCGGTTTGGAATGATAACGGAAGCAAAGCGTTCAACCCGTTTGGCCGCTTCGGCCATAAGGGCGGTTGTAAGAGGCGCATCGTCGCCGACAATAAGGATACCCCGTGTCATGGTCTCAAGTGTATAATACAAGACCCTTTCACGCAAGCGGAAGAGCCATTATCAACAGAAATATTAGTCCCGCGTCAGCAAACGTACCGCCGAACTGGTCCCTATCCTGCTACATCCGGCGCCGAGAAAGGCTTCCAGGTCTTCCCTGGTTTTAACCCCGCCCGCGGCTTTCATCTTCACATCACGGCCTATATGTTCCTTAAAAAGCCTTATGTCGTCAAGGACCGCCCCTCCACTGCCGAAGCCCGTAGAGGTCTTGATATAATCGGCGCCTGTATCGGTAACGATTTTGCACAGACGTATCTTTTCTTCACAGCTTAAATAGCAGGTTTCAACAATAACCTTGAGGATACGGCCGCCCGCAGTCTTCCTCAGTGCGGCAATTTCCTTTTCAACACGATCAAAATAACCGTTCTTCACATCGGTAATATTGATAACCATGTCCAACTCTGAAGCGCCGGCCCCGATTGCCTCTTCCGCTTCCAGGACTTTAACCGCGCAAACATTATACCCCAGAGGGAAACCGATGACGGTACAGATAGTGAGGTCCTCACCGTAGGCTTGGGAACAGGGCTTTACATAGGACGGCGGTATACACACCGATGCGGTCTTATACCGTATGGCCTCATCGCAGAGCGTCCGTATCTCTTCCCATGCGGCAAAAGCCTTCAGCAAGGTATGATCGATACATCCGAATATTTCCTCGTTTGTCATTGCGTTCCCCCTGTCATGTTCCCGTTCTACTTGGCCAGAAATGCGGCATTAATGCCGGAATAATCGTTGTCGATCTTAAGGGAATCCAGAATCTGGGAAATCTGGCCGCGGTGGTGGGTTCCGTGGGCAACAAGGTTCTGGAGCATAAAGGAAAGGGGAACTTCAGCCGGATTACCGCCATACCAGTTGATAGGAACAGGCGCTTTAAAGTCCGCTTCCGAAAGTGAGGAAATCAGAGCGATAAATGCCTTATCCCCAGTCTCAAGGACCTTATACAGGTCCTTCCACTGCTCATCGTTCAATTTCTCCTTGGATATAACGAGACCTTCAACCGCGGCAATAGCCTTTTGCGCATCGGCGTTTTTCTGTAAGGGGGCTTTAAACATACCGAGGAAAAAGGCGGTTCCCCCTGCTATGTGCCGGACAAGCCCGGAAAGGCTTCCATAGTAACTTCCCCTCTCCTCTTCACGTTCCCCGTTAGACAGCTTATCCAGGATGGAAAAAATAGCCTTATTCGCTTCCTGATTGTACCTGGCAAAAATCAAAAACTCATCCCTCATCGTATCTTCTCCTAAAATATAAAAGATTTGCAACTATTCAGTCCTCTGTAAAGCATTGAAGAACAAAAAACAACAAACAGGCAACAACCGAAATTGCTTTATCCCTTTACCGCCCCCGCCATCATTCCCTTTACCAGTTTATCCTGACTGAAAATATAGAGCAATATGACAGGTAAAGAAGAAAGAATAAGCAGCGCCATGATCAGAGGCGTGTTCATAGAATACTGTCCCTGATATTCCCAGATTGCCAACGGCAAGGTTCGGCTTGCCTGGGTTTGGGTAAGCACCATAACAAAAATAAATTCGTTCCAAATCACCACCCCGTTGTAAATACCAAGCGTAGCAAGTCCCGATTTGGAAAGGGGAAGGATCACCTTAAAAAAAGTATAAAATTTACCACAGCCGTCTATCTCGGCAGCTTCTTCCATTTCTTTAGAAATCCCCTGCATAAATGCGGTAAGGATAAATATTGACATAGGCAGGTTAAAGGCCACGTTGGGCCCAACCAGGGCAAGTATCTTATCGTAGATATTAAGCCGTATCGACATAATAAAAACCGGAATCAGGGTGATATGGATAGGTATAGACATTGCCGCCACTATCGCGGCGAAGATAGGCTTATTAAGGCGGAACTCCATTCGGGAAAGTGGATAGGCCGCAAACGCGCTGATAAAGAGAAGCAGCGTGAGGGAAACCACGATAACCACCAGGCTGTTGAAGAAATATTTATAAAAACCACCCTTCATCACCGTCGCATAATTGTCAAAGCTGAATTTCTCGGGCAGCTTGAAAAGCCCCCCCGAAATAAATTCCCCCTGGGTCTTGATTGACGTGAATATCTGAAACAGAAACGGCGCTCCCGCAATCACCAGCCAGATTACGGCAAACAGCATCGCCAACAACCACAGAAAGGAGAATCCCTTTTTTCCCGAAAGCAGCGGATCGTATTTCATCGTTATATCTCCGTTTTCCTGTTCAAAGTTGCTATGGTGATAAGAGCCACCAAGGTGATAAGAATAAACATACCGCTGGCAATAGTAGCGCCGTAGCCCATATTATACCGTACAAACGAAGTCTTATACATATAGGTGGCCATAAGTTCGGTGGATACTCCGGGACCGCCGCCGGTCATCACAAAGATAAGATCAAAATATTTAAGGGAGCCTATAATAGACAGGGTCATCCCCGAAATGACCGTGGGTCTGAGCAGCGGCAACGACACCCTCCAGAAGTACTGAGAACGGGTAGCCCCATCTATACTGGCCGCCTCGTACAGTTCTACGGGAATGGTCCCGTAAGCCGCCAGATAGAGTACCATGTAGAAGGGGATATACTGCCAACAGACAACCCCTATAACGGTATAGAGGGCAATCCTGGGATTCCCCAGAAGGTCTACCCCGCCGCCGCCGAAAAGTTTGGACACCGATGCAATGATCCCGTAGTTTGCATCCAGGGTATACTTGAAAAGAACCCCTATAGCAACCGACGAAATCAGGTAGGGCAAAAACCAGACGACCTTAAACACCGTCCCCCGTTTTTCGGTAACGTCAAGAAACGTGGCCAGGACCATGGCAAAGGGTACCTGAAAAAGCAGCGAGAGGAACATTATCTTCACATTATTACCGAATGCCTTCCAGAAATTAACATCCTTTACCAGATTCACCCAGTTTGCCGCACCGGTAAAGCGGCGGTTACGTCCCATACCGTTCCACGCCATAGTGCTGGTAATAAAAGATTCGACAATAGGATAGATAATATAAACGACAAGAAAAAAAATAGCCGGTAACAGAAAAACCGTTGCTGCGATACGAATTGAACGCTGTTTTACACTACGAAGACTCTGAATCTTTTTCCCTTCCAAAAATATACCCTCATTTTAAGATGGCAAAAACGGTTTACCCCGTCGCTTTAGAATAAACCGTTTGTTTTGCCTGCGGCATTAGAAATACGCCTTTACCGTTTCCGGTACTGCTTCCAAAAACTGCCGGGAGCCTGTCGGACTTAGGTAAATTTTTGCCCGATGTGCCAAAGGCACATCATACAAAAAATCCACAAACGCGACAGGCTCCTGGATTTACTTCTGGAGGTACTGGGCCTGGGCATCCTGGAGCTGCTGCGCCGCCGCCTGGGGAGTCAAAGTCAGACCGAATATCTCCTGGCTGGTGATCTTATGTACATCCGCCACTTCCGGCGACAGGGACTGATCGTACCAAAGCTGCATATCAGGCGCCGACTGAACCTGAGCAAAAAGCTCGGCCAGAATAGGATCGCTCAGTTGAATATTCTTTACCGGCGGTATGCGTCCGTCGTCCAAAGCATCTTTGACGGCCTCGTCATCAATAAGATGGGTAATCAGCTCAAAAGCCTTGGCAGGGTTCTTGCTGGAACTGGCTATATGGTAGAAGTTATCGCCGACCGTTCCAATAACCGTATTGGGATCGCCCACGCCCTCTTCATCCCTGGGGAATTTGAAAATGCCCAGCTTCGCATGGTATTCGGGGTTTTCGACTAAGGCGGAAGAATTGAACCAGCTTCCCATTATGTGCATGGCGGCCTCGTTCCGGTACAGAATCTGCCGGGCCTGGCCCGCATCTTCGTCAAGGCCGTTAAAGCCGGTATTAAAGTATTCCTTTTTGACCCATTCCTGTATCTTCTCGCCGGCGTAGATAAAGGCCGGATCGGTAAAACTGCCGGAACCGTCTACCGCCTTGATAAAGGGCTCGGTTCCGCCATGTCGGGTAGCCAGGAACATAAAGTACATGGAGCCTGTCCACTGGGTCTTGTTGGCAAGGCTGAAAGGGGTGATTCCGTTCTGCTTGAGGGTATCGCAGACCGCTTCAAGCTCTTTTATCGTTGTAGGTACCGCCAGATTATACTTGGCAAACAGTTCTTTGTTATAGAATACCGTACAGACCGATACGTTCTGCATAGGAAGACCCCATATCTTCCCATCATAGGTAACCTGGGCAATAGCGGCATCCAGGAATTTATCCTTGTAGTTATTTTCATTCATGTACGAGGTTATATCTATAATATTACCGTTCTTTGCGTATTCGTACATGGGGCCGCCCGACCACGAAAGGAAAGCGTCGGGGGTCTGCCCCGATGCAAGCGCCACCGCAAGTTTCTGCTTGTAAGAATCGTTGACTATCAGGGTTAGATTTGCTTTGATATTGGGATTGGCCGCGGTAAACCGTGCAACCGCCCGCTGAAAAATACCGGGCCCGTTTCCCGTAGTCTGAATTGACCAGATTTCCAGACTACCCGAAGGAGCCTCCGCCTGCAGTGCGGCGCCTTGAGAGGACGCAACTTGTCCGGCTTCCTCTTTTTTGCAACCGCCAATCACAAGGATAAGTACACTCAGCATTAAAACCGCCGGAGTAAATCCTTTTAAAACTTTCATATAAACCTCCAAAATACAAGGGTGTAAAAAACTTTTTATATTTTACACCCTTAACGTAAAGATTGCAATAATAATTTACCGATGCGGGATTCAAAACCCGTCAGGTTTGAAACAGCCGCTATGTTTCGCTATTTCAAATAAAGATCCCGCGGCACGTACTTGGTATGCAATAGTTCATGGGCCTTGTGGCCGTTAGGTTCGCCCAGGAATTCATCGTAGACCTGCTTGATAAAGGGGTTCTGATGCGAACAGCGGTATTGGGAGCTTTCGTCATCCTGGTAGATGCCCCCGGCCCGCCGGGACCTAACCTCGTCGGTTGCGCCGTAGGGTTGGCCGCCGCCCGACACACAGCCGCCGCGGCAGGCCATAACCTCCACAAAGTGGTAGGGGGGTTCCTGTCCTGCCGCCTTGGCCGCACGTATACGGTCCAGCACGGCGGCTATATTCCCCATCTGATGGGCAACCGCAATGCGTATCTTGGTACCGTTTTGAAAATCAACATCGGCTTCTTTAACGCCTTCAAGACCGCGTACCGGGGTAAAATTCACATCCCCCAAGTCCTTCCCGGTAACGAGGAAATAGGCGCTGCGAACCGCGGCTTCCATAACGCCGCCTGTTACGCCGAAGATAGTGCCCGCCCCGGTATAAGGCCCCAGCGGGTTATCGGCTTCTTCGTCGGGGAGCTTCAGTATATCAATGCCGGCCTGTTTGATCATGCGTGCAAGTTCGCGGGTAGTAATGGAAATGTCAACGTCGTAACCATGACCTGCGCTCTTCATGTCATCATTGCGCTTGGTTTCCCACTTCTTTGCCGTACAGGGCATTACCGATACCGAGTAGACCTTGTCGGGGTCAACCCCGGCCTTCGACGCCCAGTACGCCTTGATCATGGCGCCCATCATCTGCTGGGGGGACTTTGCCGTAGAGAAGTTGGGGATCATATCCGCGTAGTACTTCTCCATATAATCGACCCAAGCCGGGCAGCAGCTTGTGATAAGGGGTATGACGGCATCCTTCGAGGTAAGGCGTTTCACAAGCTCCGTCCCCTCTTCCATAATGGTCAGATCGGCGGAGAAGTTGGTGTCGAATACGGTCTTAAACCCAAGCCGCCTTAGGGCCGCGTATATCTTCTTGGTAAAAACCGTTCCCGGAGGCAGGCCGAATTCTTCGGCAAGGGCTACACGGACAGCCGGCGCAATCTGGACGACGGTATGGGTGTCCATGTCCTGTAGGGCCGACCAGACCTTCACCGTATCGTCGCGCTCGTAGATAGCGCCTACCGGACAGTGGGCCGCGCACTGTCCGCATTTGATACAGGGGCTTTCCCCCAGGGGGGTATCTGCGGCGCTTGCTATACGGCCCTTGATACCCCGTCCCAGGAACTCCAGCGCCCAGACATTCTGTATATCCTGACAGACCTTTACACAGCGTCCGCAGCGTATACATTTTTCAGGGTTAAGGATTATAGCCGGGTTGGAATCGTCTACCGGTAAGGCATTGAGTACCTTCCTGTAGGGCATTTCCCGTATACCGAAGTTCGCGGCCAGGCTTTGAAGTTCGCAGTTCCCGTTCCGGGGACACTGAAGGCAGTCGTTGGGGTGGTTTGAAAGGATAAGCTCTACCACCGTGCGCCGTACCGCAATAAGTTCAGGATCGTGGGTAACGATGTCCATATTTTCCGCAACCGGAGTTGTGCAGGCCCGCGCCATACGCGCAGACCCCGGCCCCGCGGTACGCACTATGCAGATACCGCAGGATGCCCAGGGGGGCAGATCCGGGTTATAACAGAGGGTGGGTATATTGACATTAACCTTTTTTGCCGCATTCAGGACCGTAGTCCCCTCCTCCACCTGAACGGGAATTCCATTTATTTTGATGTTTACCATATTTTCCTCCGTATTAGACCTTCATCACAGAGCCGAATTTACAGACCTTAAAACATTCACCGCACTTGAGGCAGGCCTGAGCATCTATCTGATAGGGGGGCCGCTTCTTATCGCTGCCCTGTACCTGGGTTATACAGCCGGCCGGGCATTTCCTTGCACATGCGCCGCAACCTATACACTTATCCTGATTTATCTCAAAACGTATCAGGTTTTTACACTTGCCGGATCGGCATCTCTTATCCCGTATATGCTCCAGGTACTCGTCCCTGAAGTTCTTTACCGTGGATAAGGTGGGGTTCGGAGCGGTCTGGCCCAGGGCGCAGAGGCTGGCCTTAGCCATAGATTTGCCTATAATTTCGAGCTTTTCAAGATCGCTTTCCTCGCCGTTTCCCTTGGCTATCTTTTCCAGGATATTGAGAAGCTGGGTGGTACCTATGCGGCAGGGCGAACATTTACCGCAGCTTTCGTCAACGCAGAAATCCATATAGAAGCGCGCAACGTCAACCACACAGTCATCTTCATCCATAACGATCATACCGCCTGAGCCCATCATGGAGCCCATTGCGGTAAGGCTTTCGTAGTCGATAGGGGTATCCAGTACAGCTTCGGTAAGAATACCGCCCGAAGGACCGCCGGTCTGCACACCTTTGAACTTCTTCTTGTCCTTGATGCCGCCCCCAATCTCAAAGATTATCTCCCGCAGGGTTGTTCCCATAGGCACTTCTACAAGCCCGGAGTTCTTTACCTTACCGGTAAGGGCAAAAACCTTGGTTCCCTTGGATTTTTCCGTGCCTATCCTGGCAAGCCAGGCCCCACCCTTTGCGGTAATCACCGGAATATTGGCCAGGGTCTCGACATTGTTGATCACCGTCGGCTTACCCCAAAGTCCGCTGTTGGCCGGGAACGGCGGCTTGGGTACCGGCATACCGCGGTTGCCTTCTATTGATTTAATCAGGGCGGTTTCCTCGCCGCAGACAAAGGCGCCCGCGCCAAGGCGTATCTCCACATCAAAATCGAAGCCTGAGCCGAGTATATCCTTACCCAAAAGGCCGTATTCCCGCGCCTGGTTCAGCGCTATCCGCAGCCGGTCTATGGCAAGGGGGTATTCCGCCCGGATATACACAAAGCCCTGGTGCGCGCCTATGGCCTTTCCGGCGGTAATCATCCCCTCGATGACCGAGTGGGGATCGCCTTCTATCGTGGAACGGTCCATATAGGCCCCGGGGTCGCCTTCGTCGGCATTGCATATCACATACTTAACGTCCCCTTGAGCCTTGCGGGTCAGATCCCACTTGAGCCAGGTGGGGAAGCCCGCGCCGCCGCGGCCCCGCAAACCGGAGGTCTTTACCTCGTTGATGGTTTCTTCCGGGGTCCACTGGAAGAGCACTTTTTCAAGCCCGGAGTAGCCTTCGCGGGCTATGTACTCGTCAATATTCTCAGGGTTTATGACCCCGCAGTTCCGCAACACCACGCGGACCTGCTTCTGGTAGAACTCAATGTCCTCCACGGCTATGGTCTGCTTCTTTTCGGTCTCGCCCTTGTAGAGCAGCCGCTTCACTTCACGGCCTTTCAGTATCTGCTCCGCGATGATCTCTTTCGCATCATCGGGCTTTACATCAACATAGAATGATTCTTCCGGCAGTACCTTGACGATGGGCCCCCTCTCGCAGAAACCGAAACAGCCGGTTTTAACGATCTGGACTTCGTTTTTGACGCCTTGTTTTTCCGCCTCGGCATGAAGCATCTCATAGATCTCGGCGCCCCGGTTTGACTCGCAGGCGGTACCGCCGCAGCAAAGGATATAGTGATTATAGGCCATTGCTTACTCCTTAACCAACTATATCGGCGGCAGGCCGATCCAGGATGTGATTGTCCAGAAGTTCCCTGCCGATAATATGCTTTTTGACGATCTCCGCGGCAAAGGCGGCATCTACCCTGCCATAGATAACTGCCGGCATTCCGGGAACCACCACCTCTACCGTCGGCTCCGAGTGGCAAAGCCCCATACAGCCCGTCTGCCGAACCATAACGCTGTCCACCAGCTTGTTTTCGTCAAGGGAAGTTATAAAGGCATCAAGGGTTACCTTTGCGCCCGCGGCAATGCCGCAGGTGCCCATGCCGACTATTACCTGAATCTCCTTCCCCTCGGCATCACGCTTTCTCAGATCATTTTTTTTTGTATCCCTGAGATTCCTCAGTTCTTCCAATGTCATTTTAGCCATATTCCTCTCCTCGTTAGACTAAAGGTATCTGTCCGTAATAGCTCCATTACCGGCAGACTCTAAATATAAAACGTTCCCAAACCTGCAATTTTCGGTATTATCCTTCTTCCATAGACCTTAGATACTTATCCAGCAGGATAAGCGATTCGGTATCTTCAAGATTCTCCAATGTATCGATAAGTTCGGATTTGCGGACCTCGTATTCCGTAGGATTTGCCCCGGTTTCACGTTTCCGCCGGACGATCAACTCTTCCGGGCCGGCAAACAGAAAAATAGTCCTGAACATCCCCGGAATATCCCCGACAGGAGGCATATCCACATTTGCCGTATCAAACCAGGCGCTTACCTCAGTTCCAACGTGCTTTTCGGACTTGATGTTCCAACCGCCGCCCGATTGCTGGGCGCTCTGAATCAGAAAGGGAATGCCCAAGCCGACCTTCCGGTGCGGATGCTTCTTACCGTCGGTAACAAAGGGATCAACCGCCCGCTTTAATTCATCCTGATCCATACCCTTGCCGTTATCTTTAACGACAAAACGGAATTCCTTCCCGCTTTCCGTTATTTCAAGTTCTACAAGGGCGGCGCCGGATTCGCAGGCATTCTGCGTTATATCGGTAACAAGATCGCTTAAAGTAAAGTGCATGTACTATGCACTGTGATACTTGGCGATGATTTCGGGGAGTTGTTCCTTGGTGAGCTTGCCATAGGTATCGTTCCCCACCACTATGACCGGCGCCAAGCCGCAGCAGCCTACGCAGCGCACCGGATCGATAGAGAAAAGACCGTCTTCGGTTACCCCCCCCTCTTCAAGTTTGAGGAGCGTCCTGGCTTCTTCCATAAGATCGGAACCGCCCTTGAGATAACAGGCGGTTCCCAAACATACGGATATTTTGTACTTACCGGGTTTGGTTGTTTTAAAAAAATGGTAAAAAGTGATGACACCGTAAATCCTGGCAAGAGGAATACCGGTAAGCCTGGATAGTTTTTCCGCGGCCGGGCGGGAAATAAACCCAAAAGTTTCCTGCGTCTTATGCAGGATCATGATAAGACTGCCCGGTTTTATCTTCCATTCGTCAATAAATGAAACCAGTTCCACCGGAAATTCAATGTCTTCCCCGGAACCGGAAACAGACACAGCGCCGATTGTTGCCATGAAAACCCCCCATAGAAATTGATGAAGCAGATGCTTATAAATCCGTCATGATAGACGAATTCTTATTATATATAAAGTGTATAGTGAATAAAAGAAATTGACAAGTAATTGTAAAGGGCTTGTCGAGAGAAAGATACAAACATCGGTTGTTTTTTAGCATGAGCTTTGGAATCCGTCCCTATAGCAGTCTGTTGCAAACTGCCGGACGGATTCCGGGTAATTTCCGCAAATCGCTATCTCCAGACAACCTCGTAATTCAGACGGTTTTCCAGCACAAACAGATCGATGAGGGGCACGTCGAACTCGGCGCGGCTGCCGGAAAAGGTCCCGCCGCGGACAGAAACGATAGGGCCGGGAAAATCCACCGTTGCGCGGATGCGGGCCGCGGAAATTTCGGCGGCCACATCTTTGCGGTAGACGGATGTGACCAGTTCCAGGTATTCCTGCCTGGTAAGCCGCTCGCCGGTTGCGACCGGGGCCATAAGCGAGGAAAGGTAGTCCGCCACATCCGCCGAGATAAGGGAAACGATCTCGGGGCCCGTCGAACGGTCAAGGCTGACGAGGAGCCTGCCGTTCCCCTGCGCGCCGGACGAACCTTTCTGCTCGTAGGTGATAAAGTTAAGCCGCCGCCCCGGAGGGCGCAGGAATTCGTCTATTCTTGAAACCTCGATACGGCCCTTTACAGCGGACGGAGCGGTATTGACAAACGATACCGAGCGTATGCCCGGGGAAACCTTCATTGAACGCGCTATCGCCTGGCCGTCCAGTACCGGAACCTCTCCGGCAGGCTTTGACCGGGAGGCCTGACGCTGGAGCGAACGGATAAGATTGCTCATCCTCGGTTCCAGGGATGCGTTGATCGCAATTTCCGCCGAACCATCCGCCTTGAGAACCCCTTCAATATGGGCCGAACAGGAAAGACACAGCAATAAAACCGATGCAGATAAACAGATGAATAATTTTTCCATATACTAGAGTATAACAACAAAAGACTTTTTATTCTATAATAAAATACGGCAGAATCCTGCAATTTCTTTGCAACTATTTATGTCTCAATGGGTCAAAATCTTTAATTGAAAAGTTCTATCAAATTCACAAAGGGGTGCTATATGAGCGGGACCACGCCTTGGGCTTTTTTGGAAGAATACAGGGGGAAGTATTTTACAGGATCCTGGCCTACCCTGCCTGAGGTGTTCAGGATATCCGCTTCCTGTTACGGTGAACGGCCCTGTTTTACTATTTACGAGCCTGACCGCATCAGCCTTACCTACCGCGAGTCGCTAACGCTGATAGAAGCCGTTGCACGATGGCTGCACGCCAAAGGGATACGCAAGGGCGATAAGGTAGTGGTTACCGGCAAGAATTCGCCGGAGTGGACGGTGGCCTACCTGGGGATACTCTTTGCCGGCGCAACGGTCGTGCCTATTGATTATCAAGTTAAACTTGAAGAGATGGATGCGCTTCTTACTATCTGCGGGGCGACCACCCTCTTTGTAGATGAAGAAAAATATACCCGCTATATACAGAATCCGGGCGCTTTAAAGGAAATTATTTCCCTTAAAAAGGGTGTGGGCGCCTATATTTACGATCTTGACGGACCGCCGGCAGCGTTGGATAAGGCTGAGGAGGAGGACTTGGCGGCCATTCTCTTCACGTCCGGTACTATGGGCAACCCAAAGGGGGTTATGCTTACCCATCAGAACCTGGTTGCCGACTGTTATCTTGCCCAGGGCGCGCCGCTTAAACTGTACTGTACCGATGTTTTTTATGCACTGCTCCCGCTGCACCATGCCTATACCATGCTGGCGGTTTTTATCGAAACCATTTCCGTAGGGGCGGAAGTGGTCTTTGGTAAACGTATGGTTACCAAGGCTATACTGAAAGATCTTAAAGAAGCGAAGATAACCATGCTGCTTGGGGTGCCCATGCTTTTCAACAAGGTGATGGCCGGAATCCTCAGAGGGCTTAAAGAGAAGGGCTTTTTGGTATACGGCATTATCTCTTTTTTAATGATTATCTCAGGGCTTATAAAAAAGGTCTTTAAGGTAAACCCCGGCAAGAAGATATTTCATGCGGTGCTGGAAAAGGCAAGCCTCACCACCGTGCGCATCTGTATCTGCGGGGGAGGGCCGTTAGCGCCCAGCGTTTTCCGCAAGTACAACCAGCTTGGCATAGACTTTGTTCAGGGTTACGGTCTTACCGAGACATCGCCCATTATCACCCTCAACCCTATTGAACGTTACAAGGAAACCAGCGTCGGCGTAACGCTTCCCCAGGTTGATATGAAGGTACTCAATCCTGACGAACGGGGTATAGGCGAAATTATCGTCAAGGGGCCTATGGTTATGAAGGGCTACTACGAGAAGCCCGAGGATACGGCCGCGGTTTTTACCCCCGACGGTTACCTTAAAACCGGTGATTTAGGCTATATGGACAACGAACATTACCTCTACCTTACCGGCCGTACAAAAAATATCATTGTTACCGGGGGCGGTAAAAATGTGTACCCCGAAGAAATCGAGAACGAATTCCAGCTTTTTGACGAGATAGAGCAGATTCTGGTAAGGGGCTTTGTGTTGGATAAAAAGATGAAAACCGAAGGCATCGAGGCCCTGGTTTACCCGAATCTGGAGATCCTTAAAGATGAATCCGGTAAGGCGCTCGCAAAAGAACAGATCAAACAACGCATCGACAGGATAATAGCGGAGGTAAATACCCGGCTTCTCTCCTATCAGAAAATAGCAAAGACCACTATCCTTGACGAACCGATGGAAATGACCACCACAAAAAAGATCAAACGGGATAGGGTATAAAACGTGTAACTATTCAGACGTTAATGTACGCGAGAACAAGAAAAGTTCTGACATTACGTTACGATTGAATAGTTACATAGCTGTTTTTACGGAATAAGCCCCCGCAAAGCAGAGCGCGAACCGGAAGGTTGGGGTAAACTGCGCCTTTGCATAAAGCCGTCCCCTGTACCTTACTAAATTTGACCCATACAATCGAATAATTCACGGTAGTTTCATTACGCATCCTTGCCCTCTGCGTCCCGATCCGCTATAATTTCTCTATAATGTTAATTATGTAAGGGGGCAGGTATGAAAACGATGCGCGTGGCGTTATGGTGCGTGCTGGTGTTTGCGGCGGCGGCCGGTGCGGTACGGGGCCAGGATCGGGGCTTGGCGGTGGTGGGCCGTGAGGTGGTGGGGCCGGATACGGCGATAGGTAAGCAGTGGGCGGTGTTTATCGCCATAGACCGGTACCGGAACCAGCTTCCGTT
>JAISNI010000117.1 GCA_031276295.1 Treponema sp.
TCCGCGGTGAATCGGAGGCGAACATCAAGAGTGACGAAGGGATTCTGCTGCGGGTCAACCGCTCGATACAGGTAGAAGGAGCGTTTGGAGTTACCAAAGAGGACCGCCACTTCAGACGGTTTTTCACCCGTGGGAAGGCGAGGGTAAGCTGTGAACTGTTTCTTGTATGCTTTGGCTACAATGTGAATAAACTGCACCACAAGATACAACAGGGCCGGTGCGGAACGTCGCTGCACCGGTTAAAAGAGAAAGCAGCGTAACCCAAGCCGGTTGGTTGTAAGGGAGAGGTATGCCCGCAGCATTCGCAAGAGAGGGAAAAACAACCGGATATTCAGTGCGCTGGGAAAATCCACCAAATTTCCAGGAGCCGTCCTGTCACAAGACCCAAAAATTACCCTGTCGACACCTCAAAACCAGCTGTTTTTGTATTTCTTTTACAGCCCTCGAGAACTCATGGTCTCTGGGAGTAACGGGCCGCCTACGGGAACGGCGGGGTACAAAACGACCGGGCTTTCATCTGAGCCTTGAAGGTGAGAGAGGCCAACACAGGGACATGACGGCAGCACGAAACAAAGAGGCAACTTGCCAGTACCGCCGAGCGACGGAAAACGAAGCGATGCGGGATGGATCATGAGTAGTCGTAGGGTAGTCATAGTACCGATGAAGCAGGGGAACCGGAACCCAGGGACCCTGACCTAAGCAAGGAGGGAAGGGCTATACCTGGAAAAAGAACTGTTGGGAGGAAACACGCACCCGGTACTCAGAGACCGAGGGTACACCGATACCCGGACAACGTGTAGACAAAACATCAGCAGATAACAATCGGAAGCAGTGCTAAGAAACAGGATAATGAAGATTAGCACGGAGGTGAATCTTCTTCCAGAGGAACCGGATGCCGCGTACCTACGGTACGAAAATTGGGCACGTCCGGCCCCCTGCGCCCGAAGCTCTTATCGACACTTTAACTTATAAAAGAAATATATTAGAATATTTGGTATGAATAAAGTATTTTTCCGGCGTTGTATCATCGGGCGTGGTTTATATGCCGCTCTTTTCCTTATGTTCCTGCTCCCGCGGGCGCTGTGGGCACAGAACGAACCTTCGGGCGGAGACGCCCCCATCAAAGCGGGAGAAGCGGTGATACTTTACCAGGAAGCGCCCAAAAACCCGGAATGGCGCACGACGGAGAGGTATCTCAGGACGGCTATTATTCCTATGAGCAGGCCGGAGGGGCCTATCAGGATACGTTTTGAAAAGACGGTGGACGCCTCGCTCCTCAATCAGCGGACTACGGAGCAGCGCTTCTTCTCTAGCGTTAAGGATTCCAGCGATAGAACAGTGCGGGGTGTCTGGACTTGGGCCGGCGGGAAAGAACTTCAGTTTAAACCTGCCGAAAAGCCGCGTACCGGAGCCTGGCTCTATGTGGAAATATCAGGCTCCCTGCCGCTTGCCGGGGAGTCGGGCAGCCGGAAATGGGCGTCGGTTTCCGCTCGGTTATACTTCGAGGTTGAATATTTTCAGATGGGCGGCAAAACAGGATCACGGCCTGTTACATCCGGCCAGCCGCGCTTCGTCGCGTTCCTCAATTCGGGGACCGGGCAGATAGGCGAAGGCCCGCTCTGCCTGCTCTACGATCAGCCCCTGGAAAGCTGGGCCTTTCCCCTGGTCAGCGTGTCGGCGGGGGGCAAACAGGTACCGGTGCGTTCTTACCACCCGGAATCGCTTTTCTTCGACAATGACGGCCGGTATGAGACAAGCCATATTCTTGCGCTGAGCTTCCCTGAGATGCCTGCCGACGGAACCCGTGTGGTAGTACGCTACCCCCTTATGATGACCGCGGGGGCTCAGAGTTATGCGGAACAGACCTTTTCGGTATTTACCAATTTTTATTATGCAAGCGATGACCTTGACCGTATCCGCAGGGGCAGGGCCGCGCGGCTTGAGAGCAGGTGGGAAGTCGAATTCAATTCGCCCATAGACCCCGTGTCTTTTGAAGATAAGTTCAGCATCACCCCCCAGCCGCCTTCGCTCCGGTTCTCCTACTACGGCTCTTCCGTGGTGATACGGGCCGCTTTCGAGACAGGCAAGCCCTACTACCTCCAGCTTGCGCCTGAGTTCACGGACCTTTTGGGGAACAGGCTCCGCACGCCCCTGGCCTTCGACTTCCGCAGCCAGGACCTGCCCCCTGTCTTCGAGCTTCCAAAGGAGAATCTGGTTGTCGAGGCCGATACCAACCGCATCCCCGTCAAATACCGGAACGTGCGGGATATTACGGCGGCCGTCTACCGCTACGACGATGTTTCCGCCTATATACAGAGCCTTGCGGCCGGGAGCCCCGGCCTGGGGAAACGTTCTTTACAGGGCGTCCCCCTCACTATCAGGCCGTTTCCCAATACCCTTAACAACCTCTACCAGGCCGACTTCGGCATAGAAAGCGGAGCGGGCCTCAAGCTGGTTGAGATAAGCGCCGGGGGCAGAGGTTCCGAGGCGGGAAGCATCCCTGTCCGCCGTATCATGGTGCAGTCGACCAACCTGGGGGTAAGCGCAAAGGTTTCAGGCGGAACCGTGCTGGGCTGGGTTACCTGGCTCTACAATGCCGTGCCGGTACAGGGCGCAAAACTGAGCCTCTACTCCGCATCCGGTCTCCTGCTGGCCGAGACAACCGCCACAGGGAAGGACGGGATAGGCCTTATCAAAACCGATAAGGCATTCGAGTGGGGCGTTGAAGAACCGCTCTACCTTGCGGCGGAGATGGGGAAGGATACGGCCGTATGCCGTATTGTCAACAATGAACTTTCAAGCGCCTGGCAGTTCAACCTGGCCGGTGCGGTGCGGGGGGTTAATTCCCTGGCCGCGAGTTTTTTTACCGAGCGCGGCGTTTATCGGCCCGGTGAATCGGTCTACTTTAAGACATTTTTGAGGAATCTGGACGAATACAACGGCCTGTCCCCGATAGTCCTCAGCATACGGGACAGCCGGGGGAAGGAAGTCTACAATTTAGGAAAAAATCTTGATTCCTACCGCGGCGCAGCCTGGGAATTCCGTCTGCCCCAGGATGCCGGCGTGGGCGAATATACGGCGGCCCTCAGATTGGGGATATACACCGCCAATACCAGCTTCCGTGTGGAAGAGTACCGCGTTCCCACCTTTCAGGTAAGTGTTTCCAGCCCCGATAGCGAATGGAAGATCGATACGCCGGTAACGGTGGAGGCATCCGCCGAATACCTGCGCGGCGGTGTTATGGCGGGTAAGCCGTTTTCCTGGCGCGTCTACCGCCAAAGCGAGATCTTTGCGCCGCCGGCTTTTCCCGGTTATACCTTCGGCCCGGAGCCCGATCCCCTTGATACGGGGACCGTTCATGATGAACAGGGCGTTCTGGACAATGCCGGTAAGGCGCGCCTTGTATTCCGGCCTTCCTTTTCCGATATACAGGGGCCCATGCGGTACATAGTCCAGTCTTCGGTTACCGATGACGACCGCCAGAACTATGCGGGCCGTATGTCACGCCTCATTCACCGGACGGAACTCTATGCGGGGATACGTCCGCCCGCCAAAACCATCTACCGCGGCGGGGAAACGGTTAAATTCCCGTACATTGTTACCGATACCCAAGGCAGACTCGCTGCCGGAAGTACCGTCGCCGTTTACCTTGAAACCCTGCGCTACAATCAGAATACCATGCTGGACGATGAGGGCCGAACCTCAACCTATAACCGCGAGATCATCTCTTCAAGCCTGTTGGGGAATATCGTATCGGGAGCCGCCCCCCGGGACTACAGCTACAGGGCCGGGAAGGCCGGTATGTACCGGCTGCGTTTTGAGGTACGGGATGCAGGGGGGAGGAGTGCTTCAAGCTCTTTTACCTTTACCGTAAGCGGCGATGAAACGTCGGCCTGGCCCCGTTTTGATCGTGAACGCATAGACCTGATCCTCAGCAAGCAGAACTACAGGATAGGGGAAGAAGCGGCGGTGGTGGTACAGACCCCCTTTGAAACCGCCCGCGGCCTCCTCACTATCGAGGCAAACGGCGTTCTGGATGCCTACCCCTTTGTGATAAACCGGGATACGCCCCAGCTTACCTTTCCGGTGAAGGCGGAGTACGCGCCTAACGCCTTTGTGTCCGTGATACTCCTGCGCGGGCGCGTTCATTATGCCAAGGATGCTACCGGTTTTGAAACCGGCGCTCCTGCCTACCGCATAGGTTATGCCCGTTTTGAAGCCGATCCCGATGCCCAGCGCCTCACTATTACCGTCAACGCGCCAAAAACCGCTTCCCCCGGACAGACCTTCCAGGCTGCCTTTACGGTAAAAAACCCGGCAGGGCTGCCGACCGATGCCAGCGCCGCGGTGATGGTGGTTGACGAGGCTGTCCTCGGTATGACCGGCTATGCAACGCCTGATCCGGTGAAAGCGGCCTATTCGCTACGTGTGCTTTCCGTGCGCAACGCTTCCAATGTGCTGGACTTGCCGCACTCCCGCCGCGCCCGTTATGAGGCGCTCTTCCCCGCGGGGGATTCCGATGACCCTGCCATGCTGCCCTGGTCGGATGATATGCTGCGCCGCCTTTTCCGTAGTACCGCATTTTTCGCTCCTGCCGTTCCCGTTGACGGCAAAGGGCAGGGGAGCTTTACCTTTACCCTGCCGGATAATCTTACCACTTACCGGATCATGATCGTGGCGGTGAACCGGCAGGGCCAGATGGGTTCTGTCCAGAGCAGCCTGCAAAGCCGCCGCGATCTTATGATAGAACCGGCCCTGCCGCGTTTTGTCTACGAGGATGACGTACTGACGGTGCAGGCGCGGGTCTTCAACGGTACGGAAACCGCTTCGTCCGTATCGGTAAACGCTCAGTTTACCGGCTTCCAGTCCCCAGGCCGGCCCCTTGCTACCGTAACGGTAGGGGGAGGAAGTTCGGCTATGGTTTCATGGCAGGGGCGCATACAGGCCGGATTCCCCCAAGTAAAATTTCGTTTCAGCGCGGTTATGGGGAATGTCCGCGACGACGCCGAGTACAGCATACCGGTGAGGGTCCGCGGGAACAGGCAGCGCAGCACGGCCAACGTCATTGTAAACGGCAAGGGGGATCTTGTTCTGCCGCTTCCTGCTGCGAGAACCGGGGGCAGTGTAGAGTTGACGGTTTCCGAAACGCCCTTGAGCGAACTGAAAGATTCGGTGGAATTCCTCATGCGGTATCCCCACGGCTGCATTGAGCAGACAACAAGCGAGACCTACCCCCTCATCGTACTTGCGGATATTCTTCCCGCCATAGGCGTTAAGGAGGATCCTGCCGCTGTCAAAAAATTTGCCGATGCCGGTGTTGCGCGGCTTATGACCTTCCGCACACCGTCGGGAGGGCTTTCCTTCTGGCCCGGGGAATCGAGCCCCCATGCCTTTGGGACGGCCTTCGGTCTTTCCGCCCTTATCGAGGCAAGAAAGCGCGGCTGGAATATTCCCCAGGATTTTATGGACGGTATGGTGAAATACCTTGAAAGCATCATCGCAAAGGGGAACTACAGCAGGGAAATGTACTCCCCGGACGGTGCGGATGCCGATACGCTTGCCTTTTTCGCCATGACTTTAGGAAGGATGAACCGCCCCCAACTGAGCCTTATACAGGATCTCTGGCGTTCAAAGGATAGGCTAACACCCTTCGGCCTTTCCTTCCTTGCGGTAGCCGTGAAGGAATCGGGGGACAGGACGGCGCCCCTTTCCGATGTCCTTGCCGAGATACGGAAGGCGGCGGTAGAAACGGCGGACAGCGCAACCTTCCCCGGATCTCCGCGGGGAAACTGGTCCTTCGATACCCCGACCAGGGCAAATGCGGCCGCGCTTATGGCCTATGCCATAGGCGATCCTCAGAATTTGCTGACGGCAAAATTCCTGCGCGGCCTTATGGATAAGCGCCGTGATGGACTATGGGGAACTACTCAGGGGAATGTGTTTGGTATTATGGCTATCTATCACCTGGCAAGCGGTTCGGCCCTTACCGGTCAGCGGGCCCCTTTGTTCACGGTAAGCATAGACGGCAAAACCTATGCCGCGTCGGCCTTTTCTTCCCTGCCAAGCGGCAAGACCTGGGTGCTCACCGTCAACGAGGCCGAGCTTCCGGCCGCGAGGCAGGATCCCCGTACACAGGGAATCCAGAACCGCAGCATCAGTTTTCAGGGTAAGGGAACCGTTTATCTTACCGCAAAGGCATCCTATGATATGCCTATAGACAGCCGGTTCCTTGCGCCCCAGGACAAGGGTATACGCTTTACCCGCAGTTTCGAAACGCTGGACGGGCGCGCATTGGGGAGCGTCATACCGCTTGGCAGCATAGTTCGGGTACGGCTTGGCGTACAGACCAGGCGCAAACTTAACTATGCCGCGTTTGATGATCTATTGCCGGCAGGGTTTGAAATTCTCAACACGAATCTGCTGACCACCGAGAATGTGGGAGGCGGCGGAGAATCAGCGGAGGCGGTAAGAACCGGACCCTTGACGAATTTCCGCGATTTCCGTGATTACCGGGCGGCGTTCTATACCGATGAACTGCCTGCGGGTAGTTATGAATTTGTTTACTATGTCCGTGCAACCACGCCGGGGACTTTCTTCCTGCCCATAAGCCTGGCTGAAACCATGTACGATCCCGATACCCTGGGAACAACCGGCGGCGGAAGCATGACCATACGGTAGACGCCATGCGGATATTTCGTTTTTTACCCGGCCTGCTCTGGGCTCTTATTCCGGGGCTGCCGTTCATCATCCTACAGGCCGCCGTACTACTGTGCCCGGTAGACAAGGCCGAGATCATGAAAAGCCGTTCCCCGTCAGAACGTATCTACGACCGGCACGGGGTTTTACTGCGGGAACTGGCGAATCCTCAAGGGGAACGGTGCAATTTCATCGGGCTGGAAGATGTTTCCCCGCGGCTTATCGCTGCGGTTTTAACGGCTGAGGATGCGTCTTTCAGGCGGCACCGCGGGATAAACTGGGTTTCGGCTCTGCGCGCCCTGCTGGATAATACCGTACACGGCCGTACCGTTTCCGGCGCATCCACCATCACTATGCAGCTTGCCCGTATCCTATACCGGCAGCCGCGTACCCCTGCCGGCAAGATACGGCAGGCTTTCGATGCGCTCAGGCTGGAACAATTCTTGGGCAAAGATTTTATTCTGGAAGAGTACCTTAACCGCGTTCCCTCCGCGCCCGGCTGTATCGGCATTGAGGCGGCGGCGTTCCGGTACTTAGGCCGTTCCTCGGAAACGCTGGTCCCCGCGGAAGCCGCGCTTCTTGCCGGAATGATACAATCGCCCGGTCTCTACGACTCTGTACGCGAGCCCCTCAAGACGACGCTGCGCCGTAACTGGGTGCTTGAGCGTATGAAAAGGCGGGGTTTGCTTACCGGGGATGAATACCGCTCGGCCCTTGCCGAGCCTCTCCCGCGGGGTATCCGTGAAGCGCCCCTGCGCGCCGGACACTTTACCGACTACGCCGCCGCCCGTATGAGCGCCGGCGATATCGTTTCTACCCTGGATTGGGAATTGCAGGAAGCCGCGGAGAACCTTACCGCCGAACACGCGCG
Source organism: Treponema sp. (assembly GCA_031276295.1). Classification (GTDB taxonomy): domain Bacteria; phylum Spirochaetota; class Spirochaetia; order Treponematales; family Breznakiellaceae; genus JAISNI01. Next base: position 7,568 of record JAISNI010000117.1, read on the forward strand.
GCGTTTCAGGGAAAACGGTCTTACCAATGCGGCTATTGTCGTCCTTGACAACCGCAATGCGGCGATCAGGGTGATGGTAGGTTCCAAGGATTGGCAGTCGGATGAACAGGGCTATGTGAACGGGGCGGTTTCCCCGCGTCAGCCCGGTTCTACGTTGAAACCTTTTGCCTATGCCCTGGCCTTTGACCGGGGCTGGAGTCCCGCTTCGCTGCTTGCCGATATAGAAACCGAGTACCTGAGCAATGACAGAACCCTCTATATACCGCGGAATTATTCCCGCAATTTCCGGGGGCCGGTGCTGGCCAAGGAAGCCCTTGCCTCAAGCCTCAACATACCCGCCATTCGGCTGGTCAGGGAACTCGGCCTTGAAGACTTTCTTGCCTGCCTTAAAGGTCTCGGATTTTCCTCGCTGGACAGGGACGCTTCTTACTACGGCTTGGGACTGGTCTTGGGGAATGGTGAAGTGAGCCTTCTGGAATTGGCCGCGGCCTACGCGTGCCTTGCACGGGGCGGCGTGTACCTGCCGCCTCTTATACAGGAACCGCCGGATTATTCGGGGCAGGTATTTCAGACAAAAATAATGGGGGAATCCCCTTCGGGAACCGATTCTATAAGGGAAGGTCCGGGCGGGAACTATGCCGCTGAAGACGGCCGGCGGGTTTTCAGCGGAGAGGCGGCCTGGCTGCTTACGTCCATCCTGCAGGATGAGACTATGCGTGTTCAGACCTTCGGCAGTTTTTCTCCGCTGATCTTCGGGTTCCCGGTTGCGGTGAAGACCGGTACATCCGGCGACTGGCGGGATTCCTGGACGGCAGGCTATACCCGGGATTATACCGTCGCGGTTTGGAGCGGCGATTTTGAAGCCCAGCCTATGAACCAGGTATCCGGTTCGTCAGGAGCGGGCGTACTTTTTGCCAACATGGTAAGGCTGCTTCAAGCGCATGAAGGGACGCTGAGGCCGCCGGAGGAACCTGCCGGTATACGGCGGGTTGTGGTCTGTGCCGAATCGGGCGGAATACCCCACAGCTTTTGCCCCAGAAGAATCACCGTCAGCCTGAGAGCGGGCGGGGACCTTCCACCCTGCGGCGTTCATTCCCTGAGAGGCGCCGTTCAGGGCGGACCGATGCTTCTCGCCTATAATCTGCCCCCCGAATACGATGCGTGGCTTAGAGAAAACGGGAAATGGATACCGAAAGAGAACAACAGGGAAGATACGGCAAACGGGGGGATCACCATTTCAAGGCCGAGGGAAGGCGATATTTATATCATTGAGCCCGGTTACGATACGGCATTGCAGAGCATAGAATTTGCCGCGGAATCGGCAAGGCGGCCCGAAACCATACGCTGGTATCTTAACGGGGAAGAAGCCGCTTCCACCGCATGGCCCTACCGGGTAAACTGGACCTTGCGGAAAGGAGTATATTCACTGTCCGCACATGCAGGCAGCCTTGAAAGCCGGACCATTCACTTTGAGGTACGTTAGGACCCGCGCAAAAAATATAGGAGGGATATTATGGAAAATATCAAAAATGTATGCAGGGAAATAGAAGAAGTATTAATGGATATATGCGCGAGGGGGCTTAAGGAAACAGATGATACATTTGTTGTCGGAAAGTTAAAGGATTCGATTTCAAAGGCAAGCGAGCTAAAAATGGAAACCGGGGAAGATCTGATAAAAGAATTTATAGTAAAGTATAGAAAGTTCAAAGATAGTACCATAGAAGTAAAAGAAATGGCAAAGAGCCTTATGGCATTGGATTTTTATATAAAGAATATAATCTACTATGAGGATAACAGTGAATTATAGCAGCCTGTCGCACTTGCGGATTTTATACGATTTTGCGTTGAAGCGCAACAAACTGCCAGCCGGTTTAATACTCACGGGGGATTGTTTTCCTTGACAGAATCGCGTTGCATGAAAGTTTTACCGCTCATTGGAAGGATAATCGTGCTGCAAAAAAGCGCCGAAAACCCAGCCTTCCTGGGGTTCGGTAATGCGGTACCATTTGGCGGTCTGATCGTTGATCGTATAGGTATTTACCGTTTCTTCGCTGACCGTAACTTCGTCTCCCCGGCTTAACTGGCGCAGCACATTGCCGTTTGGGGTCTCGCGTACATTCACGTCGTTGTCGTTCACGTAGAAAAACTGCTGGCTGCTGGTCATGGTCTGTAGACTGGCGGCAGGCGGGACGCCGGCAACAGTAAGCGCGGCGGCAGGAGTTGTGGAACCGGGATAGAGCAGTTCCCGAATCTCCGTAGCAAAGAAAGAATCGGGATAATCCGACAGGGCCGCGTTGAGCAGGAATTCACGGCGCACCGTATCCTTTGCGTCAAGGGCCTGAGCGGTTTGGAGCAGAATAGATGCCTGTATGTCCGATTCCTTGGTTGATATGGATGAAGTTTGAATATAGTTTGAGTAATAGACCCGGCGTACCGGATCGTAGGCCTTGAATTCTACAAATTTATCCTTTTCGGTAGCCGGATAATACCCCAGCACCGTCTTATAGGCTAAAATATTGCTGGTAACATCCAGGGTGTTCGGCGTGCGGAAGATATTTGCCTTGTCATTCGTTACGACGGCAAGGCTTGCCCCTGTAGCAAGCTGTACGGCAAAAACATAGCCTTCCCTGGTATCCCTGCCGGTATCCCGCCTTACCTTTACAAACTCGTTGACCGTTTTATCCCCATGAAAGGTTGCCTTGCGGGCAGGGCCGAGAACCTCAAGTTTTTCGCCCAGAGGAATAGAATCTATCCATTTGGTAACGTCGCTTTCCGCGCCCGTATCCTTTTCCAAATCGTAAAGCCCGGCGTTGACCCGCAGCATATAACCGTATTCAGGAAGCGCAGCCGGTATCTGGGTATCCGCCGGTTCCGGGGCCCCGGCGGCAAGCTGGGATGCTTCAGTCTGATCGGCCGTATTTTCAGCGACTTTGGGGCTGCCCGGATCGTCCTTGGCTTGACAGGAAACAAATATCAGACAGAGCAGGCTATAAAACAAACATAATTTCTTCATACGGTTTACTCCTTAAAATTTATCATAGCATAAAAGGGTTTTTTTGATAAGATCGGATCAAGTGAAGCGAAGCAATATCGGAATAATCCAAAATGTTGCCAGCATTTTTATCATATACAGGTTTAATGTTTTACCATGAAACAGATGGCGGGTAGTCCTGCAAAGAGGTATGTGAACAATCGTTTGGGCAAGGAAATAAGGCGTCATTCTTCTGTATATGCCTTACTTGTTCTGCCTCTTATATACTATATTATCTTTCGGTATGTTCCGATCTGGAACGGGCAAATTGCCTTCCGCGATTTTATGCCGCTGGATGGGGTGGTCGGCAGCAAGTGGATAGGGCTGAGGCACTTTCAAACGTTCATTAATTCATTTTACTTTGGGGAACTTTTACGCAATACCCTTTTCTACAGTTTCGGTAAGCTCTTGGTCAGTGTTCCCGCCGCCATACTCTTGGCCGTTACTATCTACGAATCCATACGTCCCCGGCTTGCCAGGTTCGTTCAGACTTTAGCCTATCTTCCGCATTTCCTCTCATGGGTCATTATGTACGGTATACTCCTCGTGCTGCTGGCGCCCGGCGACGGTATCATTAATGATATAATCAAGGCGGGGGGCGGGGAACCCATAGCCTTTATGGTCAATACAAAAACTTTCCCGTGGATAGTTATTCTTTCCGATGCGTGGAAGGAAATGGGCTGGAGCGCCATCATCTTTATCGCGGCGCTTATTGGTATAGATCCGTCCCTGTTTGAAGCGGCTGTTGTCGAGGGAGTAAGCGCGCCCCAGCGTGTTTGGTATATCACGCTGCCTTCCATTCGTCCGGTAATTGTCATGGTTGTACTTTTGCGGCTGGGTACCATACTTGATGCGGGGTTTAATCAGATGTTCATGCTCTATTCGGTGCCGGTATACAGCGTGGGGGATATTATAGATACCTGGGTGTACCGCCAGGGGCTTCTGGAATTCCAATTCGGTCTTGCAACCGCGGTAGGTATCTTTAAGGGAGTCATAGGGTTTTTCCTGATCACCATCTCTAACTGGATGGTAAGGAAGATAAGCGATTCATCGTTATTCTAAAGTAAAAGGGCGGCTTGATGAAAGTAAAACGGGTTAAAGGAACAGCGGTCAGGCTTAGTTTGAGCGACCGGATCTTTTATACGGGGATTGATGTTTTTCTTGTAATGATTCTTGTGGTAGTCGCTATTCCCCTGTGGAGTACCATTACCCTTTCATTCAGGCCCAATGCCTTTATCGGTTCCAACCTTGAAGGTATGTTTCTGCCGCCCTGGAAATGGTCAACCGCGGCCTACCGCGCCCTCCTGGGAAACGCCGGTTTCCTCAACGCTTTTATCAACAGCCTTAAAATATTTGTTATGGGTGTGATCACCGCGCTCTTCTTCACCATTCCGCTTGCCTACGTGCTTTCCGTCAGAACCTTACCCGGCAGGAAATTTTTTAATATACTGATACTTATCCCTTATATCTTCAATGTCGGCCTTATCCCAAGCTATCTTGTGGTTTCCAATCTGGGGCTTACCAACCATCTGGCCGCAATCTTTCTGCCTGTCGCCATCAGCACCTATAACTGTTTAATTATGCGCGGCTTCTTTGAAGGTATTCCCGACGAGTTAAAAGAATCGGCGCGCATAGACGGGGCCGCGGAATGGTACGTGCTTTTAAGCATAATTCTTCCGCTTTCAAAACCTATCATTATGAGTATAGGGCTCTACTACGGCGTTTCTTTCTGGAATGATTTCTTTCATGCTATGCTTTACATCAACAACAATGCGCTCCAGCCCCTGCCTATACTGCTACGCAATATACTTATCTCAAGCGGGATGAACGAATTTGTTGAGGTGAGCGCCTTTGGCGAAGCGCCAATACAGGCAATCAAAGCGGCCAGCGTATTCATGGCGGCCATCCCCATGATAATCGCGTACCCGTTTATACAGAAATATTTTACCAAAGGAACCATGTTAGGGAGCGTAAAAGGATAAAATCTCAGGGAAGCGTTAAGAGACGCTTTTAAATGGGTGTACTTTGAAAGGTTTATAACCTTTCTGTAAGAAATATTTTTTTGGAGGAATGAAGAATGAAAGAAAAATTAAAACTTGCCCTTGCAGCTTTAATGATTTTAGGCCTGGCCGTATCGGTGTTTGGCGCTGCTCAACAGCAAGGTCAAAGCGGCGCGCCGAGCGGCGGTACAACCGCCACGGTTCCGGTAAACATTGAACTTTGGTATGGGGCGTCGGTAACGGAAGCGGGGCCTCCGCCGGCAAGCTGGAAAGTATTGCAGCTCATCAAAGACAAGCTCAACATCAATCTGACCATCAGTTCCCTGCCTTCCGGCGAAGCCGATCAGGATGCCAAGATCAACGCGTCGGCTGCGGCAAATACACTTCCGGATATTTTCATGGTAAGGCGTCATGTCCTGCAGAATATTGTACGGGTTGGTGTGGTAGGAGCGGTGGACGATCTCTATGCGCTTATGCCCGCCCGGACCATGATAATGTACGACGCGGATGCCAGGGGGTATACAACCTTTAACGGAAAATCCTGGGGGCTGGCTTCACCGAGTGCGGTAAGCAGAAACGAAGGTGTACTTATCCGCAAGGACTGGCTTGACAAGTTGGGACTGGCCGTACCGGTAACAACGGAGGATTTCTACAATGTAATGAGGGCCTTTACGGAAAGAGACCCCGACGGGAACGGACGGGCCGATACCTACGGCTACGGCGCCTTTCTCGAAGTTAGTCCCAACGAGGAAGGCTTGGGCCGCCGTTTTGATTCCCTGTTCGGCGCTTTTGGCGTGGCCGGAACCTGGAATCTTACCCGCGCCAATGCCGGTCTTAATGTCCGTAAACCTGCCTATTACGATGCCCTTGCCTATGTAAAACGAATGGTTGACGGTAAGGTGATCGATCCTAACTGGACCAGCTACGGCAAGGACGATTTTCGCGCAGCCTGGAAGCAGGGCCGCTTTGGTATTATGCGGGAACAGAACGCCGCCTATGCGGCGGAATCCAACTACGCCCCCTTTGACAAGAATTTCCCCAACGGTTCGTGGATCGTGGTTGACCCGCCCAAGGGCCCTAGGGGGGAACAATCGGTCGGTGTATATACCCAGTCATACCGGATATATGCAGTTTCCGCAAAGGCAGTTCAGGCAAACAAGGGGCCCGCGATTGCAAAACTTCTTGAATGGATGAGCAGCGACGAAGGCTACTATCTTCTTGGCTGGGGGGAACGCGGCGTGAACTATGTACTGGGCCCCGACGGCGCTCCTACCACTACCGGCATTCCCGATGTATCCAAAGGATTCAGCAAGCCTGAGATGCAGCCCCTTACCCAACTGCGGAACATGGTGTTCTACAACAGCGAAGTGGAACTTGTCGCCCGTTATCCTACCTATAAAGCCCCGACTTCCGGCAAAACGATGAGCGCGTTGACCGTGTTGCGGGATATGCAGTCTAGGGCCTGGACGCCCAATATCGGCGGCGATGCGCTTGTGTATCCCAGCGCCGACCTGCAACGGTTCTACCGTCAGGGCGTCATTGAATTTGTAACCGGCCAGCGCCAGCTTACACAATCTGCCTGGACCGCTTGGGTCGGCGAGTTTGATAGAATGGGCGGCCTTGAGTGGGAAAAAGCCGGTATTGCCGAGGCTGAATCGTCAGGATACATACGCTACTAATATGCTAATATAAGGATCGTATTGGATGACGGCAATTACGGCAGGCCCGGTAAACAAGATAGGCGATGCGGCAAAACCAATTTCGCAGCGTATGGCTCTTTCGGTAATGTCAAGGTACAAACCTGAACACTTCAAATGGCACTACGAACACGGCCTTGTCCTACAGAGTATATATGCGGTTGGAAAGAAATACGGGGCCTCCGAATATTGCCGTTATGTTAAAGACGTATACGATGCACTGGTTAGCGAAGACGGTATAGCTACATACCATCTGAACGAATACAACTTGGATCAGATCAATGCGGGGAAAGTGCTGTTCGATTTATACAGAGATTTCGGCGAAGAGAAATACCGCAGGGTAATTGAGCTTCTGCGGGATCAGTTAAGGACGCATCCGCGTACCAGGGCCGGAGGTTTCTGGCATAAAGAGATATACCCCTACCAGATGTGGCTTGACGGGCTTTACATGCAGGGCCCGTTCTATGCGCGGTACGGCGCCGAATACGGCGGGCCTGACGACATTGATGATGTATGTAATCAATTTATTATAATGGAAGCAAAGGCCCGCGATAAATGTACGGGACTTCTCTATCATGGCTGGAACGAGGATCGCAAGCAGCTTTGGGCAAATCCTGTTACCGGCTGTTCCCCTCATTTCTGGGGGCGGGCTATGGGCTGGTACTGTATGGCCGTCCTTGACACGCTTGATTGTATCCCGCCAACGTATCAGAAACAAATTGACGAGTTAAAAGCCATCGCAAATCGCCTTGTCCTGCCTATTCTGAAATACCAGGACAAGGAGAGCGGCCTCTGGTATCAAGTGCTGGATAAGGGCCGTAGCGGAAAGAATTACCTTGAAAGTTCCGCATCGGCCATGTTTACCTGTTTTCTCTTTAAGGTGATCCGTACCGGGATTCTCCCCAAAGCGGACGCCGCCCTGACCGGCGAAGCCGCCCTGGCCGCTTATGAAGGTATGCTTAAACACAAGGTGAAAGAAGACCCTTCCGGCTCTCTCCACCTTGAAGGCATCTGCCGTGTCGCCGGCCTGGGCGGTAACCCCTACCGCGACGGTTCTTTTGAATACTATGTCCAGGAGCCGCCTGTTACCGATGACTTCAAGGGGATAGGGCCCTTCATCCTGGCATCGCTGGAACGGGAGAATTCCTAAAAATCCGGTATGGATTTTTGGCGGCGTTTTGTTTAACCGCCGCCTTTACCGTCTGCCCTCTCCTTACGGGCCTTTTCTACCGCCTGGGCAAGCTGGTCCGCGCAGGAAGTTCCGCGCTTACCGCATTGAAGCCCTTTCAGTTTTTTGACAAGCTCCCCGGTTTCCATACCTTCGGCGAGGACGCCTATTGCCTTGAGGTTTCCATCACAGCCGTTTTCAAACGAAAGCCGGTGCAGTTTATCGTCAATAATTTCAAACCGTATCTTGCTTGAACAGGTTCCCTTGGGCTTAAACTCATACATACCAGACCTCCTCATTCCCCCTCTTTCAGTATACAGGGTTTCTTAAAGAATTCCATATCTCCGTTATCGCTCCTTCACCGCCAAAGGCGCCGGATTTGGTAACGATAAACATTTCGTTTATCTTGCCGCGTGCCAGGGCCAGGACTATACCCGGTCCGATCTCGCGGATGGGTAGTATGTAATCAAAACAAAGCGCGTCCATGATACCTAAAAGCGTGTCCCCGCCGAAAACCGCAAGGTGCAGGGGCGTTTCCCTCAGAATGCCGGGGACAAGTTTCCCCAGCCTGCCTGAAATGTTTTCTTCGTGAACGCCTGCCGTCTGCCCAGCCTGCGCCTCGATACCCAGCAGTTTGTTGCGCTTCGCGCATAAATTGTATAAAAATCCACAAGTGCAACAGGCTCCCAGGGCGCGGTTGGTTCCGATAAGGCAGATGCCGTCCTGCCTGAGCGCATCGGAGCATTGCTTCACCACGGTCCCGGCTTCGGCAGAGGTAAACCAAATGTCTTCGCAGAGCTTTTCCGCCGGCAAGGAAAAGCCCCTGATCCCTTCCCTGAGAGCCGCGCGTACCTGCCCAAGAGAGACGGGATTCACGGAGCCTGAAACAACGAGGAGAGGTCGTGGAGCCGGGGGCGGTGTCATGGAAACCGGAGATGAGAGGCGTTTAAAAGGGATGAAGTTCATCAGGGCTTCCGCAAAGCCCGCGCAGCCGGCAGAAGCCCGGAGCAGATTCCGCTCGTGCAGGGCTGCGGCAACGGCCGCCATCTCGCCGTTGCTCCCGCTGTCGAAAACCATAACCCCGCCTTCACCGCCGGCAGATAAGGCCCCGCTTGCAAAGCAGCGGACAGGGATGCGGGACTGCCGTGCAATAATGCCGGGGATAAAACTTTCCCGCACGGGGTTGAGGGAATCGGCGGCCATTTCGGTTTCGTGTATGGGTTTTTCCCGCAAAAACTGTATGCCGCCGCGGGTAGTTCTGCCTAAATCGGGGTATGCAGGCACAAAGGGAATCCGCTTTATACCGGCGCCTTCCATAAAAGCCTCAAGCTCCGCGCCTATATTCCCGCGTAGCGTAGAATCGGTCTTTTTATACTTGTAGGGAATAGCCCTGTACCTCTCCATACAATTCCTGATAACAAGCCGCGCCGCTTCCGGTGCGCTATGCCGGGTGTTGGTATTGATCACCAGAACCTCCGTATCTTCCGGCAGCGCCTCCTGAGAGGGCGGCCCCGGCAAGACGCCGGCGGTAATGCCGTTCTTGGCAAACTGAACGCCGGAATCCAGCGCGCCGGTAAGGTCGTCGGCAAGGATAAGTAAGGTAAACATCGTGTTATTTACTATAAGAGAAAGCGCAGCAGGTTGCCAGTACCCTAGCAGCCTGTTGCACTTGTGGAATTTTTGCATATTCATGCAAAAATTCCCGATAGTCGGGGCTGCTTATGCAGTTTGTACGGTATAAAGATTCACTTTCGTGAATCTTTATACAATTTTGCGCTGAAGCGCAACAAACTGCTAGCAGCCTGTTGCGCTTCAGTACTTACTTTTTTGACTTTGATACATCCTAAAAATCGCCATTTTTTTGAAGAAAAATTAACCATGAACCTCTCGAACCATCACGAACATTTAGAGTCTGTCCCAATGCAGGCACATTATGGACAGACACTGGAGGCTTTCCCAAGAGTTCAGCTTTGGGAAAAGTTCACTGTTTAACTGATATTTAGTTTTTTATTAATGGTTCCTTAATTTTTCAAGGTTAACATTAAACTTGTTCAAGAACCCGGTTGGTTCTTGCAAGTCCTGCAAAATGCTCTGCATTTTGTTTTTTTTCAGCGGAATTTATTCAGAAATTGAAGCTAATTAGATTATGATTCCAATTTCGGAAAACTATCAACAAAAAACTTCCGTCTTTGAAAGTTTTTTGTTGATATTTCCTGAATGGGAGATAAGATTTATGCAATTTTTATGCAAAAAGGCTTCACGCTTGAAAATGCCGAAAATGGGGAAAATGGGGAAAAAATGTATCAGCGCCCAAAATGTACGGCAAGAAAAAGCAAGTTTACTCAAATTAATGGCAATTCTGGAATCAGAACCGAAAACTCTAATTTCAGAAGCGATTCTGTTTCTGATAATGTTCAAGAGAGAAAAGAATCTCTCTGGATATTTTTTAGGTTATGCAGAGCTTATAAAACCCTACCATTAGGTAGAGGGTGCTAAGCGTTGCTACAATCTGCTACGAAATTTATATATTTGTATAAATATACAATATATCCGTCCTAAAAACCATCCACTTTTAGAATTTTTTTTGCTTGACAATTCTGTGGATTATAGTCTACGCTTAAACCATGAGAATACGCAGAATCGGCGAATTCGACAAATGGCTTACAAAACTGCGGGATAATACCGGTAAGGCTCTTATTCTTGACAGAATCAGAAGGCTTGAAGACGGAAACCGGGGGGATTGGAAGCCTATTGATGAAAACCTGTTTGAAATGCGTGTCCGTTTCGGGCCTGGGTACCGGGTGTATTGTAAGGACACCGGACAGGAAATCGTCATCCTGCTGTGCGGGGGCAATAAGTCCACACAGCAGGGGGATATTGAACGGGCAAAGAAATTAGCCCTTGAGCCCTTGAAGGAGGAAAACGATGGAAACAGTTAAAGATTTTGACCCAGCAGAATACATCGATAACAAAGAAGTCGCTGTTGAATATCTGAAAGCGGCCCTTGCCGAAAATGACACCAAATTTCTTTTACGGGCTATTGGCGACATTGCCCGTTCCAAGGGTATGTCCCAGCTTTCGCAGGAGCTAAACCTTGACCGCAAGGGGCTGTACAAAGCCTTTTCCGAAAAGGGGAATCCGTCATTCTTAACGGTGGTAAAGGTTCTCGATGATTTGGGCTTCCGTCTCACTGTGGAGCAAAAAGTATCCGCATAAGACCGTTCTGTCGAGTATCTTGTAACAGGTCTGGAACAGAAGTACGCTGAATTTTCCGAAATGGCTCTTGCCATAGCCAGGGCTTCGGAATGTCTGGACGATACCGGGAAGCGCGAGGCCCTATAAGGGTTTGCAAACTTGCCAACTGTTTTTTGGCTTCGGACAAATTCACGAATTCACTTTCTCTAAGGATATGTAAATTCGTGAATTTGCTTGTTGACCGCCAGTACCTCGTTATAAGGCCAGGGGATTTTTAGGCCAGGCAGGGCAAGAGGGACGCGGTCCATCCCGAAGTTCCAAGGCTTGCTTCTCATCTCACCATCCATGCGCCCCCTCCCTTGCCGGGACGGCTGCTAGGGAACCACGGCCCCGGTTACCCCGCATAAAAAAAGCCCCGGATGGGCGGCTCTCTCTCATGCCCCTGAAAATATCCTTTGACAAGTTATACAGAAACGTATTACAATAGTATTACAATAATATTATGGAAGGGCGGAAAATAGTATGGGACCCAAACAAGGCTGTGGAGAACCTTACCAAACACCGGGTAAGTTTTGACACCGCTGTGCTGGTCTTTCTTGATCCGCTCAGAATTGAACGCCGCGACGATTCCGAAGGGAACACTTCCGGGGAGGAACGCCGTCAGACTCTGGGAAGGGTTGGAAGCGTTTATTTTGTGGTTTATACGGAGCGCAAAGACGAAACTCGTATAATAACCAATAACCGCCCGAATCGCTACTAAAGCGGAAAAGAGGAGTTACCATGGCACAGACAACCGTAATCTTAAAGGCTGGGCAAAAGCCGACTAAAGAGGAATTGCAAAGGGCCAGGCGGGAATACCGGGAAGCGAAAAAACTCCCCCCTGTCTATGACCCCGAATGTCCGCCTTCTACGCCGGAGGCTCTGGCCGAATTTGCGGCCATGGCGCGGGAACTACGGAAAAACCGGAGAAACCCTGCCCCGGTTGTTGCTCTCCGGCTTATGCCAGAAGTCTTGGCAAAGTACAAGGCCCTGGGCCGGGGCTACACCGGCGTCATGGCCGATGTACTGAACTACGTGGCGGATAATCCGGAGATACTTTCAAAGGTCCGTAGTTGAGATATTGTCCCGCCCGCCGGTTACTTAGTAACCCGCCTCCTCTGTCATTGTCATTATAGCTTTTTTCAGAAATCCAAATATCATCTGGGTTATTTGGGTTATCTTGGCTTTTTTTAGCAAAATAGGTTTTGGTACAGTCTGTTCGAAATTTATATATTTGTATAAATATACAATATCCCCACCCTAAAAAACATTCACTTTTAGAAGTTTTTTTGCTTGACAATCCTGCGGATTATAGTCTACGCTTAAACTATGATAATACGCAAAACCGGTGAATTCGACAAATGGCTTACAAAACTACGGGACACGGAAGCCAGAGTCCGTATTAACATGAGAATTAAACGCTTGGGGGAAGGGAATCCCGGCGATCATCGTTTTTTGGGGGACATCTCGGAGCTGCATATCGATTATAGCCCCGGTTATCGGGTTTATTACAAGGATACCGGGAAAGAAATCATTATCATCCTTTGCGGCGGCGACAAGGCTACCCAGCAGGCGGATATAGCCAGGGCCAGGGATATTGCCACGCGGCCTTTTGAGGAAGAGGAGGAATAATATAATTATGGAAAAAGTAACCGTTGCGGATTTTGATCCCGCCGAATACATTGAAACCCCAGAGGACGTATTTTTAACTCTTAAAGTTGCCGCAGAGGAAAACGACCCTGAATTTCTACTTTCAGTCATAGGAGACATTGCCCGGTCTCATGGCATGACCCAGCTTGCAAGAAGCTTAGAGCTTGACCGAAAAGGGCTATACAAAGCCTTTTCTCCGGAAGGGAATCCATCATTCTTAACGGTAGTGAAGGTTCTCGACAGCTTGGGCTTCCGTCTCACTGTGGAGCAAAAAGTATCCGCATAAGGCTGTTCTAATCCGTGGGGATAAAGATTTAATTCCATTCTTGGAAGTTTTCTCCAAAGATTGTTGATATATACGACATGGAACTTTGGGATAGATTAGAAACTGAGTTAAAAAGGCGTGGAGAGAACTGGCGCTGGTTTGGCAAAATAGCTTCTGTTCCAGAATCCACTCTGTCCCGCTGGCGGGATCAGGGGAAATATCCAGACGCGGAAAAAACTGTTAAAATGGCGCAAGCTGTTGGCCGCTCTGTCGAGTATCCGTAATGAGACATTTCAAAATGTAACCATGCGTAAGTCTAATTCCTGTATGGACTTAGACTTACAATATGCCTATTTAGGCCTCCGGATACTTTTGGATCTCTTTGTAACTCTTTATC
>JAISNI010000168.1 GCA_031276295.1 Treponema sp.
AAGGCTCCGTGAAAAAGAAACATCCCCACGCATGTGGGGAAAACTACCTGGGTCTCAAAGTCATAAAAGTAGCAAAAGAAACATCCCCACGCATGTGGGGAAAACCGTCTCCGCTTCTATCCGTGCCCCCGTAAGATAGAAACATCCCCACGCATGTGGGGAAAACCCTTTTTACTCCTATCACGTATGCAGTGTCAGAGAAACATCCCCACGCATGTGGGGAAAACCTTCTACCTCCCCGGTACTGGAGGTGGAGCGGGGAAACATCCCCACGCATGTGGGGAAAACGCTCATCCTTCTGGAGCAGGAACCCGGCGAAAAGAAACATCCCCACGCATGTGGGGAAAACAGCAGTGTTTCCGCTGATACCTGCTCAACCATGGAAACATCCCCACGCATGTGGGGAAAACGCATTCGGAATAGTTTGGGAAAATGACGAACAAGAAACATCCCCACGCATGTGGGGAAAACTCCGTATACCGGTAATATCAGTGTTATTAACTAGAAACATCCCCACGCATGTGGGGAAAACACCCGCCCGGTATGTATAGCTGGGACGATATGGGAAACATCCCCACGCATGTGGGGAAAACTGAAGTGGGAAAATCGCTTCTTTGCTTACAGAAGAAACATCCCCACGCATGTGGGGAAAACCACCCGCGGCATAGGCAGATGGCCAAGCAAGAAGAAACATCCCCACGCATGTGGGGAAAACTTGACCGATAAACCGTCAAGCTGGCGGGGAGGGGAAACATCCCCACGCATGTGGGGAAAACTTTGCGACCGGCGGTTTTATCGGTAAGCTGGGTGAAACATCCCCACGCATGTGGGGAAAACGCTTTATGGGAGGTACACAGGCGTGCACTATAGGAAACATCCCCACGCATGTGGGGAAAACACTGTGGCCGATATGGCCAGAGTGCCTGCGGAGGAAACATCCCCACGCATGTGGGGAAAACCGCCCTGGCCGTCCCAGTTTGGGGCGGTCGAAGGAAACATCCCCACGCATGTGGGGAAAACTGCCTGTTTATACCGGACATGGTACAAATATAAGAAACATCCCCACGCATGTGGGGAAAACCCCAACATATAGCGTGATAACAAAAATTATCCCGCTATATGTGGTGTACCATGTTGAGATGGTAACTCTTTTTCAATTACTAGCTGGAGACCGTCAATTTCAATAATCTTCCTGGTATGATCTCCGATACCCCACATTCTGTATCCTGGAGTACGGTTGCTCTCTTGAAATATCATCAGGCCGGATTCCGGCGGACAGTGTTTATGCAAATATTTGATTACCGTATCGGCCGTAGAATTCTTTATACCGGAAATAAACACGTTGGCCTTGGGTTCAACAAACCAGAGTTTCATGCGGCCGCGGACTGCGGGCGGCAGATCATTTGCTATTACCATGAGCATCGTTCCCTCCGTTAATAAAATAGGAAATATCTTGTCCAATCTGTTCCAGCAATTTCATCTCTATCACCCGCTTTTTGAATTCATCGGAAACTTTATGCCTGTTATACATTCCTCCCATATTCACGGTCAATGAAAATGCCAAATCAATACAAAGTTTTGCCTTATAAACATCGGCCATGTCATAGACAAAGGGGAGAGGGCTTCCGGAATGAATAAACCCAATATGCGGTGAATATCCCATACTGTAAATTGCCGATGTAAGCAGGCCGTACAAGGCGGCGTTCATAGCGGTAAGAATCTTGTTCGTTAGATCCCCCAATTCGAATTTTCCAGGAATATAACTGCGTCCTTTCCAACCCGCACCGTATTTCCTGGCCGTCTGCTCGTACAGCTCGCGGACACGATAACCTTCCATCCCCATCATTTCCTTGAGAGATTTACCCGCGATATCCGTACCGGGAAATCTCCGCGCAAACATACGCCGGGCAACTTCAGTCCGTGTTATTTCTGAGGCGGCCGCCATCATCTGACTTCTGAAATTCTTTGTATCGGCAGTAGGCGACTGCCCTACGGCATAGAACAGCAGGCTGTCCTCACCTACCCAAGAGACCGTACAGTTAGCGGCGGCCATAACTTTAACCGCTTCATGGGTGATTGACATACCAGGACCGAGCAGCACGGTGTTAATGATCGCAATGGGAAGCCGAATGATATGTCCATCGCTGTTTATCCATTTAATGCTGCTGTCATCAATTTCAAGACGCCCCCGTTCAAGATACAGCCACGGGTATTTATCCTTTACCTGCGGCAAACTCTCCCGCGTAACCTTGATGAACAGCCGGTGTCCTTCAGCATGTTTTTCATCAGGAGAATCTTCAGCGCTATTTTCTTCCATAATAATTTACATCTCCTCCCTCTGCCTTTACAGGCAAAAATTAGTTATATTAATAAAGAGAAGGGAGTACAAACAGCCAAAAAGTAAAAAACATGAACGATGAAGTGATAGTTTTTACGACACCGCACACCCTTCCCTCCAAAGGTTTTTGCTACGCAAAAACGCTTTTCGGTTACTACAAGAACATTACCGTACTATTTATCCTTCTCTGTACTTTCAAAGAACAAAACCATTCGGTATACGAAAAACGCTGTCTTCAATTTACCTGCGTTACATGCGGAATAATCTTAACCCTGCGATCGCGGTATTTTTTTATTTGCCCGAATTGAATGGGCACATCGGTAAGGGTAAGATATTCGTTATTGCCATATTCACCGCTAATATCCCCGCCGGTCTTTACGGCAAGCACGCGGAAATTTTCCATCAGCGTTTTTTCCGCAGCGATACATTCCGCCTTCGCCGCTGCTTCCGCTTCGTCATTGAATATACCCTGGTAAACAAAATCTGTAGGGGAGCAGGTCTTTCTTCCCAAATAAATATCGTACACGGGATTCTGTAATGCCCGCTTAAATTCATCCGCGCGTTTTTCCGGTATTTCAACAATTACGGCAAATTTAGCATCCTGTAAATAGGAACGGCGTGTCATCTTGGCTCCGCCGCCTACCGCCGGTTTCCCGCCGGCGGTTTTGGGGATAAGGAGCTTTTGCCAGGGATCGGAATCGTCATAGCCGCTACCTACCATGTGAAAATCCTTCAACAGTATTTCCTGTTCAACTTTTTCCGGCGGCTTGCCCTTTTTCTCAATGAACCTGGTGTATGAAATAACCGTTTGCAGGAGATCCGCCATTTCCGCAAGAAATTCCCTTTGCTCGCCGGAATAGCCCAGGGCCGCGCAGATAAGACCCAGCACGCCTGATTTGGTCGGAAAACGCAGGGTGTCGCGGCGGCCGAATTTTGAATTTGAACCCCATGATTGTAAAGGCCCTTCAAACCATAAAAGCATAAAACGTGTATCCATCATTTTACCTGAATGGCTTTTTGTATTCCGGCAATAAGATCGTCTATCGGAAAATTTACATCCTCACCGAAATCGAATTCCGCTATTTTTTTAAAAAGCGATCCGCTCATCTGTTCCTTATCGCTTATATACGATTTTAGATCTCTAATACTCGGTACAAGAAAGCCCCCATCCTCCGGCTTAACCGCCTTTTCAAAGGGAACCTGCAAACGCTGCCCCCGGCGCACAAGAACTTTTGCATATTCCCACATGGACGCAGCCGACTGAGTCGTCTGCCTGGCCGCAGGAATCGCGGTATAAAGCGCCTGGGTAAAGACTTCTACCGCTTTCGGGATAAACTCGCCGCCGTCCAGATTTTCATACAGCTTGCCCACGTCAAGACAAATGTAACGGTAGTACGTTGCCGAATTAAACTCAAGACTCCCCATGTGCGCCGATCCCGGATCCTGCGAATAATCGTCAAGCGCGGTAAAAAAATCCACCTCGTTACTAACCTTATGCGTTGATAGAGCGTGCGAGAACGATGTGGCGGCTTCCACATTCAGCTCCGCCGCCTGCGCCACCATACGGCCGAAAAGGGCAATATCAAGACCGTCAACGGCGGGGTTAAATGCCTTTTTGTGTATCTTGAATATTTCATTCTTCACTTCCTTCTTATCAAATTTCCGTTCCGCGGCGTATTGAGCGAGCGCCTTCACTTCAGAATCTGAAATGAAATGCAGCGTGTCCTTTGTAAGGATGCCTGCGATAGACTTTGCGCATTCCGCCGCCGCTTCTTCACCGGCGCCTAATTCTACACACGCTTCCCCGATAAGCCTAGCTATATTTTTAGTCCGCAGGGCAAGCCGAATATTAAAATCATGCAGGGCAAGCCGTACCTGCCGCTTCCAACACTGGCTGCTCACCCGTGCACGCGTAGTCCCGCCTATCTGTGCGGTCTTAGGCGCGTTCACGTCGTCGCGGTTAAGGCACGATACCGGGAATGATTGAAGAATGTGATATTCAATCTTCACGCTCTTAAATACATTTTCGTTGTTCATTATTGCGCTCCTGTAGTTTTATTCCTGTAAAGGAACTATCTGTAATAATCCAAACCCAAAACCTTTCCCCTTGCCTATACCCTCTTCAAAACTTTTTACAAAAAGCGTCCGGTCCGTAACTTTCAATGTACCGATAAAGACCGCCGTACCCTGCGTTACCGTTGCCTGTGGTGCCTTCTGCTTCTCAAAAGTCTGCACGCCGACATCCTGTACCTGTAGGCTCTTCCTGTCGCATACAAATCCCCAGCCTTCAGATTTCGCGATGAACCATTCCGCAAGCTTTTCCCGCCGCAACGCCATCTTCAGCCCGATCCCTATCGGTATAAGTTTTTTACTCTTTGAATCACGCTTAACCGGATTAAGGCGCACTTCAAAGGCGTAGCTGTTAAACTCAAGGAAGGAAGCGGGAATAGCCTTTGACTCTATCGTTCCATGTTTAGGAACCCCGGGATGCTGCTTTGATAGAATCAGAATACGGCGTTCATTAAAAGTTCCTCCTTTATCGGCAAAGAGAAAATCCCTCTTGCCCTCATGCGTTTCAGGAAAAAGGGCATATATCTTCTGATGGATTCCGTAGGTATCGGTAATTTCCGATTCTTTAAAGGCCCTACAGTTAAATTTAAGAACCGATGCGATCATTTCTCTTCCTTTTGGGAAGAAAATTTTTTGGAATAGAAGTCTTTAGCCCACTTAAGTTTAATTTTTCTATTAAACCATTCATCTGAATATAACAGATCCTGTAGGAGTTCTGCATAGTGAAGCGGTATATTTCGGGATGTAATTAATCTGAGTAAGGGACGGAGGATTGTACAGGCTTCCTCCGTATGTTTACAGACCAAAAGACGGTACAGTTTCACTTTGGCAGCATCCTTTTTATTTCCATTAAATCCTCCTTCATCAGCATAACAATGAGCAATTGCCTGGCCAATACCAAGCGTACCGTCAGCGCTTAATTTTGCCCTAGCTATGGCAGCGCCTATAAGCGCATAGGCCTTCCGTTCCTTGTTTCTTTCAATATTGCACCAAAGCGCCAAATATTCCCAACTTTGATATTCCGTATCGGGATTATCTGCCCGCCGTAATACCGCACCAAAGGCCGTGTTATTATCCTTACCTATCTTGGTGATAACCGCGTCAACAAAATTTTTTGTTTTGTCTTCTTTTGCCATGATCTTCTCCTCCAATTATTAATAGTGTTTTCAAAATATGATATTTTCATTACGCTTTCTCTTTTCCGCTCTTATTCATATAAGGATAAAACTTAGCCCAAGCCTCTATTTGCCGGGCTGTTTCCCGTGGGCAGTAAGTTTCATACACTTCCCGTACACATTGCAGAAAATAAGGGCGCAATTGTTCAGTCGCTTCACCGCCTTCTTTCGTGCACGCATCAAGCAAATCCTGGGCTTTCCGCTCGCAAAGTTCCCAGAATAGTTCGGATGCTTTTTTTGCAAAATTGTCCCCATCTTCTTTAAATTCTTTATAATACCTGAAAACTCCCCTGAAAAGTATTTTGGATAAATCATCCAATATGCCCATTTCTTTTTTAAGATTGCTATAGAACCATCCTTCATCAAATGCTTCGGCCCGAAGGAAAAATACCGATTCAACATAGTCATCAGTTCCCGACACGTATTGTTCACCCGCCTTGTTACTTAACTGTAATCCTCCTGACCAAACTCCGATAGTTGGTATTTTCTCTTTTCCTCTGTTGATACCGAAAACAAGATGAGGACATTGAAAAAAATCATTATCCGTACCAGTTTTCAAAAATCCCAGTAACGAAGTCAAATGTCGCCAGGGACGTTTCGATGTATCCGTCCAGATAACTTTGACTGTTTTTCCAGAGGCATTTATGGCAACACTGGGATCAGTTACGTACTCACCATGATTCGGATGGGCAATACCCTCGGAATAATGAATACCATCTTGAGAAAGCAACACAAAATACGAGAAAGGCACAAGCCGTCCCATAAGGGAATTTTTAAGCGCCCTCGCGATTTCATCATCTTCACCGAGAGGAGGGGTCTCCCAGGGAATAGGCCCAAGACCTTGCGGGAACATTTTAAGAGCTTCTATATTTTCCTTTGTTAAGATATTGAGATAGAGAGTTTCCTGTAATGTTCTTCCGACCAGGAAGTTATGAAGATATCCCTTAAAACCAAGGGAAGCGCCCGGTTTACCTGTTGATGGTTTTCCTTTCTTATTATATTTTCCCTGATAATTTGGTGAAAGAATGATAGAATTATCCGCCTTTTTCCCCCCCAGAGCAAAGCCCATAAGTTGTACAACCAGTACCGCCTTGTCGGCATCCGTCAAGGTTTGTTCTTGCTGCAATTGGGTAAGTATCGTTGTATTACCGGTTGCTATATCCGGCATAACCGCTCCATACGATTGCACGGATGCCTTTTCAATAGCCGGAATCTGTAGAAATGGTTTTGCGCCGTAAAGCTCAAAACAATCATGTTTTTTTTCAAGGTAGATCGATGCTTCTCTTGCAATACCATCCATGCCGAGTTTTTCCCAATCCTCGTCATTCTCCGGGGTACAGGCAGCTTGACAGATCGCCAAGAGCAGTTTTAACAAGGCAACTTTCTGAACCGTATTTCCTCCTAACGACATGAGCTTAGGATCCCGGAATATCCTCTGCAAGTCAATCAATCCAATACCGGCGGCAGGTATCCAGGGTTTATCAATTAAATTAAAATCATTTACGGTCTTACCATTCATCATCTATATCTTCCTTAACAGATTTTCTTTCTGCCCTATAGCCTATTACACTATTATAAGATAAATTGTATGTACTTATAGGGGATACGTGATCAAATCCTGTAATTTTCTCATTATTATTTACCAGTGCAACCTGCAGCAAAGATTCCTCATCTTTTTTACTCCCCAAATAGACATATTCTCCAAGTACGTCCATGCCGCACGGAAGCACTGTTTGCGGCGACTGATAGCTATGAACAGAAACGATGTGCAGATTGACGGTGGCGGCACATTCTTTCCATGTCTTTCTTTCGTTTTTATCACCGCATCTTAATCCCGGGTAAAGAGTGGTATATCCGCTAGTATCTTCATTGCGGTTATTTTCTTTCTGATTTTCCGGCCACACAAGGGTAATGCTGCCGTCATTATTCATTGTAAAAGAACTGAGAAGCAATACATCCTGGTTATCAATCTCTGAATACCGGGACTCTGCTCTATTATCAGATTTTTTTCCAATTACAGAAAGTCCAAGCCGGGCACGCCCGCTCAGAATAGCTCGCTTTTTTTCCATGTTTTGTTCTAATTTAGAAAGCACTATACTGCTTTCTGTTCTTTTGGTATAGGTTGCTTCAATGCAGGGCCTTATATCCTCCGGTAAATGCAGTAAGGTAATTCTATCCCATAGTTCCAGCGTCCTCAACAGAACATAAGGATCATATATCTTGACGGTTTGTCCCAATTTGCCTTTATGCTTGATGATTTCCTCATAATCCGCCGCAAGTATCCATACCTCAGCCTTCGATCCGCCGGGCCGTTCAGGATCGTTAGCTCTATGCCTCCAGAGTCTGCCTATCCGTTGAAGCAGCATATCCGTAGGGCAGAGCCGCGTTACCAAAAAATCGGCGTCTATGTCGAGAGATTGTTCCAGTACCTGAGTACCCACGAGTATGCGTCCCTTTTCCCTCCGTTTTTCTTTTCCCTCTTTCCCCAGTATGTTCAACCAGTAATTTTCGTTTTCTTCCCTATAATATTGCATAAAACGGGAATGAATTAGGCCCACTTCAACGATCTTCTCCAATTCTGCCGCTCTGCTATTCAAGCTGCAATATCTCTCCTGCGCTTCGTCCACGGTATTCTCAATCCAGAGTACCTGCTGTCCCTGTTCCGCACGCATAAGTGCTTCTTCAAGAGCGTCCCCGTCGTCTTTTATTCGATGAACCGAAACACCAGGCATTTTTTCTTCTTCCGCTTTGGCGGATTGTTCCGTATTCGCGGATACGGCAATTTCCTGCAATTCGCCGTGTTCACCAGGCATCGAACTGATAAGAGGATAGGCAGACGGCAACGTTGATGTTGTATTGTCAATATCCAACAGCTTTCGTCTCCGTTCACCCGTTAATGTGGCGCTCAGAATGATCACGGTACAATCCATTTCCCGCAGGCGTTTAATAAGTACATCCAGAATTGTACCGGTATAACTATCATAAGAATGTACCTCATCAATGATGACCGCTTTTCCTGCAAGGCCGAATGCCCGGACAAAGTTATGTTTAACGTTCATAACTGCCTGCAAAGCCTGATCAATTGTTCCAACTGCGAAAGGCGCAAGCAATCCTTTCTTGTTCCCGTAAAACCATGAAGCATCCTCCGGTCCGTCATCACCCATTTCAAATTCGTAAAGCCAGGCAGAACTGTGCAGCAGTAAAGTTTCTTTAAATGGAGATTTTTCATCAAGTACCTTCTCCAAAAATGTTTTCATTCTGGCAAATATTTTATTTGAAGTCAGCTTTGTCGGCAGTGCAAAGTAGATACCCGCGGCCTTTTCCATGGAAAATATTTTATAGGCGGCGTAAAAGGCCGCTTCGGTTTTTCCTATGCCCATAGGCGCTTCCAATACATAGATACCGGGAGATGACACGCTTTCGATAAACATCGCCTGGACAGGGCGGGGTTCATTTTTGAATATATCTTGAAATGAAAGTCCCCGCTTCATAATCGGACGGGTAAATCCTGCCATGGTAACAGCCTCGGCAACCTGATCCTGTAAATCCTTTATATCTTCAAGATGCCGTACACGGACAAAGTCGGAACCGGAGCCTATCCAGTCAGCAATACAGGTAAGTCCTGCCAATACAACGGCATGAAGATCATCCCGTACCACAGGCCAATCACAGGCAAAATGGGCTTTCAGTTTTTCGAGTATTTCAACTCTATATTGCTGCCATTCCTGCCCTCCAATTACATCGGCATTGGATGAAAACGGAGGGTCCGACGCGTAACCATGATGGCAGCCAACTATATCCGGTATATACTTACCGGAAATTTTTTTCAGGGTAATTTTACTAAGCCCCGGATGAAATCCCCACTGTTCTTCCCTCGAAGGATCTGCTAATTTAAGTTTAGGACAGGAATTATGAATGTAGCCTTTAAAGGAACGGCGCAATTTCTCCTGGAAAGCCGGGCTTACTTTCCCCAAATCGTGGGCCGCCGCGATAAGCTCGCTCCCCCGGGGGAAATACTTCTCGCGCAACGCGGGAATAAAACGCCGGATCAGTTCTTTTGCCACTTCTCCGACTATGACGCAATGGGTAAGCACGTCCGCGCCGGGAACGGTCTCAACCGTATCGTTGATCCTGTGTTTAATGGTCTTGGCAAGACAGGACGATAAAGAGAGAACGTCATTTTTGTTTATATCAAATAAAATATTTGTTATTTCCATAATCTCATTATATATGCCCCTTTATAAAAGTCAATAAAATATTTATAATACTTATGATAAATAAAATTTTTCCAGTTTACTTTTCCCCACAATGTGGGGATGTTTCTATTTTGTTTGAGATAAAGTAGGTTCTAACCGTCTTTTCCCCACATCCGTGGGGCGTGTCAAGGCCGAAGATACCTCTTCCTCCGGGGTATCTTCTATATTTTTGCTGTCGTAAGGTAAACCATGATCGGTAAAAACAAACAGGAAAAAACGGATTTTTGGCGGGAATACGGGGAGCGTTATGGGGAAAAGGTTCTGTGCTTTACCCTGGGGCGGTATATCTCTGGCTGGGATTGTTACGAGCAGCCTTTCTGGGGGCTTCTTATTGCCACCGACGGGGGCTTTCGGGTTCACGCATTCCCCCACGAAGGCTGGCTTGAGGCGCTGAGCCGTGTAAGTTCCGGCGGGGAGCCTCCCCGGGAAAAAACCGTCTTCATCGCCCATGACAGGATACTGTCCGCGGGCCTGCAGAGCGAACAATCCCGGTGGAAAAAGCTCCTCTTCAACCGTCCCCCGAGGCTGCTCATCCGCTACCGGAACGCCGCCGGAGCGGAACAGGAACTGATAGCCGAGACGGACGCCAAAGGCCCCGAACTGTTACGGGCCCTGAATGTCCCCGCGCCGTAAATACGGCCCGTCAATTTTAGAGGCGCGGGGCTGATGAAAAAGGGAGCCGGCCGGCGCGGCTCCCTCGAACGGGCTGCTAACCCGGAAAAACCGGGGGTAGCAGACCCCTCAGGGTAAAGTATAGCCAGGGGATAAAAATCGCGGGGATAAGGTTTGCAACGCGGATTTCGGCATCCTTGACGTTCAAAAAGTTGAAGCCTATGGCCGCCACGAGGAGGCTGCCCACGGCGGACATCTCGCGGATGACATCCGGGCTGAGGAGTTCTTTAATCGCGCCGGAAGCAAGGGCTATGCCGCCCTGGTAAATCAGTACCGGCACGGCGGAGAAGGCTACGCCTATCCCCAGGGACGCGCCAAATACCACCGAGATGGCGCCGTCCAGAATGGATTTGGCAAAGAGCATCTCGTGATTCCCCTGAAGGCCGCTCTGGAGGGACCCGACGACGGCCATTGAACCGGTGCAGAAGAGTATGCCGGCCGAGACAAAGCCTTTGGAAAAATTCCCCCCGGCCCTGCCGCCGAGCTTCTTTTCGGCCCAGTTGCCCGCGCGGTTCATCCACCCGTCTATATTGACGGCTTCCCCGATTATGGCCCCCGCGACCATGCTTATAATGAGGAGCAGCACGTGCAGATTCTCCTGCGCCCCCTTTATTCCTACATAGACAATCGAAAGCCCTATGGCTTTCTTCACAATTCCTTCGATACGGGCAGGAATGCCTTTCAGTATAAAGCAGCCCGCGCACGCGCATACGACGATGGCAAGGGCATTCACCACAGGTCCCAGCATTTTCTCTTTCCCTTTTTCCCTTACGGCAGAATGTTTCCGGCTGCCAGGTAGATTTCGTACCATTCCTCCCTGGTCAGGGTTATCTCCGATGCCTTGACGCAGTCGGCAAGGCGTCCCGTATTCATCGTGCCGGTTACGGGCTGGAAGCGCGCCGGATGCCGCAGAAGCCAGGCCATAGCGATGGTGGTGGCGGACGCCGAATACTTTTCCGCAATCTCGTCAATTTTCGCGTTCAACGCGGGGAATTGCCCGTTCCCCAGGAACACGCCCTGAAAGAAGCCGTACTGGAAGGGAGACCAGGGCTGTATGGTAATGTCGTGGAGCCTGCAATAGTTGAGCACGCCCCCGTCCCTGTTCACCGCTTTTTCATTTTCGGTGTTTACCAGAAGCCCTTCGGAGATCATGGCCGCGTTGGTGATGGAAAGCTGAAGCTGGTTGGCCACGATGGGCTGTTTTACGCACTTTTTGAGCAGCTTTATCTGGCCCGGATTCTGATTGGAAACGCCGAAATGACGGACCTTTCCGCCGGCCTGGAGTATGTCGAAAGCCTCGGCAACTTCCTCCGGCTCCATAAGCGCGTCGGGGCGGTGCAGCAGCAGCACGTCAAGGTAGTCGGTCTTGAGCCGCTTCAGGCTACCCTCTACCGCTTCAAGTATGTGCGCCTTGGAAAAGTCAAAGGCAACTTTCGGCCTGATGCCCACCTTGGACTGGAGCAGTATCTTGTCCCGTACACCGGAAGACATGCCGACGGCCTCGGCAAAGACGGCTTCGCAGGTTGAACCGCCGTAAATATCGGCGTGATCAAAGAAACAAGCCCCCAGGTCCAGGGCCGTCTTGACGAAACGGCTTGCCTCGGCCTTTGCAATCGTATTAATCCGCATACAGCCGACCGCGATTACCGGTACCCGCAGGCCCGATACGCCTAAATCAATGGTTCTCATGGATTACTCCTTTCTCTCAATAGTTGAACTATTGTAAAGGTTCACGTCAACGTTACGTCAAGGGGGAGCGGCCCGGAAAGCCCGCGGGATTCCGTCTGACTTTTTTCGTTTCTTCCGCTATAATTACGTTATGTCAGGCAAGTATTACAAAGATTACGACTGCATTGTAATCGGCGGCGGCCATGCGGGTATAGAGGCAAGCCTTGCCCTTGCCCGTCTTGGGTTTTCGGCGCTGCTCATCACGCAGAACCCCGACCGTATCGGGGCTCTGTCCTGTAACCCCGCGGTAGGCGGTCTTTCCAAGGGGAATTTGGTCCGCGAAGTGGACGCCCTGGGCGGCGAGATGGGGAAGCTCATCGACGCTTCCATGATCCAGTACCGTATCCTCAACCGTTCGCGGGGGCCGGCGGTGCAGGCGCCGAGGGCCCAGGCGGATAAGCATCTTTACCAGGCACGGGCGCGTTCGGCGGTAGAAGGTCAGAAGGGCCTCAGCGTCTTTATGGACGCCGTTACCGATCTGATCGTTTCCGGTGATACGGGAGGGGAAACCGGCGGCGGGTATACGGCGGGCGCGCCCTGTACGGGAGCGGGAACGGCCCGGCCCGCCCGTATCGAAGGAGTTGTTACGCGGCGGGGGCACCGTATTTCCGCGCGGACGGTGATCCTTGCTTCCGGCACCTTCATGGAGGGGAGGATATTTATCGGTGAGTACGACGCGCCCCAGGGCCGCCTGGGGGAAGAGGCCGCGCTGGGGCTGGGGATGAATCTGAGGCGGCGGGGCTTCCCCGTGGGCAGGCTTAAAACAGGAACGCCCGCCCGCATCGCGGGGGATACCGTTGATTACTCAAAGATGGAACGGCAGGACGGCGAGCCCATGCGGCCCTTTTCTTTTGACGTTGAAACTGGCTTTGTGCCGGAAAGGCCGCAGGTTCCCTGCTGGATCACCTATACCAACGGCAAGACGCATGAGATCATACGCAGGAATATCCACCGTTCCCCCCTTTACGGCGGGAAGATTGCCGGCGTCGGGCCGCGTTACTGCCCGTCCATCGAGGACAAGGTGGTACGCTTCCCGGAACGGGACCGGCACCATATCTTCATGGAACCGGAGGGGCTTTCCACCAACGAGATGTATATGAACGGCGCTTCAAGTTCCCTGCCCGAGGATGTCCAGCGGGAATTCATCCGCAGTATCGCGGGGCTTGAGGAAGCCCGTCTGGTCAGGCCGGCCTATGCGGTGGAATACGATTACCTCGATCCGCTCGATCTCTACCCGACGCTGGAGTCCAAACGGCTTGAAGGCTTCTTTGCGGCGGGCCAGACCAACGGCAGTTCCGGCTACGAGGAGGCCGCCGCCCAGGGCATCGTCGCGGGCATCAACGCCGCCATGAAGATCGCCGGCAAGCCGCCCCTGGTGCTGGGCCGCGCGGACGCCTACATAGGGGTGCTCATCGACGACCTTACCACCCTGGGGACAAAAGAGCCGTACCGTATGTTCACCAGCCGCGCCGAACACCGGCTTGTCCTGCGCCACGATACCGCCGATTCCCGGCTGAGCCCCCTGGCCCGCGGGCTTGGCCTTATAAGCGGCGGGCGCTGGGAGCGCTTTCGGAAGAAAACCGAAGCCCTGGACGCCATCGGGGAATTGCTCGGGCGGCGGAGAATCGCGGATAAACCGGCCGGCGCGGGAGACGCGGACGGAGAGCCCCTGCCCGCGTCCCTTGCCGCCCATCCGGGAGAAACCCTGGAACGGGCGCTCTGCGATTCCTCGGTACGGGTATCGGACATTCTCCCCTTTGCCCCGGAAC
Source organism: Treponema sp. (assembly GCA_031276295.1). Classification (GTDB taxonomy): domain Bacteria; phylum Spirochaetota; class Spirochaetia; order Treponematales; family Breznakiellaceae; genus JAISNI01. The sequence continues at coordinate 14,009 of JAISNI010000168.1, forward strand.
TGGCAAGCTACCCTGAAGAATGGCTTGCACGGGCGGCCCTCGATATCCGCTATGCGGGGTACATCGAAAAGGAAAACAGGGTTATTGCCCGGAACGGGCGCATGGATGCCGTCAAGTTAAGCCCGGATTTGGACTATACCGGCATCCGGGGGCTTTCCGCGGAAGCCGTGGAAAAGCTCCGCGTGGTCCGCCCGCTTACCATAGGGCAGGCGGCCAGGATCCCCGGCATACGGCAGGGGGATATTGCCCTGCTCATGGTGCTGACGAAAAAGCCCTGAGCGCCTCAACCCGGGGGCCAGGAGAGCCCGCGTCCGCCGAGTACGTGGATGTGGAGGTGGGGAACGGTCTGGCCGCCGTCTTCCTTGCAGTTGACCACGAACCGCGCGCCCCTTTCCCCGCAGCCCAGTTCCTTTGCCAGTTCCTGGGCCTTATAGAGCATTCCCCCCACAAGGCCGCTGTCCGCCGCTTCCAGTTCCATGATACCGGCGATATGCCTTTTGGGGATAATGAGGAAGTGTACCGGCGCTTGCGGGTTCACGTCGTGAAAGGCAAGCATATCGCCGTCCTCGTAAATTTTTTTGCAGGGGATTTCCCCCTTAACGATTTTGCAGAAAATACAATCATTCATACCCTTAATTATACACGCCTTTCATCTTTTTTTATAGGCGCAATTCCGTTGTTTTATCCGCGCGGAATTTGAGCCTGCCCGTTGCCGTCCCGCCGCTCCCCCGCCCGCGGAAAAAAACAGCAATTCCGATTTCAAAATAACCACGGACGGACACGGACAGACACGGATGAATTAACGAATAACGCTGATTATTTCCGCTTGCATACTTT
>JAISNI010000173.1 GCA_031276295.1 Treponema sp.
AGATGCCAGCGGCGAATCGGTTCGGGCATACCGTCCGCTGACAGTTCACAGACCGGTTTCAGGTTGCAGTATGGTGTTGGGTTGTTTGACCTGGGGATGAGGGAGATGCGGCTTACCGAGGCGAAAACGGGAGAAAAGCTCAGTAATTTTCAGGGTTTGACGAAAGGAGACCTTATCATCGCTGACCGGGCATAGGAGTTTGTTGCGCTACAGCGCAACATTGTATAATAATTCTCGAAAGTGAATTTTTATACCTTGCAAACTGCATCAGCAGCCCCGATAATCGGGAGTTTCTGCATGAAGCGGACCAACGATTCGCTACAAAAAAGCGGCAGCCCGCTGCTTTTTACAACAGGCTGATAGGGAACCAGCGCGGGGATTGAGTATCCGCTAATGAAGCGCGGCGATCTTCGTCAAGGGAACAAAAAAACCGCACATTCGGGTAACATGGCCGATGGACCAACCCGTCGTGCGGTTTTCCTTCTTCCGTTCGTGTCTGTTCGCGGTTACAAAGAATCGGCGTGAACGCAAACGGGCTTTAGTCCCAAAGATCCTCCCAGCCTTTTGCGCCCGGCCAGAGGAAGACCTGGCCTTTCACGAGCCGGCAGTTTCTGTCCGCTTTGGCTATGCCCGCCATTTCGGCATCCGTAAGGGGGGCCTCGGTAACACAGCGGAGGTTGGAGAGGTAGTTTTTTTCGTGTACCGAGAAGGGGATAGGGATGCTACCCCGCCGGACCTGCCACTTGAGGCAGACCAAGGCGGGGTGAATGCCGCGGGCGCGGGCAACGGACATAACTTCCGGCAATTCGGTGTCCACCACATCTTCCGGGGCCTTGTCTCTGTCGGGCCGGTTGGGTGAACCTATAGGACAGTACCCGACAGGCTGTATGTTTCGCTTAACGCAGTATTCAAACAATTCCGGCTGCTGGAAACTTGGGTGAAGCTCCATCTCAATAAGGGCCGGTTTAATACCGCAACGGGGAAGGACAGCCTCCAGTTTGGAGACGGTCATATTGGACATACAGATATGCTTTGCAAGCCCCATGCCGACGATCTTTTCCATTTCTTCCCATGTACGCATAAACCTATCGGCAGAAAAGGACACGGAAAGAGGGTTACGCGCATCCCCGCCGCACCCCGGAGCATGGTAGTTGGGAAAGGGCCAGTGAACAAAATAGGCGTCCACATAGTCAAGCCTCAGATCGCGGAGCGTTTTAGCCAGGGAGAGCAGTACATTACCCTTCCCGTGCATATCGTTCCAAACTTTGGATGTTATAAAAAGTTCTTCCCGCTTTACCTCGCCTGATCCGATTGCATCCTCAAAGACCTTGCCGATAAGGTCCTCGTTACCGTACACCGAGGCGCAATCGAAAAGCCGGTAACCGCAACGTATGGCCCCGCTTACTGCGGCGGAAACCTCGGCGGGGCCGTAACGATCCGAGCCGAAGGTTCCCATGCCTATACACGGAATACGGGCCCCGGAAACGAGACTGAGGGACGGAACCTTGGCCGGATCGATACTATCGGCCATTACTTTAACTCCTCGTCAAAACACACCGCCACCTTGCCGCAGTTTCCCCCGGCCATGAGGCTGTAGGCATCGGCAGCCTTGTCCAACGGGAAGCGGTGAGTTACCAGGATTTCAGGGTGGAGTTTCCAGCGGACCAGTTCTTCTACCAGATTCTCCATGAGCCAGATGCTGGTTACCCAGCTTCCATAAATGGTTTTTTGGGGATGGATAATGTCGGGGCTGGGGTTAAAGTTGACGGTACCCCCTTCGCCCACAAAGGCGATCTTCCCCCACTGCCGGGCCGCCCTGATGGCGGTAGCCCGCCCCTTGTCGCTGCCGGACGAATCGAAGACCCGCTCCGTACCCTTGCCTCCGGTAAGGGCCAAAATTTCTTCTACGTTGGAATCTGACGGGGTCAAGACCTTGTCGGCAAGTTTAAGCTTTTGGGCCAAGTCTATACGGAAGGGATTCCCCTCTATGCCGTAGATATGTTGCGCTCCCATTGCACGGCAGAGCATGGCCGTGGCAAGACCTACCGGCCCCAGGCCGACTACCAATACCGAATCGCTGCCGCTTACCCCGATCTTCTGAATGGCCTCGTAAACCGTGCCGAAACCGCAGGCAACCTGGGCGCCGTCGGTATAAGAAAGTTCATCCGGCAGTTCAACCAGATCCTTTTCATCGCAGAGTACGTACTCAGCCATACCCCCGTCCCGCTGCCAGCCATAGGCCGCCCGCAGGGGGGAGGAGCAGGAGATCATGTAACCCATACGGCAATCATGGCAGACCCCGCAGCCTGAAATATGGTAGACAATCACCCTTGAATCTTTCTTAAAACGCCGGATTCCGGGCCCTTCTTCTACAACCTGGCCGCAGGGTTCGTGTCCTGCAACAACGCCCTGATAGCCTTCCGGCCCTTTCCCCACATGCTCGCGGTAGATAGCCCGTATATCGCTTCCACAGATGGTGGAAGCCTTCATCTTGACCAGAACCTGCCCATGCCCCGGCTTGGGGATAGGGACATCCTTAAAGATCACCGTGCTGTTTCCGGGGAGGTAGGCTCCCTTCATTGTTCCTTCCATAATAATCCTCCGTTAATATCCGTTTATATAAAATTGATCTTCTTCATGAATATGTTCCAAAAACCGCCCCATGCGGGCGACGGCCTACCTAACAAGACGCCGTCTCTACCGCAAGGCAGTTGGTATACATTGTAGGCAGCTTATCAGGCAGCTTGACGGTAAGGGCCCCGTAATTCTGACTGAAAGGTACGGGGCCGCTTCCAAGGAGTTTGACGGAAACCGCCTTTTCCTCCGCTTTAAAGCTGCGTATAACCGCGACACGGCTTTCCGGCACCTTCATTATAAATGCATAAACCGTGCGTTCTTTGGATGTAAACCGGTAATCTATTTCGGTCCAGGGAACGGCGTCTTCCTTGAAGCCGTCTATGACTACACCGGAGATACCCTCGCCCGAGACCCTCCAGGGGCGGCTTCCATAGAGAGCTTCGCCGCAGATGGGGAACCACGAAGCCATTTCTTTAAGGATATACAGGGTTTCATCGTCAATAGACCCGTCCGGTTTTTGAAGTATGTTGAGCAGCATGGTTCCGTTTTTAGATACAATGTCGATAAGCATTTCAATGATATGGCCGGGCCGTTTGAACTGCTGCCGCACGTCGTAGAACCAGTTGCCTATACAGGTATCCGTATGCCAGGGCTGTTCGCTTATGCCGGGAAGCTGGCTCTTTTCAATATCCAGTACCCCGACGGAATATATCTCCGGCCTCTTGTCTTTCTGGGTGTAGACCGCCCTGTTCTCCCCGTACTTTTCGATGGATTTATTGTAGAGGTGGGACACCGCTTCAAGCCCGTATCGGTAGGCCGGATCCTCAGACGGCGCGGAATAGGCCGAATGCCCGTCTCCCCGCAGGCCGAAGGGCAGCCCGCCGTCGGTATAGAGCAGGTCCGGTGTGTAAAGGTCGATGACCTCTTTCATCACCGAAAGCCAGTAACGCCGGTGGTTTTCATTATCCGTATACCAGGGAAAGGCAAGATTATCGCCTTCCTTTTGGTAATGTTCATAGTTATCCATATAGAAATCGCGGTATGCGGGATCGTTGCCGTCGTAGGGAACCCCCGCATAGGGCCCGTATCTGTCCGCACCCTTGTTTACATTCCACCAGGAAAAGGTAGCCCCCAAGTGCTCGCTCAGGCCGAAGGGAAGGTGGAAATTATCCGCGGCCCTTTTCCACGAACCGCAAATATCCTGCATGGGCCCCATCCGGCTTGAGTTGAAACGGTTCAGTTTGGAAGGGAAGTTGAAAAAATGATCGTGGTGCATGGCCTGGGCTACAAAGTAACGGGCCCCCGCCTTGTGGTAAAGATCCATCAGGGCATCGGGCTCGAACTTCTCCGCCTTCCAGAGCTTTACCAGATCCTTGTAGCCGAATTGGGAAGGATGCCCATAATGGCGGAGATGATACAGATATTGCGGCGTGCCTTCTATATATATATGCCGCGCATACCAATCGCCGAACATAGGTACGCTCTGCGGCCCCCAATGACCCCAGATACCCAGCTTTGCGTCCCGAAACCAATCGGGGCATTGATATGTATGGAGAGATTCAAAACTCGCCTCAAATTTTTGTGTTTTCATAAGTTAATCCTTATAATGACTTGAAACGCTCTCAAACAGGAATTTGAAAATAACTTCTATACAAATCAATATAGTTGCAAAAATGTCGTTTGTCCAGCAATCTGTTGCAGTTGTGGATTTTTTGCATCGAACCTGTGGTCCGATGGCAGTTTGCAAGGTATAAAAATTCATTTTCGTTAATTTTTATACGATATTTGCACTGAAGCGCAACAACTTGCCAGGGCTTCGGTAAAGGCCGCAAGCGCCTCTGTATTCGGAAACAGCCCCTGGAAAAACGATGAACTGCCGCCGCCCCTTCCCCCCTGCGCTTCCATAGGCTCCTTGAGCAGGGTCCTGAGATCCGCATCCTTTGCAGAACAGAACGCGGCAAATTTCAGATCGGGTTCGGAAACGAGAACAAAGGCCGCATCGCTTAGTTTCTGGGCTGCCCTGCCTATGAGCAGGGCCTCGTCAATACCCGCGGGGATACTCTCGACGAGCAGCCGCGGGACCGGGGAACCTGCCGCAGAGTCCGGTGTTGCGGGATTTCCGATGGCGGGGGTATCCGTTGCTATGCCTGCATGGTGCAGCAGGGCTACAGCTTTGAACGCGGCATTTTCTTCCCTGCACAGCTTGATCTGCCTTTCAAGACCGGCGGTTTTTTCAAGAAGGGCAAGAACGGCGCTTCCGGTTTCGGGAACCGGCGTCTTGAGGGCGCGGGAGACGATCTCCGCGTTTTTTCTGAGCATACGGCTGTCGTAGAGGCAGCGGAGGCCGGCGATAAAGCTGATTCTGGTCATGCCCCTATGCTTCTCCGCGCCGAGTATCCTGAGCATACCTATCTGACCGGTAGACGCGCAGTGGGTTCCGCAGCAGGGAGAAAAATCGTTCCCTTCAATTTCCACCACGCGGATGATCTCTTCCCCCTGAGGCGGAACTTTCCGCAGGGGAAAGGATGCAATATCCTCAGGCGGGCAG
>JAISNI010000200.1 GCA_031276295.1 Treponema sp.
TCACCTTCTCTTCGCTGGTATACCGTTTCCTTTGTCCCATTTCTTTTCTCCTTGGGTCTTTGGTATACCACCTTATTAGCTTGGTCTATTTTCGGCAAGTTCATCGTAGGCAGAACATAAATCTAATGTCAAATGTTCCTCCATAATTACCATCTATTATCCAATTTTCATCTAATACTAATTTATTTTGCTTATTTTCCCATTCTTCCTTCGATGTTTCAACCCAACCGGGTTTCCAATATTCTTTATCAAGATGTATTATTGGCAATTTTAATATATTGCTTAATTGTATTGCAAGTGTTGTTTTTCCACTTCCACAAGAACCTATTATCATTATTCTTTTACCGAGTTTACTTTTATTCATAAAATGCCTCCGTCTAATTATTTTATACAATTTTATTTATTTTTGCAAACTTCTAAAAACAATTTTACAAAAATGGCGTATAACGAATTATACACGACCTCCGCCGTATACCGCCTATTCTATCGCGGCGGTTCCTCCAGCCAACGGCTGCTTTCACGGAACGCCTTCCGCGCGGTATGCTGTTCATGCGCGTACCGCAATCCGTCTTGCCTGTTTTAATAGACCATCCGTATACACCTCCTTTTATGGGTGTCAGGCAAATTCGGCGCATGGAGTCTACCAACACAATGGAAATTCCACTATACAGTAAAAAAGAAATAATATTCATAGATAATCATCATTTATATATATGCTTTGTTCAACCGGTTTCAAATTATCTCTAATCATAACCAGAAAAGGCTTTTTATAAATTAGTAATTCTTTATATTTAATTCGTAAATTTAACTCATTAAGTACAACGCGAACAACCAAGCGTGAACACGGCGCTTGCATATATATTTTGAATGTTTCAGGTCGAAAATTCGTACTATTTCGATTTCTCAAAAGAATGATTTCTCGTTTTTTCATATCCCATGTAGAAAATAATCGGGCCGAAATTAGTAAAAGTTTTATCGTTATTAAACATTGAATGGCAAATAAAACCCATGATACTTTATATAATGGTATTATTAAAAGTAAAACACCTAATGCAGACACAAGAAATGCGTAGATATTGATGTAAAAAAATCTTAATATCTGCATTGGGACGAATAATTAACGCTGACTATGAACGATAGCATTATAGAAGGCATCGGCAGCTTTCTTTGCACCGGCTTCATCTACACCTTTCAAAAGAACTGAAGTGCTTTGTGTAAATCCTTCATAATAAAGGTGAAAAGCGGGGCAGCAGCAAAGAAATGTTGCCGATCTATTATAGCCAATTTCTTTTACACTACTTGGAAGGACATATTTAACCTTTCGACCGATAGTGAAACAATAACACCCGATTGTCGTGCTTACTTCAATAACACGTTTGTCGGTAATTACCAAAAAACCCTTAATTCTTGTTCCAAGTATCATCGCAATGAATTTGGTGATTTCACCAATAAGCCGGGCGATTGGATTTGAGCTTGTAGCCCACAGTTCCGCCTCAATTTCCATAACAAGGTTCTCATCTTCACCCAACATAACTCCAGATTGTAATACCGCCATAATATATTCTCCTTTTGTGTTTTTAAGGAACACAACAACCTTTTTCTACCTCTATACGGAGGCAATGGAACCAATATGCAAAAATATCCTCTTTATTCTAAAGTAATATTCTTCCTATGTCAATGGCTTCTTCAAATTTTGTCTTTACGCCGCATGGATGCGGCGTAAATTTCTTAAAAATCCTGTATTTTTATTGCGCATAACGTTTCTGTATACGCCCTCCGCCGTATACCGTCTGTTCTATCGCGGCGGTTCCCCCAGCCAACGGCTGCTTTCACGGAACGCCTTCCGCGTTGTACGCCGTTCATGCGCGTACCGCATCCGTCTTGCCTGTTTTAATAGCCCATCCGTATGCACCTCCTTTTATGGGGCTCATGTCAAATGGTGTCAGGCGCCTCTACACCTACACTATCTATTTCTTTTTAAAAACTGCGCTTTCTGGACCACCATCATCATTCAGCGATGTAAGCGTAAGTGTAGAGCCTTCTATTTTATATTTTACACGTTGTTGATCAAACGTTGCCATAAAGTCTCGAAAATAATCACCCCCCCCTCTAGCGTATAATACATCATTCTCAGCCACCCATTTTGCTGAGCCCAGTGTTTCAGTTTCACCAAATACAAGATCGATTGTCCCATCTTTGGTGAAAATATATTCAAATGACGGAGCTGTTTCACCATCACCTGGAACTATTTTCCAAGTACCAAGAAGAGCGGAATCCCCACCCAATTTATTGAAATAAACAAATCGCTTGCCCTCATCGCCAGTTAATTCAAGTCTTGAACCTGATAATTTGTAATTAAACGCCATTGCCAACATTGGGTGCATGATGTAAAAACGATCTTTTTCCGTTTTCCAAGTAATTGCTTGTTCCAGTGCCAATCCAGTTCCATCTTTTAGTAATTCAATGTCTTTAGGTATTGAACTACCACTTCCTTCTAGTAGATACCATCTACCAACAAAGGCGGATTTTCCACCACCACAGGACACCAATACCAAACCAAGTACCATTAGACACGCAAACAAAACAGAGGATTTTTCTACCTTTTTCATCTTTCAGTACCTTCCTTATAAGCCGTATACGACCTCCGCCGTATACCGTCTATTCTATCGCGGCGGTTCCCCCAGCCAACGGCTGCTTTCACGGAACGCCTTCCGCGTTGTACGCTGTTCATGCGCGTACCGCATATCCGTCTTGCCTGTTTTAATAACCCATCCATTTATGGTGCCTGGCACCTTTGCGCCTACCACCCTAAAACTGCCGGATGGCGCGGATACGTAATTGGTATGCTGTATCATAGCTACAATCCCTATTTCCAAGCACTGCGCTTTGCCCTCCATTTGAAAAATCTTCAGCCCACCAATAATAGTTTGGATAATTTTTCCGTATAGAAGAAAAAGTTGATGACCAATACCAGCCAAGACTGAAGCCTCCCAGATTCCGCATATGCAAATTGCCGTACATATAATGGAGTTCATCCCGTGAAGGAAGGAACCAGTCGTCAAAACCATTGACTTCCAGGGCATCGCAAGCCTGCGCCGCCCAGCCGAATCCGCCGCCCCGGTTGTTTGCCTGCACCATGACGGCCTGGGTGTTTGCCTTTCCTGTTCCCACAGCCCGTTGTGCTTCGATCGCAACCCCTTCCTCAGTCGCGTATAACGTACGGCCAATATCCTCTGGAGCCGCCTCAAGATACCGCCAGCCGCCTGAGTTGTTCCCCTTGTCATAGAAAATGAGTCCCCCAGCCGGGCCCGTGTCGCCGATTTTGTAGGTAGGGGCGGGAGGAGCCGGAGGATCTACCGTAGTTACCGCTTGTGTCGGAGTTTGCACGGGTGCGGCAACTACGCCGCCACTTCCGCCGGTATTTACCCCTTGCGCGGTTTGCGTTCCCGCGCCGCCGCCTCCGCTTGCCAGCATGGTCTCTATCCGTGTGCTTTGGGCAATGTCCGCCGGATATGAAACCGCTACCGCCGCGGTTTCTATGTTGATCGCTTTAAGGGTGAGGCTGTACACATCCCCAAGGTTCGCAAAAGCGCCGGTAACAATCGCGCCTGCACCCACCAGCTTTCCGATGGCTTTGGCGGAACTGTCGTCCACCTCGCCAGAAAGCTGGAAGCCCTGCTCCTCCCGCACCTTGTCCAGATTGGCGCGGTCTACCACAACAAGTTTTTTGTCGCTCACCAGAGCCGCTTCCAGCCTTGATATAACATATTCGGAAAGCTGCTTCGAAGACGAAGCCACGCTGACCAGGGCGACCTCCGTTTTTGCCGGAAGATTTCTCCCCATCTGCGCGGCGGCCTCTTTGATCGCCGCATCCAAGTCCATTCCAGGGGAACCGCCTTTTGCCTCCACAGCCGGAGGGGGCGTTGTGGACGCCCTGCTGGCGCTTGCACAACCTATCATAACCGCGACTAATGCAAGAATGCAAAATACCATCTTCTTCATACCATAAACCTCCAATTTATGCGTAATAATTTTATAACCGCTATGCGGTTTAACCGCCCGAATGGGCTGGTTTCCTGTGTTAATGGGTGCGCCGCGTGAGCGAAACGGCCGGGCGGCGTACCCCCGCGTACCGGAATGACCGGACGCTACGATATGACCGCGCTCAGCACCGGTCCCCACGGACCCGCCGCTCCGCCATGCTCAAACCGCATACAAAAATATACGCGGGCGCCGCTCTCCCCGGGAAAATCAAACCACACGAGTCGTCTGGGTGCCCTGTTGAGTTGTCCGGGCGCCCTAACGAATTGATCGGGAACCCTGTTGAATTATCCGGGCACCCTAACGGGTTGATCGGGCGCCCTAATGAGTTATCCGGATGCCCTAACGAATTGATCGGGAGCCCTGTTGAGTTGTCCGGGCACCCTAATGAGTTGTCCGGGTGCCCTAACGGGTTAATCGGGATCCCTAACGAGTTGTCCGGGTGCCCTATTGAACTGACAGAATTCCCCTTTGAAGTGTCTTCCTTCTGGTATGAGGAAAATTTAGCTTGTTTGTGGAAAAAAAATGAAAAAATATCGAAAAATGAGAGGGTGTTTAGTAGATTCTTTTTGCGCTTATGTGTATAATATGAGCTGTGAGCTGTGAGCTGTGAGCTGTGAGCTGTGAGCTGTGAGCTGTGAGCTGTGAGCTGTGAGCTGTTGGGCGTATACTGTCTTTATGCCATGCAGTTGCCTTGAGCATGGGAATAGTATAGCAAGTACGAAAAATTTGTGCAAGTCCTTTTCTAAAAACTGTAAAACAAGTCCAAAACGTCAACTGTGTATAATTCATACACTTTGCGGGTGCGACCCGCTAGCAGCGGGAAATACTATCCCCTTACCCCCCGGTAATTTCCCCCACCCCGCCCCTTTCACCTTATAAGTTGCATATACCGCCGGTATGGTATATACTTCTTTCCTATATTTATCCAGGAGAAATGTATGTTTGGAATACGATTTGCCCGGTTTGATCCCGCGCTGTATGTTTTTAGATATAAAAAGGGAAAGCTCATTGCCCGGGGCGAAGGTCTCGCGTTCTTCTACTATGCGCCGTCGGCGTCAATTGTAGCGATCCCCCTGGGAAGCGCCGATGCGCCGTTTATATTCTCCGAACTATCGTCCGATTTTCAGGAGCTTTCCGTGCAGGGGCAGCTTACCTACCGTATAAAGGAACCTGAAAAAACCGCAAAAATGCTGAACTTCGCGCTGGACGGCAAAAAGCTGCATTACCTGACCGACGATCCGCAGAAACTTTCTGAACGGCTTATCAATTTGGCCCTCATTGCGACCAAGGAAACCTTGATCAAACTGCCCCTCAAAAGCGCCCTTACCTCTTCCGATACCGTCGCCCGCAAGGTCTACGCCGATCTCCATGCGCATGAAATGGTAAACAGCCTGGGGGTAGAGATACTGAGCGTAAGCATAGCGGCAATCAAGCCCTCGCCTGAAACAGCCAATGCGCTGGAAGCGGAAACGCGGGAGGCGATCCTTAAGGAATCGGATCAGGCCATATTCGCGCGGCGCAACTACGCGGTAGAACAGGAGCGGATCATCAGGGAAAGCGAGCTTAATACCGAGATCGCGGTAGAGCAGAAGAACAGGGAGATACAGGAAACCAAGATGGAATCGCAGCGCCTCGCCCAGGCGCGGGCACTGCAAATGGAAGAGGAAAAACTCGCCTTCCGTATTAAACAGGAAGAGCGCAATTCAGAGCTGGTAAACTTGAGCGTCGCAAATGCCAAAAAGGAAGCCGACGCCAAAGCATACGCATTGCGGGAAATTATGAAGGTATATGAGGAGATGAACCCTGAAATCCTCAAGGCGCTTGCCGGCGCGGGACTTGATTCGGGCAGGCTCATGGCCCTGGCATTCCAGGGAATAGCCGACAAGGCGGAGAAAATCGGGAACCTCAACATTACCCCCGATCTTTTGGAATCCATCGTGCAGCGCCGGGACCCGCGGCAGGCGGGTAAGGCATAAACCGTTTTGAAGGCGCGCGCGGATTCCCTTAAAACAATTGCATCGTAATACGAGGTTCAATGGAAATGAAAAATGAAAAAATTTGAAAACCGTATCATCATTGTCAGGCGGGAGACCCGTCTTGAAAAGGTATTGGAAGCGCAGAATACGCTTTCCCAGGCGCGTTTCTACATCAAACGGCTTGGCGGCGATTTTGCGGAATACGAAGACGAGCATAATCAATACACCGAATCGGTCAGGAAGCTCCGGCAGAATCTGGAAGAACTGGCCAATATACAGGTACTCGACCGGAAGTACCTTCCCAATTTTATTTTTGCCGCAAACGACGTGGTTGTGGTTATAGGCCAGGACGGGCTTGTAGCCAACACGCTCAAGTACCTTGAGGGGCAGCGCCTTATCGGGCTGAACCCCGACAGGAGCCGCTGGGACGGCGTGCTGCTTCCCTTTGTTCCCGAAGACGCCACAAAGATTATTGACGAGGCCATACGGGGAAAACGGAAATACGAAGAGGTTACTATGGCAAAGGCCAGGCTGCAAAACGGACAGGAACTGCTTGCGGTAAACGATTTTTTTATCGGCCAGAAAGCCCACGCCAGCGCCCGTTACGTCCTCAAATTCAGGGGCCTCAAAGAGCCCCAGTCTTCAAGCGGCGTGATAGTCTCCACGGGCCTGGGATCGACGGGCTGGATGAAGAGCATTATTGCCGGCGCATCGCGGATAAACGCTTCGGTGATAGGCCGCCCCTACGGGGGCAGGCAGGAGAGCGAGAATCTGACGGAAACCGATGAGGAAGCATACGGCCCCGATGCCGGGGACGGGTGGTATTCCGCCGCCCTCGCACCGGCGCCCGCAATGGACGCCACGGCAATACGCCGTATGGGGCAGCCTAAAAAATCGCGCAGGCTCAAGGATTATCTTCCGCGCGATTCGGATGTCAAGGATTTATCAGTGAACGCGGGTATGTCAATGACGCCCGCACGGCAGGCAGGCCCAAAGATCGGTAAAAAGAAAAGCTACGGCCCCTCGGAACTATCCAGGGTGGTAGGAAAATGGAGCGCCGAAGAACTTATCTTCGCGGTCCGGGAACCTTTCCCCAGTAAAAGCACCGGGACCAATCTTGTCTTTGGAAAGATAAATAGGGATGAACCTTTACGCCTGGAATCGCTCATGGGGGAAAACGGCGTGATATTCAGCGACGGCATGGAAAGCGACTTTATGGTTTTTAATTCGGGAGCGGAAGCGGTGATAAGCATTGCGGACAAGAAGGGCCGTATCGTCGTGTAAAAGGCCGCATAGTTACCGTTTTTTCTTGTCTTATCATTCACGATTGCCGGGCGTCGGTCTACGGGTTTTCTATCAACGATAGTTCCTCTTTATTGCTTTTACCGCTTCTATAAAGGCATGAATGTTATGCCCCGGGATCAGGGGATAGGCCCCTTCCCTGTCGATAAGCAAACGGTTCCCTTGCGCCCGGTTGTCAATGCAGCCTATCAGTCGTCCCTGTTTTTCCGCAAAACGTACCGTATACATGGTTCCGCCTGAGATGCCGGTCTCGATAACACAGACCGCAAGGGAAAGGCCGCTTTGCAGGCGATCCCGCGCCACAAAGAATTCGCGCCGCGGCCGTATACCCGGCCTATACTCGGAAATAAGCAGGCCCTGTTTTTCCACAATAGCCCGCGCCAGGGACCGATTCTGGGCAGGATAGCAGTAGTCAAGTCCGTGGGCCAGAACCGCGATGGTAGGGCTGTTACATTCCAGGCAGGTTGTATGGGCTATGGTGTCGCAGCCCTTGGCAAGGCCGCTTACAATGCAAAAACCGCTTTCCGCCAGAGCCAAGGCAAGCGCCCGCCCGTACTCCGCCGCGGAAGCATCCGGCTCTGTCGTACCTACCACCGCTACGGCCTGGAGTTTGTCCAGAAGCCCGGCATTCCCCTTTGCGTAAAGCACCGCGGGAGGGGACGGAATATGTGCAAGGGCTTGGGGGAAGGGGCCGGTGTACGGGCTCAGTATCACGATACCCTGCCTCCGCGCCCCCTCAATAAGCCGCAAAGCCCCGGTATAGGCCCTTTCCAGCTCCGAGTACGGGGGCAAAACCGCAGGCTTCGCCGTAAGGCAGGCATATTTAATCCTTTCATAAAGTTCCGGCAGGGAGGAAACACCGGCGTCCGCCGCGCCTGCGATAGAGCGGCTCCTGCCTCTCCCCAGCGCCGGCAGATCCATCAGGGCAAGAAGGTGTTCGATTTTCAGCATAAGGCATTGTGCGTCAAGGCGCGGTATCTATGCAAGACCGTAAGATGTCGATTACTTGACAGTGAACATTCATCCATGAGAAAATCACGCCATGACCATTGAAGACCTCAAGGAAACCGCCGCTCTTGCGCACCTTAACCTCAGTGAAGAGGAACTCGCGGCTTCGTTTCCCGCTTTTGAACAGATGCTTGGTTTCTTCGCCGCCATGCAGGCCGCCGATGAGGACAGGGAGAGCTTCCCCGCCGGAATAAGCGGAGGAGCGGATGTTCCGTCTGTTTCCTCTGAATCCAGTTCACATTCCCGTTCCGTCTTGTCCGCCCATTTCCGCTCCGATAATCTTCCCAATCCCGGGGATGCCGTTGAGCCGGAAGCAATGCTCGATAATGCGGGGGAACGGGACGGCCGTTTTGTAGTCATCCCCAACGTACTGTAATGGGAGAATCGCGTATGCCTTTAAAATTGCCCGACGGCTTTCTTGCATATTTTAACGAATGGGAAGAAAAGATAGGCGCCTTTATCGAATGGCGGTCTGGCGCCGCTTCTACCGGGCCAAACTCCCCGGAATGCCCCGACCGGCGGGTAATTCCGGCGCAAACCCTGCCGCCCGATACGGCGGCCCTGAACAGCCTGCCCTTTGCCGTCAAGGACAATATCGCGGTTGAGGGTTTCTCCATAAGCTGCGGTTCTAAACTGCTTGAAAACCTCCGTTCGCCCTACACCGCAACCGCCGTGAAAAAACTCGAAGCCCTGGGCGCTCAGGTTATCGGTAAAACCAATCTGGATGAATTCGGCATGGGTTCCTCTACGGACAATTCCGGCATAAAGCGGACCAACAACCCCTGGGATACGCGGCGGGTACCCGGCGGTTCTTCCGGCGGGTCGGCGGCAGCGGTAGCGGCCGGGCTTGTCCCCTTTGCCCTGGGCAGCGATACCGGTGGCAGCGTGCGCCAGCCGGCGTCTTTCTGCGGTGTGGTCGGCCTTAAACCTACCTACGGCGCGGTGTCCCGTTACGGCCTTGTGGCCTACGCCTCCAGCCTTGAGTGTATAGGCGTTCTGGCCGATACCGTAAAACGCTGCCGGCGGGTCTTTGCCGTAATACACGGCAAAGACCCTATGGACCAGACCTCCCAGGATGCGCCCTCCGGCGCGCCTCCCCTGTACCGTGCGGGGGGTCCTTCCGGCGGCGGCGCTTCCGGTATTATCGGCGTGCTTTCCCCCCGGTCCATAGCCCAAGCGGTCTCCGCCGCCGCCATGCAGGAAGCGAAGGCGGCGCAGAACGGCGGGGATGCCCCGCAAAGCGAGGCCACCGCCCTGGAAATAGCGGCCCAGGCGGCAACGCTGGAAGATGAAGTGCGCAGGGGTTTTGAAACCGCCAAGGCCGGGCTTGCGGGCTTGGGTTACAAGCTCATTGACGTGGACATACCAAGCCTCAAATACGGGGTGCCCGCCTACTACACGATAGCGATGGCGGAAGCCTCCGCGAATCTCGCGCGTTTTGACGGGGTACGCTACGGCCGCAGGCCGGATTGGGCGGAGAACCCCGACGATCTTATCGACAAGACCAGGGAAGCGGGTTTCGGCGCGGAGGTAAAACTCCGCATACTTTTGGGGACTTTCGTACTCCGTTCCGGCTTTCAGGACAGGTACTACCTGCGGGCCCAGCGTATACGGGCGGCCATACGCCGTAACTTTGAATCCTACCTCGGCGGCTCAGAATACGCCTTTCCCGCGGAATCTCCCCATTCGCGGCCCCCGTTCCTGGACGCTATTCTCCTGCCGGTATTTCCTACCCGCGCCTTTGACCGGGGACCCAGTTCCCTCTCGCCCTTTGCACAAAAGGCCGCCGATCTCTATACCTGCTGCGCGAACCTTGCGGGACTCCCCGCCCTTTCCTTTCCGGCCTGCGTAGAAGACGGCCTTCCGGTCGGCGTTCAACTTTTGGGCAGGGCTTTTGCCGAAGGCACGCTCCTCGATATAGCGGAAGCCTACGAAGCGGCCCATCCTTTCCCCCACCCCGCCGGCTACAAGGCTTTTTGGGATCAGGGCTAAACCAAATTCGGGACTCAGGGCAGGGAGCGCAGAAAAGCCAGTATGTCCGAGGCGCTGGGCGGACAGCCCTTTACGCCGGAGCTAAAGCCCGAACAGCACCGGCCTATGCCCAGGCCGCCCTGTTTGTCCCGGAAGCCCTGCCCTATACTGACAGGCGATTTAAGACGGCGGAGTTCCGCTTCTCCCATACGCGACAGGGCAAAGATAAGCGCCGCGTAACAGGCGCTACACGAGCCATCCTCTTCGATGTAGCCGGCCAACTGCCGGAGCTTCCCGCTTGGCCGGGGCGGAGTTTTAGCGCCGTCGGCGCTGCTGTTCAATTCCCGAACCGCGGCTTTTCCCGGATCGGCGCTTCCCACGCCCAGCTTTTCCGCAAGGCCGATGTAGGGAATATCGCCCACAGTGTAACCCATCTGAACGGCGGCCCAGGCATCGCAGAGTACCGGGTCCCGCGCGGCAAAGAGCCGGCCTGCGTACACAGGATTCCCGCCTTCTTCAAAGTCCAGATCCCCGCAGATGCCGTCCGCAACGATAAAGTCGTTGCGCGCAAGGGTATTGAGGTGGGCAATAGGTTTGGTAAGCCCCAAGCTATGAAACCGGCGTTTTTCCCGGTCCGGTATTATACCCTTGTTGTTTTTTAGCGCGCAGGTAAGAAGGGTCTGACAGTGGCCTTTCATCACGGGCAGGTTGATCATAAAATCCACCGCCCGCGCGCTGTCGCAAATCTCAATTTTCATACCCTTACAGTCATAGGCGCGGGCAGTATCCCGTTGGGTGTCGATAAGATCGACGCTTTTTTCCTTTGCCAGTTGCCGGTAACCGCACACCGAAAAGGCATCGGCGGTACGGTCCCCCACCCAGGAGCCTTCGAGGATCACGATATTTTTGAAGTTATGCTTTTGGAGATAGTCAATAAGCCCCCGCGCTATTTCCGGGTGGGTTGTGGCCCCGCCGTCTGCCTGCCGCGCCACAACCAGGTTCGGCTTCAGGCCGATACGCCGACCCCTGCCTCCGATAAGATCGGCAAGCCGGGCTTCCTCCGCAAGCCTGTAAACCATCTCCGCGGGATTCTCCCCGTAGATAACAAAAATTTCGTTCTTTTCCATAATTGTACGGCGCTCTTAATGTGATTCTGCAAAAACATACAGGACCGCCTGTACCGGCGGCCGGTTCATTATTTTTATTCGATTTTATACCCTCCGCACGCTACGGACTTTCTGTCCGCCGCAACGGGCTTGAGGGCGAAATATACCGCTTTACGGATGGAAGTTTTTACCACTATAAAAAATACTCATAATCCTTATGAATTCAGGGATTTTTTGTAGATTTTCAAGCCTCACGCAGTATTATTTGTTTAGGCGCCGAACGGAATCGAACCGTTGCATAATGGTTTTGCAGACCACTCCCTTACCGCTTGGGTACGGCGCCGTAGATTACGCAGTATAAAGCATTTTAAATCGAGGTTTAAATATGCCTTAAACACTAAAAACAATATATCATAAAATATTTTTTTTGTCTAGCGGTCGCATTGCCTAATAATTATTCTAGCCGAAAAGGGGCGGTTGCCCAGTAATAAAATCTAGCCGAAATCAGGCCGCGGGGGCCTGACCTCCTCCTCCCTGACAGGGAGGGTTTCCAGTG
>JAISNI010000018.1 GCA_031276295.1 Treponema sp.
TGGGCGGCTTTCCGCGTTTATTTCTTTACTTCTCTGCACAGGCAAATTAAGGCATGGCTCCGCCGGGGGCGGACCTGTCTTTTTTTATAGCATAACGGGGAATAAGGCGGACGTTGTCCGCTTTCCCCGCACAATTTTTGTTTTTTGAAGGAGGATATATGAAAAAGTTACTTACTTTTTCTATTGTATTCGCTCTTGTGTGTGCAACCGTGTTTGCGGAAGTAACCGTAACCGCGGGCGCGGGGATGTCGTTCATTCCGTTGGGAGTGGTCATCAAACCGGACGATGATGACCCAGATACTGATGACGGTCCTGCGGCAGTAGCCGGTTTCGGACGGGGCGGCGGGGCAGCTACGGAGATTCAGGTCAATGTAGAGGGCGCTACGGAGAGCGGCAAGGCGGGGTTTAAGTTCCAGTGGAGGCCGAAGATTGCAGGCAGCACCCTTACCAGTGAAATAGGCGATAATGCCGGTATCTGGTACAAACCCTTGGACTGGATCCGTCTTGACGCGGGCCGTTTTACGAACAACGACATCCGCGGCAAGGTGGGCAACAGCGCATGGTTTGGCGATTATTTGATCCCCCGTACCGGTGAAAGTGATATTTTCACCAATTTTGGCGCCAAAGCCGCTGCTATGTTAACCGTGAAGCCCGAAGCCCTTGCAGGTTTAAGCGTGTATGCCCTGGTGAACAACATGGTTGACACCTATGGGAATTGGGCTGAGGAGGGGAGTAATAAGTTTGCATGGGGCGGATCCAAGGGTGCGGAATGGGTATGGCAGAACACCCAAGCTGCCGTTGCTTACGACTTGCCGAATATCGGCCTTGTCAGGGTTCAGTTTGTAGGGTCTCCTCTCGTAAGTCCATCGGAGTCAGAAACGAAAAAGTATGAAGCCGTGATTAATGGTAAACTTCAGGAGATTGAGATTACAACAAAAGAGGCAGGGGAACCGGGGTTTAATGCTCACCGGTTTGAGCTTGCCTTTGCCTATACCGGCATGGAAGGGTTAACCATTGATGTAGGCGGCAGGGTTTACCTGCCGGTTAAGGATCCCCAATTTGACGCCGACTTGTGGAATGATAAATATGAAGTTAAGAATTATTCCTACTGGAAAGGTATAGGGTTTGCCTTGGGTGCCAAGTACGTAACCGGGGCCCTGACGGCGAACTTTATAATCGGCGCCAGCGGTATCGCCGACACTGTAACTAATGAAATGGAGGTTGGAAAGAAGAAAGAAACAACCAATGCTTTCGTACTTAAGCCCTACGTCGCCGTTCAGTACAAGCTCAACGACACCTTTACCGCGCAGTTGGAAGGCGGCGTCCAGTTTACCGGAGATAAGGAAGAAAAGACTACTATTGGTGGAACATCAACCACTGATACTACTGAAGGCGCGCTGGCCTATGGTTTCGGTTTGGGCCTCCAGACCACCCTTGCGCCCGATTGCACCATCAAGACCGGTCTTACCTTCGTTGGTGGCACGACCCCTGGTACTCCTGATAATAAAGACTTGCACGGCGTATTCAGCGTCCCGATCATTTTCTCGGTGTCCTTCTAAAACAGGAAGAACTGAGAATGGAGGGGAAAGGGGCTATGCTGAAACATAGCTCCTTTACCCCGGATTTTAGGAGTCGCCGGTTAGTGTAAGAGCGGCTCCTTATTTTGTAATAATAGTCCGGTTCCTTTTATTCGGCAAGAGAAAATTGAAATCCTCGCTTGCCGGGTATCAACGAGGGGGGCCGGACTTTTTTTATACCCGCTGCCAATGCGCGTAAGCGCGTCCCCGCAATAAATAACGCAGAATAGCCGCCCGTGAAGGTCTGTGATATGTCCGCCTGGAACTGGAACAATACCAGGATATGCTCGAAGTCCAAAGCGACTACCCCCGGGCCGCATCAGGAATCTACGCGGCCTCATCGGTAGCGGCTGTCGTCATTTACCTCTGCTTCCCTAAACCTATAATGTATGTTTCAAACGAGGTTGAACGGCAGGCTTCCGGTTTAAAACTTTTTCCCGCGGAGAAGATCGACCGTATCCGCTTGAGGAAGGGCCCTGTTTCACCGCCCTGGAAAACCTTGAGCACCAAATTTCCCCCTCTTTCAAGGCCGGATTCGGCGTATGAGAGAACGGCTTCGGCCAGTTCAAGGGAACGGCAGGTGTCCACCCGGCGGTTCCCTGTTGTTGAGGGGGCGGCGTCGCTCATAATAAGGCCGAAGGGACCCTGCGACAGGATGGCTTCCCGTATCTCCGTTTGGGTAATATCGCCCTGAATAAACCTGAAATTACCGCCGTCAAAAAGTCCCGCGTCGTACTGACGGGAAAGCGCGTTAATATCGGCAGCGGTGAGCATACAGCGGGAGCGGAGCTTTCTCAGCGAATAGAGGCTCCAGCTTCCCGGAGCGGCCCCTAAATCCAGAATACGAAGCGCCCCTGACGGAGAAGCCGGCTTGAACAGGCAAAATTTTTCTTCAATTTCCTTTAATTTGTACACGGAACGGGCAGGATAAGCCTCTTTTCGCGCCCTGTCCGCCCAGTAATCCGGTTTCTGATAGTTCATTGGTAAAAGAATGCCATGTATTTTAGTTTAGGTAAAGACGGACAAGCGCAGAATGCCGGGACGAGAAGAACACACTTCATGCCTCATCCTCTCTATTTTCCTCAAGGGACTTTCTTTATCTTATTATTCGAGAAGGGTCTCATACCCCGCCGCTTTGCGGGCGGGAATTTTTATTTTTTTACCTATTGACCTTCAATTCGGAATATGAAAATCTCCTAAAGTGATTTGCCTAAAAGATGAAAGGTGGTATACTCATGAACAGTCATTGGGAGGAGACGTACTATGCTCAGGATACACAAAGCCGATCAGGAAGTAATCAGGGAAAAGATTCGGGAAGGGCGGATCGAGGGGGCGGCGCTCGGCAGGGAGAACTTTGTTGACATCATCATCAAAAAGATGAAAGAGCTGGGGGTTATCGAGGATCTGAAGCATGTGGTTGCGGACAAACGGGCGGACAATGCCCAGATTCCTCTGGA
>JAISNI010000036.1 GCA_031276295.1 Treponema sp.
TTGCTGGCCAGAAGATCCAGGGTTCCCTGGTTCTTGTTGGGGTACACCACCTTGCCGGAAGATTTGTAGAGATAGGGATGGATCTCTTTGAGGTAATCAAAGCCCGGACCCCACTGATCCTTCCATTTGGGATCTGTGGAAGAGAGCGCCTCCTTGGGCAGTTGGTTATATAGGGCAGTAATAGCAAAAGAAGAGCCCGCCCCGCCGGAATCAGGGGAGTTATAGGCAAAGCGCCCGGGGTGGGCCTTTATCCAGGCGGTCAGCTCCGCGATAGTCTTGGGCGGATTCGGTACGGTTTCCGAATTGTAGGCCATAACTACGGTGGTTCCCCGGTAGCCGATAAAGTATTCCTCCCCGATGGAGGGCCTGGCGCTCACGTTTTTATAGTTGGGGATTTTAGAGGTGTCCAGTTTGTAGAACATCTTGTCGCCGCCTTCGGCCAGGTAAGCCGCACCATCGACTTCGCCGAATTCGGCCAAGTCGTAGACGCTGTTCTTCTGTCCTGACTGGTAAGCAGCCAGGAGCCTGGACATAATGGTCTGGTTTCCGCCCCCCGAGGGCATGTACTGGAGTTTTATGACTGCCTTCGTGTTATACGCCGGATCCTTGTTGAATTCGTCCGTCAGTTTTTCGAAAATAAGACGGACATTGTCCGACCCGGATGTCCAGAGATTGACCTCCGGCACGGCACCTCCGCTTTTCTGACCGGCCCCCGCAGCAAAAGTTGCGGCGCAAATCAGCAGCGCCAGAACCGTCAAAATACCTTTTTTCATTTCCTTCTCCTTCAGTAAAAATATTTATATTTTACGCCTCATGACGCAAAAATATCCTCCTCCTATGATGAGCCTTCCACCGGAAATTCCAGGGTTTTTCCGAATTCCACATGAACCTTGCCGCCCACCTCAAGATCCGAAAGCTCCGTCCGGGGGATAAAGGATTTAAGCACTTCCTCCCCCCATTGAATATTTACATCCACGTAGTGCCCCAGGATCATGATGGTTCTGACGGTTCCGTTAATGGCCCCTTCTTTGAATCCCCTGAGGATCTTTACATCCTCGGGCCTGACCGCGATTATTTTGTTGTCCCGGTTCAGGAAATTCATCTCCCCGATAAATGAGGCCACGTATTTTGAGGCGGGGTTGTCGTATATCTCCGTGGGGGTTCCCACCTGTTCAAATTTGCCCTTGTTCATCACCACGATCCGGTGGGATATGGCCATCGCCTCTTCCTGATCGTGGGTTACAAACACGACCGTTATGCCCAGTTCGCTCTGTATCTTCTTCAGTTCTTCCCGCATCTGCATACGGATCTTGGCGTCCAGGGCGGAGAAGGGTTCGTCCAGGAGCAGCACCTCCGGCTGGAGCAGGAGAGAGCGGGCTATGGCGATGCGCTGCTGCTGTCCTCCGGAAAGCTGGCCGGGGTACTTCTTCTGGGAACCGCTCATCTTTACCAGTTCCAGCATGGCCTCAATGCGCCGGGCGATCTCGTCCTTGGGAATTTTTCGCAGTTTAAGACCGAAGGCCAGGTTTTCGTAGATCGACATATGGGGCCAGAGGTTGTAGCTTTGGAATACCATGGCGGTGGGCCGTTTTTCCGGGGGAAGGCCGGTGATACTTTTACCGTCGATGGTTATGTCCCCCTTCTCGATACTCAAGAAACCGCCGATAGTGCGGAGTATGGTTGTTTTGCCGCAGCCGGAGGGCCCCAGCATGGTTACCAGTTCCCCGTTGTACACATCCAGATTGATATTCCGGACCCCGTCGCCGTTGTCATAAATCTTATCCATGCCGGATATGCACAGTTTAATCTTTCTTTCCGGATTTACCATAACATCACATCACCCTTATTTTAGTTTGAAGCCGCCGGCAATCGCGCTGGGCCCGATATACTTTCTCATCAGAACAAGGAAAAAAATCGTCGGGATCATCAGGGTAATCGCAAAAACCGCTCCGGCCATAACCGGGTATTCGGCGATAACGCTGTACATCTCTACCGGCATGGTCCGGTACTGGGGGATTCCGACCAGATAGGTTCCCTGCATTTCTTCCATAGAACCAAGGAAGGTGTAAATTGCGCCAACCGCTATCCCCGGCATTGCCATGGGGAAAGTAACCGTCAGGAAGGTGCGGAACGGGCCGGCGCCCACATCCCGGGCGGCCTCTTCCTGCTGCCGGTGGACGTTCCCAAAAGCTCCGGCGGGAAGCCAGACCATGAACATCATGGTATTGATCATGTGGATGATCACCACCCCGATAAAAGTTCCCATAAGATTGTACCGGTAGTAGAGAATCCCGATGGAGGTATAGAGACCTATCTTGGGGAAGGCGTTGGTCAGGAGAAACGAAAGCATAAAGAAACGCCGGCCCGGGAATTTGAACCGGGCTATGGCGTACCCGGCGGGGATACAGAACACCATGGACACGACGGTAGTAACGACGGCAAAGATAAATGACAGGGCAATGGAGGAAACAAGATTCTTTTGGGAAAAAATAAATTTCCACCATCTGAAACCAAACTCCTGGGGAATGATCCCCGGCACATCATAGACGTTACCGAAGGCCAGCATAACCAGGTTCAGGATGGGGCCGTAAAAGAAAAGCAGAAAAGCGGCCAGAATGACAAATTCCCAAAATCTCTTTTTACCAACCGCAAAATACAACCGCTTAGGATTTAGATAGTGAAACATGTAAACTCCCGTACATTTTTTTTTATTATCTCATGGAAGGAAAATGTTGTCAATTTTTTTGTCGTTAATTTATCGTCAATTTATTGTTAATAAATGATAAGTTTACCCCTATTGAACCACGGCAAAAATTGTTCTAAACTGGTATTGATAAACCGGAACATAGGAAGTCCCCTCTTGCCGTCCGATGGTGCGTAATTTCATCGTAACACAAGTCGTAAGGGTTTTTTACCGGTTCATCTTTTGGGCTTAAGAACTTGCTATTCATAAGTCCTTTAACGTATGTATTATTTTGATTAAAAATGACAATGTTTGCAAAAACAAAGGAGCGGAAAATGCCGGAGTTGAAAATCGGTATTATCGGAGCCGGGCGGATTGGAAGGATTCATGCCGAAAACATCGCCCGTTTTATTCCCCAGGTCAAGTTGGAAGGTATCGCCGACATCAAACTTTCAGATGAACAGGAGGCTTGGGCAAAGGGACTTGGGGCCCGGATTGTGTCCAGGGATCCCGGGGATATTCTGAAGGACGACGGCATTAAAGCGGTGCTTATCTGTAGTTCTACCGATACCCACGCGGATCTCGCCATCAGGGCGGCCGGGGCCGGCAAGCATATATTCTGCGAAAAGCCCGTCGACCTCTCCGTACCCAAGGTAAAGGCGGCCCTGGAAGCGGTAAAGAAGGCGGGGGTAAAACTCCAGATCGGCTTTAACCGCCGTTTTGACCATAATTTTGCGCGGATTCGCGAGTATACTCTGGCGGGCGCGCTGGGCGGTGTACATATTGTAAAAATCACTTCCCGTGATCCTGAGCCCCCTCCCCCCGCCTACGTCGCGGTTTCCGGCGGTATTTTCATTGATATGATGATCCACGACTTCGACATGGCCCGCTTCCAGGCCGGAAGCGGTATTACCGAAGTGTACGCTTCCGGGGCCTGCCTCGTTGACCCTGAAATCGGCAAGGCCGGTGATGTGGACACCGCCCTGGTTTCCCTCAAGTTTGAAAACGGCGCCATCGGGGTTATCGACAATTCCCGGAAGGCGGTATACGGCTACGATCAGCGGGTAGAAGTGTTCGGTTCCGGGGGCGCGGCCATAGCGGACAACGACCTTCCCAATACGGTTAAAATTTCAAGCGCATCCGGCGTAACCGGAGAAAAGCCGCTCTACTTCTTCCTGGAACGCTACAAGGATGCTTTTATCAACGAGATAAACGCCTTTGCCGAAGCGGTTCTCCAGGACAAGCCGGTACCGGTAAGCGGGGAAGACGGCCTTGAGGATATGTACGCGGCCCTTGCCGCGGGCCTTTCGCTTAAAGAAAAAAGACCCGTAACCATAGCGGAAATTCGGGCCTCGTACCGGGAGAAATAGTATGCAGTTTCACCATAAACCGCCCTTTAACCACGGCTTTACCATGCTCTCGCCCAGAAGCGGCGCATCGGCGGATATGCTCATGGACTTCGGCGTACTTGTTCTTGCCGCCGGGGACGTATGGAACGACGATGCGGCGGCCGATGAACGGATATGGCTGCTCGCAAAGGGAAGCGCGGTGATCGCGTGGGCAGGCGAATCAAAAGAGATTTCCCGGCCCGATCTCTTCGATCATGCTCCCTGGTGCCTTTCGGTTCCGGCGGCGTGTCCGGTAAAAATCACCGCGGGAAGGGATGGGGTTGAATTGTACTATTGCGCCACCGACAATCCCAAACGCTTTGCTCCCCGGCTCTACACCCCGGAGGAATGTGCCAGCGAAGCGCGGGGCGCGGGAACCATGCGGGAAGCCTCCACCCGTATCGTGCGTACCGTTTTTGACGACGCCAACCGGCCCGAGTCCAACCTGGTGATTGGGGAGGTAATCGGCGCGCCGGGCAAGTGGTCCAGTTACCCGCCCCACCACCACCCCCAGCCGGAAATTTACCACTACCGTTTCCTTCCCCGGCAGGGTTTCGGCCTTACGGCCATCGGGGACACGCCCTACATCATCCGCGACAAGGATACCATTCAGATCCGCGACGGCGAGGATCATCCCCAGGTTACCGCCCCGGGATACGCCATGTGGTACCTGTGGGTCATACGCCACATCGACGGGAATCATTACGGCGTTCAGACCTTTACCGAAGAACACCAATGGGTAACCGGCCCGGAAGACAGGATATGGCAGCCCCGCGCCTGCATTTTTAGAGCGTAAAATTCTGTATTTTATGGAGAATAAAATGAAAACGGTACGATTGACGACGGCTCAGGCTTTACTCCGTTTCCTGGACAACCAGTACGTCGAATTTGACGGAAAGGAAATCAAGTTTGTCGAAGGCGTATTCGGCATATTCGGCCACGGTGTGGTGGTGGGGCTGGGCGAAGCCCTGGCCTCACGGGAAAACCGGATGCCCTTCTATCAGGCAAAAAACGAACAGGGAGCGGGACATGCGGCTATGGGTTTTGCCAAACAGCATAACCGGCTCCGTATGATGGCGGTGTGCAGTTCCATAGGCCCCGGCGCCCTCAACATGGTAACCGCCGCGGGAACCGCCACGGTAAACCATATCCCCGTGCTCTTTCTTCCCTCGGATTCCTTTGCCTGCCGTCAGCCCGATCCGGTCCTCCAGCAGGTGGAGATTCCCTACAATTACACGATCACATCGAACGACGCGTTTAAGGCGGTAAGCCGCTATTGGGACAGGGTCAGCCGTCCTGAACAGCTTATGACCGCCGCGATCAACGCATTCCGGGTGCTGACCGATCCGGCGGAGACCGGCGCGGTAACCCTGTCCCTGCCCCAGGATGTCCAAGGCGAAGCCTGGGATTACCCTGTGGAATTCCTGGCAAAGCGGGTACATCATATTGAACGGCGTATCCCCGGCGCGGGCCAGATAGAACGGGCGGCGGCGCTGATCAAAGCCGCCCGAAAGCCCCTGGTTATCTGCGGCGGCGGGGTGCGCTTTTCCTGCGCCGGCAGGGAACTGGAAACCTTCTGCGAAAAGAACCGCATTCCCTTTGCGGAAACCCAGGCGGGAAAGGGGGTCATACTCTGGGATAACCCCTGGAACCTTTCCGGCATCGGCGTTACCGGCAGCCTTGCGGCCAACCGGATCGCCAGGGAAGCGGATCTGATTATCGCTGTCGGAACCCGGTTGGGGGACTTTACCACCTGTTCAAAATGGCTCTTTCAAAACCCGGATTGCAGGATTCTGGGGATCAACACCGCTTCCTTTGACGCGTATAAGATGAACGGCGAACCCGTCATCGCCGATGCGAAACTCACCCTGGATGCCCTGAATAAAACCGTAAACGGATATTCGGCGGCATGGGGCGGCAGGATAAAAGAAGTAAAGGATGAATGGAACGCCGAAGTTGACCGGCTCTACCGTGAAACCGCAGCCCCCGCCCCCGATGGAAAACCCCTGCTCTCCCAGGCGCGGGTTCTGGGCGAGCTCAACGACCGTCTGCTGCCTAAGGACGCAATCGTGGTTTCCGGTTCCGGCTCTATTCCCAGCGATATGCAGCGGGTATGGCGTACCAGGACGGCGAATGCCTACCACATGGAATACGGCTTTTCCTGCATGGGCTATGAGGTAGCCGCGGCCCTGGGGGTCAAGATCGCCTTTCCTGAAAAACAGGTGGTTGCGATTATCGGCGACGGCGCCTATACCATGCTGCATACGGAACTGCTTACCGCGGTTCAGGAAAACAAAAAGATAATCGTGATAGTCCTGGACAACGCCGGTTTCCACTGCATCGATAACCTTCAGAACAGCCAGGGGATAGAACACTTCGGCAACGAATGGAAAACCAGGGATAAAACAACGAACCGCCTTGAGGGCATCCCCGTTCGGGTTGATTACGCCAAAAACGCCGAAAGCTGGGGCGCCCGGGGATTGCGGGCGCGGACGCCCGAAGAATTAAAGCAGGCCGTGGAAGCGGCCTTGGCCGCCGAAGGCCCCGCGCTTATCGATGTCAAAGTAGGCGCCAAAACCATGACCGGGGGCTATGAAAGCTGGTGGCGGGTAGGTACCGCCCAGGTTTCCGCCAATCCTGAGGTTGAAAAGGCCGCCGCGGCTATGGCGGCGGAAACCGCCAGGACAAGAAAATTCTAACGGAGGCTCAGAATGACACATGAATCAAAAATAAAATTGGCGATTGCCCCTATTGCGTGGACTAACGACGACATGCCGGATCTGGGCAAAGAAAACACCTTTGAACAGTGCGTCAGCGAGATGGCTCTTGCCGGATACTCGGGCAGCGAAGTGGGCAACAAGTACCCCAAGGATCCGGCAGTTCTTAACAAAGCGCTGAAACTGCGGGGGCTTACGATCTGCAACGCGTGGTTCAGTTCTTTCCTTACAACGAAACCCTATGAGGAAGTGGAGGCTGAATTCGTCAAACAGTGCGATTTCCTCTACGCGGTCGGCGCCAGGGTCATAGGAGCGGCGGAACAGGGACATTCAATTCAGGGTATGGAAAAACCCATATTCGACGCAAAGCCCGTGTTTACCGATGAGGAATGGAAAAGAGTCTGCGGGGGCCTCAACAAACTGGGGCAAAAGGCGGCTGAGAAAGGAATGAAGCTGGTCTATCACCATCACATGGGAACCGGAGTCCAGACCGCGGGGGAAATAGACCGGCTTATGGAAAACACCGACCCCGCCCTGCTCGGCCTGCTCTATGATACCGGCCACCTTGTTTTCTCAGGCGAGGATTATATGGCCGTACTCAACAAGTACATCAACCGTATAGCCCATGTACACCTTAAAGATATGCGGAAGCCCCTGCGGGAAAAGGCAAAACAGGAAAAATGGTCCTTCCTTAAATCGGTGCGGGAAGGGGTGTTTACCGTACCGGGCTGCGGGGACGTGGATTTTATCCCGGTGTTCGAGGCGTTTAAGAAGAGCGGTTACCGGGGCTGGTGGGTGGTTGAAGCGGAAGGCGATCCCGCCAGGGCAAATCCCCTTGAATACGCGATCAAAGCGCGCTCCTATATCAAAAAAAAGACCGGTTTATGAACGCCCTGTATCTAACGCGCGGATATGCAATTAAATCCAGGCTGCCGTTTCAAAGTCTGATATTTGAAACGGCCTCAAGTCAAACAACATTCAAATAACATAAGGAGTATTTATGAGCGGAGAAAACGGAACAAGTCGTCTGCACCAGATGACGCTGACAAGTCCTACGGAGTTTTGGAATGATTCCTGTTCCACATCTGAACTGTCCGCATCCATTAAAGATGGGGCAACGGGCGGAACCAGTAATCCTACCATTGTCGGTCAGGTTCTGAAAAAAGAACTTGATACCTGGAAACCCCGGATACTGGAACTTATCGCGCAGAATCCCACCGCCTCCGAAGATTTCATCGCGTGGAAAATAATGGAAGATATAACCGTCAACGCATCCAAGCTCCTGCTGCCGATATACGAAAAAAACAAGGGCCGCAACGGACGGCTTTCCATTCAGACCAACGCCAAGTTTTACCGCGATGCAAAGTCTATTGTTGAACAGGCGCTTTACTTTAATTCCCTCTACCCCAACAACAATATCAAACTGCCCGTTACCAGGGCAGGTATAGAGGCGATTGAGGAACTCACTTACCGGGGCGTCAGTGTCAACGCCACCGTTTCCTTTACCGTCCCCCAGGTTATTTCCGTGGCCGAGGCGGTGGAACGCGGTCTGGATCGCCGTAAGAAAGAGGGCCTGGATATTTCCCTTATGAGTCCTATCTGCACGATCATGGTGGGCCGCCTTGACGACTGGATCAAGGTAATCGCTTCCAAAAAAAACATTGTTACTGATCCCGGCTATCTTGAATGGCCGGGGGTCGCCGCATCAAAGAAGTGTTACCGGCTCTTTAAGGAACGGGGCTACCGGACACGGCTTTTAAACGCGGCATACCGGAATCATTTTCACTGGTCCCAGTTCATAGGCGGGGATATGTCGATGACCATCACCTACGACTGGCAGCAGAAGATAAACGGCTCCGATGTGGAAGTAAAAAACCGCATCGACGATCCGGTTGATCCCGCGATTATCGCCGAACTGGAAAAGAAATTCCCTGATTTTGTACGGGCCTATGATGAAAAGGGCATGAAGCCGGAAGAATTCGAATACTTCGGCGCTACCCGGCGTACTCTCCTGACCTTCCTGGGAAGCTATTCCGACCTGGTCGCCCTGATTCGGAATATTATGATTGTAGACCCTGATACAAAAGGGGAATGAGCTACCCCACCCGCGCGGTTTGTTATGCTTCAGCACAACAAACCGCGCGTGATTTTAACCGGAGACCGCACGGACTTTTAGTTTGGAAGTTATTCTTGCGTCCATGTTGCCCGTGCCGTCCGTGGTTATAATCTTATTCTTTTTCCTCCTAACGATTTAAAAATTCACCGTTTCGTAGGCTTCGGCAGGAACCGATTCCGCAACTGCCGATTCGGCAAGTGCTTCTATCTTCTCCCCATATCCGTTATCCCGCTTGAACTCCGGTTTGAATTCCACATGTTCCGCTACAATGGTAACCCGCGAATGATTCCTTCCATCCGACCCTACCCAGCGATCCTGCTTCAGCCGTCCGACTACCCTGACCCCCCTGCCTTTGTGTCCCAGGTTATAGCAGTTTTCCGCGAGTTTGCTCCACGTCTCTACATCAAAGAAACCCACTTCCCTTTCCGTATTGCTGTCCTGCCGGTAATACCGGTTGGACGCAAGGCTGAACGTGCACACCGGTACTCCCTTGGGCGTAGTCTTGTACAGAGGTTCCCTGACCAGATTCCCTTCGATTAAAATTGAATTGAGGTTGTTCATGATATATCCTCCTGAACAAAAAATATGTTCCGGCGCACTTCACGCAGCCGGTCATGGGTCCCGCAATAACGATCTGACGGATCATACACATTACGAATACCAATGATGCCTATATATTGGGGTCTCCGTGCGTGGTGCTTTAGTCAAAACGAATTTTTTTTCAAAATTTTGCAAATTTTTTTATAGATTTTTACGGCAAGAAAAAAAGGCGGATCAACGGCCTTTCCGCCTTGTAAGCAGGGGAAACGAATAGAGGGTCATCGGGAGTGTCAAGTCCTGAAATAAATTTTTTTTAATCTACTTGACAATACTTATCGTTTAATACATTATATAACACATAGAAATACTAGGAATAGATGCGCTTTCCTAGCAGCCTGTCGCGCTTGCGGACTTTTTGCATCGGACCTGTGGTCCGCTTTATGCAAAAAGTCCCGATTATCGGGGGTGCTTTGGCAGTCTGCAAGGTATAAAAATTCACTTCCGTGAATTTTTATACGATTTTGCGCTTCAGCGCAACAAACTGCTGGTTAAAAAAGGAGGTGTTTTATGAAAAACCCAGTCTATGCGCTGTTGGTTTTAACGGTTCTTGCGGGCGGTCTGCGGGCAAGAAGTAGTGATTATCAGGAACGCCCTTAAGGAGCACCCCGGTGGCTGTAAAGCAGCAGGAACCCAAATGAACGTACTGGATTTAATCGGGCATACCCCGCTCGTGGAACTTAAAAAAACCTCCGCCGGACTGGACGGCGTATCGATTTACGCCAAGGCGGAATTCCGCAACC
>JAISNI010000058.1 GCA_031276295.1 Treponema sp.
ACCGTCAGCCGGGCCAGCTCTTTTGTGCTCATCATATATTTCATCCTCCTATCTTATCCGAGGGGGGTGAACGTTTCCCTCGTTACTATAGGGGGTGAACTTATCACTTATTAACGACACGAATGGAAAAATTCCTTGACATTGTATGCAAAATACATTAAAATATAAACATATCAGGGATGAGAAGAATTATATGCCTTTATTACAAGTAGCACAAATGGAAAATCGCAGCATTTCTCAGCAGACGATAGTTCTTTTGAAGAATGCGTTACATATTACACAAGAAAGAAAGTTACGCCGAAAATATATTTTGAAAGAAATCAATGCTTTGAATATAAAAAACACGGATGATTTTCCTGATCCGGCAAAAATAAATATGCCGAAAAAAGAAAATACGATAGAGGAATTAATGAGGTGGTACTTATGAACAAAAGAGAACTCGTGGCGAAGGCTTTTAAGAACGAAAAAGCGGACAGGGTTCCGGTAGGGTTTTGGTTTCATTATGCCAAAGATGAATTGGAAGACGGCTTTAAAACCCCCGGCCTTTTCGAGAATAGCATCGAAGGGCATAAAAAATTCTACAACGAATTCCAGCCCGATTTTGTAAAGATCATGACCGACGGGTTTTTTATCTATCCCTGCGAGGCAATCATAAACGCGAAGACCGGGGCGGATCTCGGCAAGGCGGTTTCCATAGGGGAAACCCACCCCTGGATCGAAAAGCAGATAGCCTACGCGAAAACCATAACCGGCCTTTGCGGTTCCGAAGTAATGTGCTTTTACAATATATTTTCCCCCGCCACCTTTTTCCGGTTTAGCCGCGCTGCCCGGGGAGGCAAGAGCCTCGCGGATTTTATTGCCGGGGACAGGGACGCGGCGGCCCATGCCCTGAATGTGATGGCCGGAGACCTGGCCGTCCTGAGCCAAAGGCTCATCTCCGAAGCCGGTGTTGACGGGGTTTATTTCAGCGCCCAGGATCTGAATGACCCAAGAGTTACGGACGAGGTCCGGGAAAAGATACTCGCCCCCAGCGACTTTAAGGCCCTTGAACCGGCCATAAGTTCCAGCCAGTTCAACATACTCCATATATGCGGCTATGAGGGATGCCGGAACAACCTTTCCCATTTTACCGCTTATCCCGCCCAGATAATCAACTTTGCCTCGGTGGTAGAAGAGACGCCTCTTGGCGAAGGGAAGAAACTCTTTGGGGGCAGGCCGGTAATAGGCGGTTTCGGCAACACCACCGGTGATGTCCTCTATAAGGGAAGCAAGGCGGAGATTGAAGCCGAGACCGAAAGGCTGCTTAAGGAAGCGGGAACCCTGGGCGTTGTGCTCGGCGCCGACTGCACCGTTCCCCGGGACATCAACAGGGATCACCTCAGGTGGGTCCGGGACAAAGCCGCCGCTTTTTGCGTCTAGCAGTTTGTTGCGCTTCGCGCACAAAACCTCCAAAAGTCGCCGATTAGGCGATTTCAGGGTTCCGGACAACTGCTAATATGTTTCGCCCTGCGGCGTATGTATACTACGAAACAGATGTACATAGTCAATGTTGTTATGCTTCAACAATCTTAAAATACCGGAAACTTCTTCTTCAGTTTCAATATTTTGAATCTCTACGGCATAGTTGCATGATACGCCCACATTTCTTGGTTCGGGTATAATCCTGCAACTATGCCCCGCCGCCTTCAAGGTTTTATCACATGAAAATGAATCGGCAATGATTTCAAATGTTACCAGTAGTTTCATGTACCCTTGGCTTCATTCGTTGCGGCCTGTTTTAAAAACGTGCAAAGAATCGACGCCATTACCATGACCGTAAATCCAATCGCAACGGCTATTTTTCCGTTTAGCGGAACGCCGGCAGGAGAAGCCGCAATACCGAAATTATGCGCCGTTGCGCCGGCAAGTATAAACGCGATAACACAAATACCGGCGTCCGAATTGCCTTCACCTGACATAATAAGCTGCCGCAAGGGGCATCCGCCGAGTAAAACAGAACCGTAGCCAACCAGTACCATTCCAAAAAAATTCCACAACGCCTCGGTATGCGCGATTGGCTGACCGGCAAAACCAAATTTCAGCTTTCCCGATATGACGTTCCCGATAAGCGTTACAACAAATATTGTTACATATCCCCAGAACATTGTCGCGTTTTTAATCAAGAAAATATTACGAATACCGCCTGACATGCATAGCCCGCTTTTTTGCACCAGCGCCCCGATGACTAACGCAGCCGCAAACGCGATAAGGACCGGCGCGTGCATGGAACCAACGCCCTCCGCGCTCATTTTGATAAATGCGGGTTTTATGATAATAAAAACAAGCAGAGCAAGCGCGATGAGCGGTACGGCCAGTCCGTTAACAAGCGGCTGTCCTTTTGCCTGTCCAAGCGTAAACCCCTTGTAAAGAAAAAAACTCCCCAGGGCTATACCGCTTGCGAATCCGGCAAGTCCGATTAAGGCGTTAAGGTCGCCGCCGCCAAGACGCAGCATAAGCCGCAAGGGGCAGCCTAAAAAAACCAGGGCCCCAATCATTACAAAAAAGGCTATCAAAAAACGCGCGAGGGGGGCGGAGCCGCCCTGTCCTTTCCATTCCCGCTTTACGATTGAAAGGATGAGAGCTCCGCATATAAACCCGGCTATTTCCGGCCTTATATATTGAACCACTGCCGCGTTGTCCAGTCCGAGCGCGCCTGCCGTATCCCGGATAAAACACGCGGCGCAAATACCCATGTTAAGAGGGTTCCCGAATTTTGTCAGCCCCATGGCGAACAAACCTATTATTCCTCCGGTTCCAATGAGCCAGAAAAGATTCCGGTTCTGGGTCTTGTCTTGAAGCATTTTACTCTCCTTAATAATAGACTCTCACGACTCCATGACCCTGTCAAGCAATTATCGGCTTAAAATACTCTGCATATCATGTTATACTCCCGCTATGAGAAACAAACTGACCGATGAACTTGCCGTCTGCGGCTGTAACGCCGTAGCGGCTCTTGGCGAATACCACCCGGAGAGGATTAACCGTCTCTTCTTACGGGAAGAGAGGCTCAAGCAGTTCGCCGGGGTATGCAGGGGCCTCGCCGAACGGAAGCGGCCCTATAAGATCTGCGAAGACGAAGAACTTGAGCGAATCTGCAAATCGTCGCATCACCAGGGGGTGGTGGCCATGATGCTGGAGCCTGAGATTGAGGGCCTGAGCAGGGAAGAACTGGACGCCTGGGCCATGGAAGGGAAGACCGGCCTTCTCCTTCATTCCCTGGGCAACGATCACAACCTGGGCGCCATAGCGAGATCCGCCGCCTTCTTTGACGCTCCCTATATCGTAACGAACGGCGG
>JAISNI010000069.1 GCA_031276295.1 Treponema sp.
AAAGCGGCATGGCAGGGGGATTACAACTGGTCTAATCAGGAATATACCCTGGAAGCGGGGGCCCATGAAATCGTATGGACCAAACATGGTTACTCCTCCTCCTCCTCCTCCTCCTCCTATCTATCCCTGGATAATATTTTGGTGGTTTATACTGAGTAATACAAGGAGATGTATATGTTCAAATGCAAATTGTTTTTTATCCTGACAGCGGCCGCCCTTTTATCGGGATGCCCTACGTCTACGGAACCTTCGAATAAGGCGCACGTGTCTTTTGAAAGCTATTCACCTGCATCGATTTATGTTGACAACAAGTCCGGAGAAAACCTGGTTGCCTTTAAGGGGGCACTTGATCCCAGTTGCCTGATCAGCGGTATTCCCGCGTATGCCAGTAATCATGGACTGAAAAAGGATGCCGGTTTATTTGACAGTACCGGCGCCTTTGCGCTGATTTTGATAACGGAAGAAGAATACAACAAGCATAAAAGCGATATTGCCGCCGCGCCTGTTTTTGCCCGGATCTACGCTTTTTACAATCACGAGGCGGTAAACAATAACCGTTTCCAGATTAGTTCCGTTGCCGGCGGCAGCGGGCAGATAATCCTCAGCAATCCCACATATTGGGATATCGAAATCCGAAAGGATGGGCCGTCGGGTGAACCGCTCGGTTATGTGACGCCCCTAACGATTAATATGGGACTACGCGTAAATGCGCCCGCGGATTATATGCTTTTCCCTGTTTTTAAACGGTTTGTCCCCGCGGATAGAATACTTTATGAGGTGATTCCTAAATATGCTTCAGGGGACCTGACCGGAAAACTCTATGCTAAAAGCTGTGTCCTTGCACAAGCGGACAGTATGAATACCTGGAATCTCGAAATCCTTGCCGCTGGGACATTCAATTTGACAAGCGGCAGTTTCTATCTAAGGATTATCAACAATTCTTCGGATAATGCCATACGGTTTACCCGGGGAACCGAAGAACAGGTTACTTCCATAGGTATCAGGGGCATTCTTCCTGGAAGGAGCGAAACCTTTTCCATAAAACTTGAACGGAATGCTGATGGAACTTATCCGTCCGAACAGGAAATTACAGGAATGAAGATAGGGACACCCCAGATTGATAAGGATATTCCGAAATATACGTTTAAGACGGATTATTTATATACCATCACCGTATCCGGTTTGGATGCATCCCATCTGACTTTGAGTGGGATTGATGAAGTCAAAAAACTTGATATCGATGAGATATTAGGATTAGATTAATTCCTTCCGGGACGCTTCTGTCCTGAAGGAGCCCGAAATTTTCGGCACGGGAACCTCATGGCATTAAGATCATGCCAAACAGGGGGCGTAACAAGGAGGTTTTTATGAAGAACTTTATCCTTTTGGCTTTGGTTTTAGCGATCCTGACGCTCTGGTTCGGCGGATGTAAACAGCCTGCCGGGGAACAGGATCTTCCCAATGACGGCGGACCGTCCTTTACCATTAAGAACGAGTCTTCCTATGACTTGTCGAATGTTACATGGGCCGGGATAAATTTTGTTTCTCCCGGCCAGACGGATTTACGCAAAGGAACTGCATCCAAAACAGAAACAACAGAAGATGCTTCAGGTTATATTTATCTTACCCGTAAGGATATAGGGATAAACCTCAGAACACAGTCTGTATGGACAACGGACGATTCGCCGGTTACCATCGGGGACAATGCGGTTGTGGTTGAGGTGGCCAATGAAAGCAACATGGGGACTTTGTCGGCGGTAGGGCTGGTAGCGGAAATCGGCGTTGAATACGGCGGCAGAAGCGTAGCGCGGAACGATACCATCAATACCGGTGAAACGGTCATCAATACCGCACGGCAAATCCAAATCACCCTAAAAAGCACCGGCTCCGGCAATTTAGCCCTCACCGGGGTTGAACCGGTACAGCTTGACGGCGTGGATAACTCGTTCTCTGCAACCCAGCCAACGCGTTCGGAAATTACGGCATCCACGCCGTTGAATGCGCTGATTACTTTTACTCCCGCTTCGCTTGGCCCCCACACCACAACGGTTACTATAAAATCAAACGCCCCTTCGGGTGATTTTACCTTTACCATATCCGGGACCGGCGTTCCGACTAAGCCGGTTATCAGCGTATTCTACAATAACGCCGAAATTCCCCAGCACGGTACGATTAACGGGGGCTCCGCTTCTCTTGGGCTGATGATCCCTGTAACGGTAAAAAATACCGGAACCCTCTTGCTGACGCTGGACACCGGCTCAATTGCCCTTATTGGTGCGGACGCTTCGGCTTTTACCCTGTCATCGTCCCCAAGCCCAAATATCCCCGCGGGAAGTGAATCGTCATTTTTTATACAATTTTCCCCCGCGAAACTTGGTGTGCATAACGCTATCATAACGATACCCAGTAACGACGCGTCAAAAAATCCCGCGATGGTTTACCTCGAAGTAAACGTTTTACCCCTGTCCGCTCCGTCCAATTTTACCGCGTCCGCGCAATCCGGGACCGCGATAAACCTTTCATGGGACCCTGTCGAGGGGGCCGGCGGCTATCGTGTATACCGGTCAACCTTTGACGGAAATTACGGGAACCCCCTGGCAACGGTTTCGGGCGGAACCTCATGGTACGATACCGGCCTTGCCCTCGGAACGGCATACTACTATAAGATAGGGGCGTATTACGGCGCCCTGGACGGTTCCCTCTCAGGTTATGTGCGGGCCGTAACATTCATTCCGGTTTCCTTCACCGGTGCGGAGGCCAATGGTTCAAGCTCCGTAATGACGACAAAATTGAACCTGTCCTTTGACCAGGATATTGAGGATTTAAGCGCCGGCGATATTACGCTGATGCCCAATAATACCGGAGCGGTAAAAGGCGCGCTGGCCAAGATAGGTATCGGCGTCTATGAACTGGCGGTAAGCGGTATAAGCGCGGGCGGCTCGGTTACCGTTGCCGCGGCAAAAAACGGCTATACCATTACGCCGTCCGGCAAAGAGGCAACGCTCTACTTCGTTCCACCCGCGGTTCCGACAGGGGCGGCGACAGCCGTTCTGTCGGCAAGCAGCATTCGTGTTTCATGGAGCGCGGTCCCCGGCGCGGCAAGTTATGAAATCTATTATCAAAAAGGATCGACCTCCGCCTCCATGAATTATGCCGGTACAAGCCCTTCGGCGTCATACACACATACGGGTTTGTCCCCAGAAACCACCTATTATTACTCCATAAAAGCGGTAAACAGCGCGGGGGCCAGCGGCTATTCTTCTTCCGTTTCCGGGACAACACAACAAGCGTTGCCACCGCCATCCGCCCCGACAGGAGTAACAGCATCTGTCTTGTCATCAACCAGCATCCGGGTGTCATGGGATCCGGTCCCCGGTGCGACAAGTTACGAAATCTATTATAAAAAGGGATATACTTCAAATCCAATGAATTATGCCGGCACAACTACATCGATGCCATTTACGCATACACACTCGTCTTGGTCTGCTACTTTTTATTATTACATAAGAGCAGTAAACGATGCAGGATTCAGTAATTATTCTTCTGAAGTTAGCATTAGCATATATTTACCATGAAAAATATATCCTTCCTGTGCCGGATTTTGCGGCAAACCGTGAAAACCCCGCCCATCCCTTGGGTGGGGAGGTTTTCACGGTGATGGCTCTGCGGGTAACGCGGAGGATCAGGCGGCGGCGTGAATCTGAATCCGCCAGACCGGCAGCCATCAATGGCAAGTATACCGGCAACTCACTAATCGAGAATTCCTAAATTCACCCCTTAAGCGCCGAATACTTCTATAACCTCCTGCTTTTTGAGTATACTGAATAAATGAACAAATTTTTATCCCTCTTCGATGATAAAACTTTTTACAAAAGTCTCTTTACCATTGCCGTACCAATCATGCTGCAAAACCTTATCAATTCCTTTGTCAATATGCTGGACACCGTGATGATAGGGCGGCTGGGAACGGTCGAAATCGCGGCGGTGGGCCTTGGGAACCAGATTTTTTTCCTGTATAACCTGACCCTTTTCGGTATCTGTTCCGGCGGAGCTATTTTTACCGCCCAATTCTGGGGGAAGCGGGATATTGCCGGTATACGGAAAAATTTGGGCTTCTGTATCTTCCTCAGTCTGGTTGTAGCCGTCCTGTTTACCGTTGTATCCAATGTAATTCCTTCGCGTATTATCGGGATCTATTCGCGCGATCCGGCGGTGATAGAAGCCGGGGCAGTTTACCTGCAAGCGGTTTCCCTGTCCTTTATCCCCTTTGCGGTAAGCCATGCCTTTATCCTCACCCTGCGCTCCATAGAGAAAGTCCGGCTTTCCATGATAACGACTATCATTGCCCTTTCAATCAACCTGGTACTGAATTACTGCCTTATCTTCGGTATAGGACGCATTCCGGCAATGGGCGTCCGCGGCGCGGCCCTTGCAACGGTTGCGGCGCGTGCGGTAGAGATGCTTATCCTGCTCATTGTATGCTATGCCCGTAGATACCCGCTTGCAGGAACCCTCCGCGAGCTTAGCGCGTTCAATACAGCCTATGTGCGGCGTTTCTTCCGTATAGCCCTGCCGGTAATCATCAATGAAATAATCTGGTCTACCGGGATAACTATCCAGAATATCATATTTGCCAGAACACACACGGACGCGATTGCCGCATTCAATATCACCAGCACGGTATCCCAGCTTACTTGGGTTGTGTTTATCGGGCTTGGTAACGGCGTGGGTGTGCTGATAGGCAAAAAGATAGGCGAAGGCCGGAATGACAGGGCAAGAGACTATGCCTCCCGCATCATCCGCTTTGCGCCCCTGCTCTCTCTGGGCGCGGTCTGCATACTTATCCCGCTTTCCCGTATTCTGCCCTTTATCTTTAATGTCAACGCTACGGTTACCGCCAATGCGGGTCTCATGTTCATTGTGTTGTCCTGCTCCTACCCCTTCAGGGCCTTTAATATGGCTATGGTCATAGGTATCTGCCGCGCGGGCGGCGATACGGTTTTCTGCATCATCTACGATATTGTCTTCATGTGGACCGTCGCCCTGCCCCTGGCGGCACTTGCAAGTTTCTTTTTCCAGGCCCCGGTCTGGCTGATTTACGCCTGTCTTTTGGTGGAGGAACCTCTCAAGATGTTCCTGGGCCTGTGGCGCTATAGAACGGGGAAGTGGCTGCACAATGTTACCGAAGGATTGTAGTGTGCGTTCAGGCTTTCAGGTGGCGATTCTGGTTGCATCGGTAACGCCTGAGTCCTCATAAACCAGGAATTCCTTTAAATCCAGAAAAACCTGCTGGCCTTCCCGGAGGGTGTCAAAACTCTGGCTTTCTACAATGACCCGCAGGGTTTCGCCTTTAATAGCGATGCGGCAATCGTTTATATCCCCCAGGTAGAACATGCTGTGCAGCACCCCTTCCAGTTGCCCTTTACCTTCACCTTTTCCCTGAACGGAAGAAAGGCTGATGTTTTCCGGCCGCACCGCCAGAATCACCCGGTCCCGGTAATTCCCGTCGTAGGGGATGGACTGGCCTATGCCGGCAAGTTCAATGCGGCCGTCCCTGACTATGCCGGGCAGGAAATTCACCTTGCCCACAAAGTCCGCGACAAACTGGTTGGCCGGCCGGCGGTAAATCTCCGTCGGCGTTCCTACCTGCTGAATTACCCCGCGGTTCATGACGATAATGCGGTCCGACATAGCCATAGCCTCGGTCTGGTCGTGGGTAACGTAGACCACGGTGATGCCCAATTTTTTCTGTATCTCTTTTATCTCGAAGCGCATACTTTCCCTGAGCTTTGCGTCCAGGTTGGAAAGCGGTTCGTCCAGGAGCAGCAGCTTGGGCTCCGAAACCAGGGCCCGCCCCAGGGCCACGCGCTGCTGCTGGCCGCCCGAAAGCTGGGAGGGGATGCGCTGTGCATACTGGGAAAGATGCACCGTTTCAAGGATAGCCTCTACCTTC
Source organism: Treponema sp. (assembly GCA_031276295.1). GTDB lineage: Bacteria > Spirochaetota > Spirochaetia > Treponematales > Breznakiellaceae > JAISNI01. Next base: position 5,954 of record JAISNI010000069.1, read on the forward strand.
CGCTTAATATCCGCACGGGAAAGCCTGGCTATTTTTAAGGGATAGGCCACATTATCAAAAACCGTCATGTGGGGCCACACCGCATAGGATTGGAACACCATGCCGATACCGCGCCTTTCCGGCGGTACGAAGGTTTTGACGGAACTGACCACGCGGTCGTCAATGCGGATTTCACCGCTCGTGGGCTTCTCAAACCCCGCTATGATCCGCAGCATCGTGGTTTTACCGCAGCCCGAGGGCCCCAGCAGGGTAACAAATTCTTTATCCGCTATAACTCCGCTGAATTCGCTTATCACCGTAACACCGTCATCGTCAAAGGTTTTGATCACCCTATCAATTGCAATAACAGACATCTATGCTTCCTCCCGATTAGATAGAAAATTCACCGCCAGTGAGCTTGTTGAGCAGCCAGTTTACCCCGATGACAAGGAAAAGTATCGCGGTAGCCAGAGCCGAAGCGGTTTGCTGGCTGTGGTAGGTCTGATAGGTAAAAAGCTCATAGCCCAGGGTCTTGGTATTTGTAGAATAGAGCAGGGTGGACATGGTAAGTTCATAGAACGAAGGCATAAAGATAAGAAACCAACCGGCCACCACCGACGGGCCTATAAGGGATATTGTAACATCCCTGAATACACGGAGCCACCCGGCGCCTGAAATCTGGGAAGCCTCCTCCAACGATGGATGTATCTGACTCATGGCCGAGACCACGGTTCTCATGCCCATGAGGAGATACTTGATCATATAGGCGATGATCATTATGGAAAGGGTGTTGTAGATATTGATAACAAAGCGCCCCGACATGGTCATGATCAGCGCAAGGGCGATAACCACGCTGGGTGTCCCGCTCCCGACGGTAATGAGGAAGTCGGGGATACGTTTGCCCTTGACGTGCGTCCGCGTCAAAAGCCAGGCCATAACGCAGGACACGATCATCCCCGCGGTAGCGGCCGCGGCTCCCGATGCCAGGCTGTTCCATGCGGATTGGAGTATGGCCTTACGGGTAAAGATTCGCTCCCAGTACCGGAACGTGATATTCCCAGGCCCTAGGGGGTTGCCCATGTTCACCGTTATCGAGGTTACGGCCACGGTAAGGAAGGGCAGGATCACGATGACAAAGGCAAAAAGGCTGACAAGAACGGTAAACAATACCCGCCATCGGCCCAGATCGACGATATTAGGCCGCGTGGACTTGCCCGATACGGTAATGTACTGTTTGCGGCCTACGACAAACGTAGAAACATAGAGGACGATATTGGCGATTATCATCAGAAAGACCGCCAGGGTTGTAGCATCGGTCAGGCCCTCCTGGGAGCCGATGTATACAAAGTCGATAATCCGCGTTGTTACCGTATGGATCTGTCCCGGGGCCCCGATAATGGAAGGGATGCCGTAACAGGAAGCGGCGGATACAAAAACCAGCAGGGCTGCGGCTACTATGCTGGGGGCCATCATGGGCATGGTGATGGTAAGAAGCGTCTTGAAGGGGGACGCGCCGGATATGCGGGACGCTTCTTCCAGGGAAGGATCCATCTTCTCCATAGCCCGTGAAATAGTGATAAAAGCATAAGGATAATAGAAGGTCGTGAGAACCCACACGAGGCCCCCAATCGAATAGATATTGAAGGGCATCTGGCTTAAACCGAAGACGGACTTGAGCAGCACGTTAAGATTGCCCACACTCGGATTGAGAAGCCGCAACCACGCCATAGCCCCCACGTAAGGGGGAACCATATAGGTCATCACAAAGAGGGTACGGAAGAACTTTTTCCCATACAGGTTGGTACGCCCCACAAGCCACGCCAGGGGGAACGCGATCAGCACCCCAAAAACCATGGCAAGGCTCCCCGAAATCAGGGTATTGCAGAGGGCGTCCCAGTTGAGGGAATAAGAATAAACCCGTTTAAAGGCGTCCAGCGAAAAAGAGCCGGTAGAAAAGAAAGAACGGAATATCAGGTATAAAAGGGGAAATACCTGAAAGAGCAATAAAAATAAGGCTATAGCCCCAATGATGATCCATTTTAAATCGAAGTAGAAGCGCTCCTGTTTGACAAGTGCATTACCCTGCATAACTACCCCATATATAATAAAATGCGGAAAAGAAGGATTAACCTGTAAAGCTAAAATCCCACAAACTCCAAACCGGTTTTAACCCCGAGCCGGAGCTTCGGGGTTAAAGAGACAAAATCTCATCAAACCGGCTTTCAAAGCAGCCCGATTCTTGTCGGATCTGTTGTTTATCTTCTGCTGGTTACGGCTTCCTCAAATTTGGTGCGGATCTCTTCCCGCTGGCGGTAACAATTCTCCCAGTTGACCGGCATATTGTTGGCCTTGATCTGGCTGGTCGGAATTGCGTCGTAAGGGGGCTTGGGATACCCTTTCCGGACGGAGTGCATCCAGCCGGCTACGACATTGGCCTGCCCCGCGTTGGACAGGAACCAGTCGGTAATGGCTTCGGCAGCGGCGGTATTGTTATTGGCGCTCCACTTTGCGTCTACGGTCATTATGGTTGAAGGGATAATGATAGTCCCGTCGGTGGGATAGATGACTTCCAGTTTGGAACCTTCTTCTTCCCGTTTTTTGAGTACCGATTCTTCAAGGATCATGATAACCTTACATTCGCCGGTTTCCAGTTTGGTCAGGGCCACGGAGCCGGATTCCACCATCACACCCTGATTGCCCAGGGCGGTAAAATACTCATAGCCGTACTTATCCTTGAGGGCGGTTACCGAGGCCATAGCGGTTCCCGATGTAAGAGGATTGCTCATGGAGATCGCTCCCCTGACGCTTGAATTATAGGCAAAATCGTAGAGGGAATTGGGGATGGAATTCTTCGATACCTTTTCGGGGTTATAGGCCAGAACCATGTTACAGACGCGCACGGGATACCAATACCCGTCAGGGTCGTAGTCAAAATCCAGGGCGCTTACCTCTTTGGACTTGTAGGGATGGAGCATACCGTATTCTTTCAGCTCCAGGGAATAGGCCGGCTCCGCGACCATGAGCATATCGCAGCCAAGTTTGCCGCTGTCTTTCTCCGCCGCGATCTTGGCCTGAAGCGTCCCCGTACCGCCGTAGAAAAATTCAATATCGCAATTCGGGAACGTCTTCTCCAGGGCTTTATCCATTGCCTCGATGATATCTTCGTACATGGATGTGTAGATAACGATTTTCCCCCGCGGGCCTCCTGCCGTCCCCGATGAAGACTGCGCCTGGGAACCGCCGGCTTCGGCTTTTCCGGGACTAAAAAGGGCGAACATCAGGACAGCAAGCAACGCCGCCTGAATTTCCAGTCGTTTAATCATTTTCATTCTTCTCTTCTCCTTAAAAAGGTTCATTACTTCTATTATCTTGCCTTATGTTGTTATTGTCAAGAAATTTGATAGAGGCGTGTCAATAATCAGGCCCTGCTAAAACTAGACAGGTTGTCGTGTATTTGCTATCATCATGGGATGATATACATACAATTTTAGCGATACGATAGCGGCGGGAGGGCATGAACACTCTTTTTTTTAACACCTTGTTTTTTAAGTATGCTATAGAAATTGAACGTACCCGATCCATAACAAAGGCTGCGGAAAATCTTTACATGGCGCAGCCGAATTTAAGCAAAGCAGTCAAAGAGATGGAAGACGCCGTTGGATTTTCCATTTTTGAACGGAACTCAAGAGGGGTTATTCCTACCCAAAAAGGGCTTCTCTTTCTGGATTACGCCCGGAAAATTCTGGAAGAGATGGAACAGATCAACAAACTCGCAAATGAGGAAAACCCGCAGCGGCAGGATTTTAGCATATCCATACCCAGGGGCAGCTATATTGCCGCGGGATTTACCAATTTTGCCAAGGAACTGGATTTTGAAAAGGAAATAAACATCAACATTCAGGAAACCAATTCGATTTGTACCATGGATAATGTGATTGGCAATAAATTCAATTTAGGGATAATCCGTTATCAAACGATGTACGAAAATTATTATTTTGACTATCTTACGGATAAACATTTAGACCACGATCAGATTTGGGAATTTGAATATCTGGCTCTGATGTCGAAAGATCATCCCCTTGCCGCGGACGGTGAAGTAGAATTCTGCAAACTGAAATCTTATATCGAGATTGTCCACGGCGATACGGTGGTCCCCTATCTTAACGCGGCGGAACTGCGGTATCCTTCCCCGGAGGCTATCCCCAAGAAACGGATATACCTCTACGAGCGGTTTAACCAGTTTGATCTTCTTACCAATTTGCCGACCACGTATATGTGGGTTTCGCCCATTCCTGAAAAGTTGCTCAAACGCTACGATCTGGTCCAGCGAAAATGCGCCTTCCTCAATAACTGTTTTAAGGATGTCCTTATCTATCGTAAAGGTTATGCTTTTACCATGCTGGACAAAAAATTCATCGGCAAGATCTTTGAATCGCGGAATGAAGTTTCATTGAAGCAGTATACATAGGGAAATATCAGCAGCGTTCTGCGCATCCAGTCCTTGTTACCCGAGTTCGCGTTCAGCCAGCACGGCGTTGGTTTCCAGAGAGTATACCCCAAGACGGCCGTTGTCGTAAAAGGCGTAGGCGGCAATGGGCGAGGGGCCTTTGGGAAGGGCGGCGGAACCCGGATTGCAGCAAACCATACCGTTTCTATCTTCCAGCCGCCAAACATGGGTGTGGCCGGAAAAGAAGACGGCACCGGGTTTAAGGGCAAAGGGCAGACAATCTTCGCGGTAAAGGTGGCCGTGGGTAAGGAAAAAAGTCCGGCCGCCGTCCGCAAGCAGGGCATAATCACCGGAACAGGGGAATTCCAACAAGTCCCAGTCAATTTCTGCATCACAGTTGCCGCATACGGCAATGACGGCGTCTTTGCAGCCGTTAAACAGTTCTACCACTTTTTGTGGGCCATGACCGTCCGGCGGCGGATTACGCGGATCGTGGTATAAAAGGTCCCCCAGTAAAATAAGGTGATCGGGGTTAAGGTTTTGGAAAAGGCCGATAATTTTTTCCGCCGCATCCGCGGAGCCGTGAATATCAGATGCAATTAGGTACTTCATGCTTTATTATGACCCGTTCACTCCTTTTTCTGCAAGCAGGTAACACGGTTGTGCAATCATTCAGCCTGGCAGAGTTTTCCCCAAAAGCGTCCATTGTATATAAAAAACTATATGGCAGACAGTATCTACCGGCATGGCCTGAAAAAAAAATTGACAAATGGAAAGATATGTAAATAATATAATAAGAAGAATGAATTTACGGAGGTATAGTATGAACAGGAAATTACGGATTGCCCAATACGGATGCGGCAAAATGTCGGTCTACACCATGCGGTATGTCTACGAAAAGGGAGCGGAAATCGTATATGCCTTTGATGTACGTCCCGAGGTCATCGGCAAAGACATAGGCGACATTATGGGGGGCGGCAAAAAAGGGGTGATCGTCCGGGACGCCAAAGA
>JAISNI010000073.1 GCA_031276295.1 Treponema sp.
TTGCATATTCATGCAAAAAATCCCGATTATCGGGGCTGCTTATGCAGTTTGCAAGGTATAAAAATTCACTTTCGTGAATTTTTATACAATTTTACGCTGAAGCGCAACAAACTGCTAGGAGCCTGTTGCACTTCGTGGATTTTTTGCATCGGACCTGTGGCCCGCTTTATGAAAATACTCCGCCCTGAGGAGCGGAGTATTGAAGATTTATCCTTAAAAATTTTTGCGTATGCAGGGGAACAAATCCCCCGCATACAAGGTATCACCCTTCACGTGCTGTAACCGGCGCAGAACTCTTTCCATGCCTTTTCATCATCCCCGACGGCCGCCCTCCTCCCCTTGCCCTGCCTTACCAGGGGCGTTCTGTACAGTTCCGGGCGGGCAAGAAGTTCGGCGCGGGGCTCGTAATCCAAATACCGGAGGCCCCGTTCCTGTGCGGCGGCCCCGTCCATATCAAGCAGCTTGTCCCACGCGCCGGCCGCCATAGCATCCAGTTCGCCGGGGCTTGGAGGTTTAAGCGCCAAGTCCCGAAACTGGATTTCAACGTTCCGTTCCTTAAAAAAACGGATAGCCTTTTGGGTAATTCTGCATTTCTTCGTACCAAAAATCTGAATCATACCGCTCCCTTAGCCCGTATTGCCGCCGACATAATGCGGCAGTACGGTTCCGGCGGAACCGCAGGTTTACCGCTTTTAACCGCCATAAACCGCTATCATAACCCCCGCCGCTATGGCGGTTCCGATAACTCCGGCTACGTTGGGGCCCATGGCGTGCATGAGGAGGAAGTTCCCCGGATCGTATTCAAGGCCCACCTTGTTGGAAACACGGGCGGCCATAGGAACCGCGGAAACACCCGCGGAACCGATGAGGGGGTTGATCTTCTCCTTGAGGAAGAGGTTCATGAACTTGGCCACCAGAACCCCCGTGGCGGTGGCAATGGCAAAGGCCAACAGGCCCATGACCACGATGATCAGGGACGAGGGGTTGAGGAATTTTTCCGGGGTCATCTGGCTGCCCACCCCCAGGGAGAGGAAGATGGACACGATATTGATCAGCTCCTTCTGGAGGGTCTTGGACAGGCGCTCCACCCCCCCGCATTCCCGAATGAAGTTCCCGAACATGAGACAGCCGATAAGGGCCGCCGCCGAGGGGATGAGGAGGATGGCAAGCGCAAACACGACGAGGGGGAAGGCGATCTTTTCCACTTGGGAAACGGGCCTGAGTTGTTTCATCCTGATAAGCCGTTCATGCGGGGTAGTGAGGAGCTTCATAATGGGGGGCTGGATCATGGGAACCAGGGCCATGTAGGAATAAGCCGCCACCGCCACCGTGGCAAGGAGGTGGGGAGCCAGCTTGGCGGCAATATAGATCGTCGTGGGGCCGTCGGCGCCGCCGATGATGGCCACGGAACAGGCTTCCTTGAGGTTAAAGGCCACTCCCGGCAGGTAGTTGGCCACGGCGATGCCGAAGAGGGTGCCGAATACGCCGAACTGAGCCGCCGCGCCCAACAGGGCGGTCTTGGGATTGGCGATGAGGGGGCCGAAGTCGGTCATGGCCCCGATGCCCATGAAGATGATGAGGGGGAAGAATTCGTTGCCTACCCCGCTTTCGTAGATGATGTGGAGGAAGCCGTGGGGAGGGCTGCCCATCGCGGCAAAGGGGACGTTCACGAACACCGTCCCGAATCCGATGGGGATGAGGAGCAAGGGCTCAAAACCCTTGGCCGCCCCCAGGTAGATGATGAGAAAACCCACCGCTACCATGAGGAATTCCTGCCAGCCGAAGACGGTGGTGGTTTTATTTTTCCCCGTAGCGTTGTCCACCAAGGTGGTCTCTTTTTCCACCTTATCGGTGATGAAGGCAAAAAGGCCGGTCGTTTCCGCAATGTTCTTGAGGAAACTATCGATGGTTACCTCGGGGAGATCGCTACTGTTGGGAATGATTCCGTCCAGGTTGTATATCGAAGGAAGATTATCCGAGGAATCGGCCTGGGCCTGGGGCCGGGGCGAAAAGGATACGTTCACGATAGAAAATACAAACGCCCCAATGATAACGATAAGGCATATTTTAGTAACCAGCAGAGGATTCTTTTTCAGTTCTAACATAATATTATCCTATTATCTCCGCCAGGGCTTGCTGTGACGCAACCTGGGTTCCCGTAGGAACCAGGAAGTGAACCTTCCCCGCGGCGGTTGACTTAATTTCCAGTTCCATTTTCATGGACTCGATAATAACGATGGTATCCCCGGATACAACCCGGCTTCCCTCCTCGACGGCATACTTGAGTACGGTTCCGGCTACCGGAGCGGGAATCACCGTTCCGGTCCCGCCGGGAGCGGCCGCAACAGGAGCGGGGGCGGGCGCAAGGCTTGGAGGGGGGGGCGGAGCGGCGGGCACGGCAACCCCGCCTATTTCAGCCACAGGCTGCTGGGCGGCAACCTGGGTTCCCGCAGGAACCAAGAAGTGAACCTTCCCCGCGACGGTTGACTTGATCTCCAGTTCCATCTTCATGGACTCGATAATAATGATCGTGTCTCCCGCGGCGACATCGGCGCCCTCGGCGGCGGCATATTTAAGAATGGTTCCGGCTACCGGGGCGGAAACCGTTGTGCCGCCGGTCGTGACGGAACCCGGTACGGCGGGAGCGGGGGAACCGGCAGGAGCAACCGCTACCGTACCGGCAGGGGCAACAACGACATCGTAGTTGGCGCCGTTCACGTTAACCGAATAGCGGGCCGCCTGGTTTGCAGACGGAGAAGCGACGGAGGCGGCCTTGGGAACATCAGTCTCAGGCTTGAAGACCACCGGCCCCTGGGAGCGCTTCTTGAAAAAGTCCGGAGCGACCTTGGGGAACATAGCGTAGGTAAGAACATCCTCCACGCTTACCGTATCCGTCCCGAGGAGCTTTTTGGTCTCCGATTCAAGTTTTTCATACTCATTGGGAATATCATCGGCAGGCCGGTGGGTAATCTCCTTTTCCATTTTGAGGGCTTCAAGAGCCTTCTTCACCACGTCGGGATTCTTCGGGGCAGGACAGGCGCCGTATTTACCTACCAGAAGATCCTGGAATTCACCTGAAAGACGGTTGTATTTACCGAAGAGTACGTTGAACACCGCCTGGGTGCCTACAATCTGGCTTGTGGGGGTAACGAGCGGCGGATACCCCGAATCTTTCTGGACAACGGCGATTTCCTTGAGTACCGCATCGATATTATCGGAAGCGCCCTGCTCTTTAAGCTGGCTTTCCAGGTTAGAGAGCATACCCCCCGGCACCTGGGATGCCAGGATACGGGTATCCGCACCGAGGAAGCTGGATTCAAAACGCTTGTAGCTCTTGCGGACCTCGCGGAAGTAAGCGGCGATTTCCAGAAGCAAATTGATGTCAAGGCCGGTATCGTATTCGGTACCCCTGAATATCTCCACCATTGTTTCGGTGGGGCTGTGGCTCGTACCCATAGCCAGGGAGGAAATAGTCGTGTCAAGGATCTCGGCGCCGGCTTCGGCGGCCTTAACCAGGGTTGCTACCGACATACCGGTTGTCGCGTGGGAGTGTATTTCAACAGGAATATCCGTTACCTTTTTGATGGCCTTGACCAGATTATAGGCCTCGTAAGGCTTTAAAAGGCCGGACATATCCTTTATACACAGGGAATCGGCCCCGACATCGGCATACTGCTTTGCCAGTTCCGCGTACTTTTCTATAGTATGAAAGGGGGTAACGGCATAGGAGATTGCGGCCTGAATGTGTTTACCGGTTTTCTTTGCCGCATTGGTAGCCGCCTGGAACTTTCGGGGATCGTTTACCGCGTCGAAAATACGGAACACATCGACGCCGTCCCTGGCTGCATATTCTACGAACTTAGCCACCACATCATCGGCATAGTGCCGGTAGCCCAGCAGGTTCTGGCCGCGGAGGAGCATCATGATCTTCGTATTGGGCAGAACGGTTTTCAGTTTCTTAAGCCGTTCCCAGGGGTCTTCGTTCAGGAAGCGTATACAGGAGTCAAAGGTGGCTCCACCCCAGGCTTCCAGGGCAAAAAAGCCCACTTTGTCGAGTTTCCCACAGATTGGAAGCATATCGGCGGTAACCATACGAGTTGCAAACAGGGATTGATGGGCATCCCTGAGAACCAGATCGGTAAGTTTTACTTTCGGCATATTCTATTCCTTATTTAAGAATTTGTTTTACGGTATTCACTTACCGCGGCGGTTACGGCAGCGGTAAGGGCGGCGTTATTATTCTTCTGAACAGACGCCTGCGCGGGCCCCGCGCCCGCCGTATTTGACGGCGCCCTCTGCACGTCCTTATCAAGGCCCAATAAATGAATCAAGCGGCCGACCCGGCTGATTGTAATAATCATTATTACCAAAAAACCAAACACCATTCCCATACCCAGCAGGGTAAGCACCCCGCTTTGTTCAAGCATTCCGGCTATTGTCATAAAACCTCCCCATAATATTAATCCATACCCGCTCTTCTGCGGTTATTTCTCCTATAACATATTAAAAAACCGGCTTTATTACAAGTAGGCATTAAAGAGAAAAGGTATAGGCGGCAGGGGAAAAGAAAGAAAGAAGGCCGCGGTACAAATTTTTGTTCCCGCCCCGTATCCCCTTACTCCCGCACTTAAAACCGGGGCACGCGGGACGGGGTTCGGGGAACCCTCAAACGCGACAGGCTTGAGGGTACGGAAAAACGGCGAAGTCCCGCAAGCTCCCAGCGCCGGAACAGCGCTACCATGCCTTCGCGGTACCGGGCGGGCTTACTATCTTCACCGTATCCCCGGATTGCTCTATGATGTAAAAGCCCTCTTTCAGACCGTGCTCCTTCACATTCTCCGGGATTATCGCTCCCGCTACCGCTCCGTACAGTTTCCGCCTGTCATGGTGCAGATCCGCATACCGCCGCACCTTTTCCATCCGTTCGATATGTTCCCGTATATCGTTGTTGTTCGGCTGGGTCTTTACCTCTACCACCATCGCGCAATCACCGTTTTCCAGAAATATATCAATTTCCGCATACAGTTTGTTTATCCTGTCTTCTATAAGCACGTTCGGCGATGATTTTTCGAAGGTATATCCCAGATGCCTAAACTTTTCTTTTATATTCGGTATCATCATGTGTTCTACTATGCTGCCTAATTTCTTCCCCAGTTCGCCCATTTTCCGGTCAAGTTCTTTCCCGCTTTTCCGCATAAGCATGGCGGTTTCCTGAAATTTACGGTCGGTTTCCTGGAACCTGCGGTCAGTTTCCTGGAACCTGCGGTCAGTCTCCTGGAACATTGCCCACACTTTTTCAAAGGTCGGGCCCGTATTTTCTGACGATTGCGTTTCCATCTTCTTTACCTCTCCTCTATAAATTATTATACGATATTTTTATACTATATTTTACGCTGAAGCGCAACAAACTGCCGGGGGTAGTGGAAGACTTGCGGAGCAAAGCTGGAGCGGAGGGGGGCCGGAGAGCGGGGCCGCGGTTTACCGGTACGGCGTGGAACACAGGCCCCCCTTCTCTATGGGTTATCCCTTGCTGTTTCGCATCCGATTCCGGTTGTAGTTGATAAGGCAGCCTGCAAGGATTATTTCCCTTTCGTCATTCGTCAGCTCCGGTGTTTTAAGTTCCAGCGCGGGGATTTCAGGCGGGGCGTCCTTGCCGTTGACGGAAAGAATATAGGCGGTAAGGCTTGGTTCCCTGTCCGCTATCTTCCGCCTCACGCCGGGGATAAATACGTAGTCCCCTTTCTTAAAGGGTTCCCCCTCAAGGGTGAAGGGCAGGAGCCCCCAGTTGATAAGGTTGCTGCGGTAACGCTTGGTAGCGTATTCGTGGGCAAAGTTGGCGGCCCCTCCCAGTACACGCTGGCAGGAGGCGGCCTGTTCGCGGGCGCTGCCATCGCCGGGTTTGTTCGCAAAAATGGCCGAGGCCGTCTGGATGTCCACAAGTTCAAGTCCTTCGCAGCCCGCTATGCCGTGTATCTTTTCAAGGACGGAGGGAAGCTCCGGTAGTTCCTTTTCCATGCCCGCCCGGTTGGATTTAAGCCGCTCGCCCTCAGCCCTCAGCACGGCCTTGGCCAGGCCCACGTATTCGGGGTCTTTACGGGAAAGGGTAAACTCGGCAAGGCCGACGGGGTTTGAACGGAAGGAGGACGTTTCGCCTGAGGGGATAAGTTCGTCCGTGGTGGTAACCGGATCGGTGATATACGAGACTACCTTGAGGAGCAGACTGTCCCCCAGGGCTTCAAATTCCGGCCAATCGACAATATTGGGGCCGTATTGAAGCGCGGCGTTCCTGTCCGCCTTACCGACGCCGTTAAAAATACGCGCCTTGTAGGGGGCTTCGTCGTAATGATAGGGCGTCCGCTTTTCCTCGATGCCCAGCGATTCGGCTGAGTACAGATAGCCGCCGTTAAGCGCGGTTGCCGCAACGCTCCGCGCGTCCATAAGGGCTACCGAAGCGATCTGCCCCGCCGACGGTTTTGAGCCTTCACGGTTCGGGAAATTCCGTGTGGTGTGTCGTATCGAAAGGCCGTTATTGGAGGGTACATCCCCCGCGCCGAAGCAGGGGCCGCAGAAAGCGGTACGGATGACCGCGCCGTTTGCGATAAGGCTTGCAGCCGCGCCGTTTTTGGAGAGTTCCAGAAATACCGGTTGGGAACCCGGATATATCGAAAGCGAGAAGGCTTTGTTGTCTTCCCGTGCTTTGAGCGCCTTGCTTGCAAGTATGGCGGAGGCGGCCATGATGTTATCATAAGTTCCGCCCGCACAACCCGCGATAATACCCTGATCGATACGGACACGGCCCTCCCCGTCAACCTTATCGACAAGGTGCAGCTTGACGGCGGGATTTTCAAGCAGGCCCTCCGAATTCTTTTCAACTTCGCGCAGTATATCTTTAGGATTTTCCAGCAGCGCATCGATCTCGCAGATATTGCTGGGGTGGAAGGGAAGCGCTATCATGGGCTTGATTGCGGAGAGGTCTATGTCTATGGCACCGTCGTAATAGGCTATACCCGCGGGGCTGAGCTTCCGGTAGTCGCCCGCGCGTCCGTGCAGGGTAAGGAATTCCCTGACGGCATCGTCCGTCTGCCAGATCGAGGACCAGCAGGTAGTCTCGGTCGTCATTACGTCGATGCCCGCGCGGAAATCCAGAGGAAGCGCGGCAATGCCGCCGCCTACAAATTCAAGCGCGGCGTTCTTGACAAAGCCGTTCTTGAAAACGGCGCCGATTATGGCCAGGGCCGCGTCCTGGGGGCCGACGCCGTTTCGTACCTTACCGTTCAGGCGCACGGCTATGACTTTAGGATAGGCTATGTCGTAGGTTTGCCGGAGGAGCTGCTTGGCAAGCTCTCCGCCCCCCTCCCCTACCCCCATAGTTCCCAGGGCGCCGTAACGGGTGTGGCTGTCGCTGCCCAGTATCATCTTACCGCAGCCCGCGCACGCTTCGCGTATGTACGAATGCATCACGGCAAGGTGCGGGGGCACGTAGACGCCGCCGTAACGTTTGGCCGCGGAAAGGCCGAATACATGATCGTCCTCGTTGATGGTGCCGCCCACCGCGCACAGGGAATTGTGGCAGTTGGTAAGGATATAGGGGACGGGGAATTCCTCAAGGCCGCTTACCTTGGCGGTCTGGACGATATTGACATAGGTTATATCGTGGCTGGTCATGGCATCGAAGTTAAGATGCAGCGCGCTTCCCGTGGGGTTTCCGCCTCCGGCGATAAGGCCGGTATTGTGGGCGGCCAGTATGCCGTAAGTTATCGTGCCCCGCCTTGCCTCATCCTTTCCCCGCGGGCAAAGTTCCGCTATCCTTCCCTGATGCTCCGGCGTATCTTCCAGCAATTCATTGCCGTCTACCAGGTACACCCCGTTTCCGTTAAGTTTGATCATGTCTTTCCTCTCTGGACATTACCGGAGGCTCTTTCAAAATCGAAGTTTTGAAAAGGCCTCCGTAGATTTAGCTGCAAAAACGAATCTTCAGGCCGTTTTTGCAGCGCCGGTTTCACCGGACCGCAGGTCCCGCCAACCGGGCTTTGAATGGGGCTTATTATACTCCCTTATGCGGTAAGGCGCAACAATGAAATGAACCCGGCCCGGAATATCCTCACGGTTTGACATTCCGAATGTCTCCTATGTATACTTATTTTATAAGGAAAAAACATGAAAGAAATTACAATTCTAAAAGCGGATAATTACGGATACAATTTTATTCCCGCCGAATACCTGCCCCAAGGTAGGGATGAGTACTGGCTGCGGAACAGGCAGGCGCGGGAGATCTTCGGCATCCCCGAGGGCGCTGGGCCCTGGCGTAAACTGAGATCGGACGAGCTTGAAGTGCTCATTAAAAACGACAACTACTGTTCCGCCTGGGATAACTTTCTGGTGCAAGACAATTTCGATCCGAATCTTATCCGCAATTCTAATTTTTACGGTCTTGTGAGGCTGGGCGTACTCCGTAACGTGCTGCTGCGCCACCACGATTTCTGCGTGCCCGCCGGTATACGGAACAGTACCGTCATTTCCTGCGATATAGGCGGCGACGTTGCCATTCAGGATTGTTCCTATATTTCAAACTACATTATCGGAAACGAGGTCATACTCTCGCGCCTGGATGAAGTACAGACCACCAACCACGCCAAGTTCGGGAACGGCGTGCTGAGGGACGGCGAAGATGAAGATCTGCGTATCTGGATTGATGTGATGAATGAGGCGGGCGGCAGGTCTATTCTGCCCTTCGCGGATATGATAAGCGCGGATGCCTTTCTCTGGGCCGCTTACCGCGACGACACCGGCCTGACGGCAGGGCTTAAACGCATAACCCAGGAGACATACGGCGGCAGCCGGGGCTCTTACGGAACCATAGGCTCAGGGGCGGTCGTCAAAAGTTCCAGGATAATCAAGGACGCCGCCATAGGAAGCTGCGCGTATATCAAGGGCGCCAATAAGCTCAAGAACATCACCGTACTCTCGTCGGAAGAAGAGCCCAGCCAGATAGGGGAAGGCGTCGAAATGGTAAACGGCATAGTGGGCTATGGCTGCCATATTTTTTACGGCAGCAAGGCGGTACGTTTTGTGATGGGCAGGAATTGTAACCTTAAATACGGCGCGCGGCTTATACACTCGGTACTGGGGGATAATTCCACGGTTTCCTGCTGCGAGATGCTGAACAACCTTATCTTTCCGGTACACGAACAGCACCACAACAATTCTTTTCTTATCGCAAGCCTTATCCAGGGAATGTCGAATATGGCGGCGGGCGCCACCGTAGGCTCCAACCACAACAGCCGCGCCAACGACGGCGAGATGCGGGCCGGACGGGGTTTCTGGCCCGGGCTTTCGGTAACGCTGAAACATTCCAGCCGCTTTGCCGGTTTTGTCCTCATCGCCAAGGGGAACTATCCCTACGAACTCAATATCCATCTTCCCTTCAGCCTGGTGAACAACAATGTTCAACTCAACCGTCTTGAAGTAATGCCCGCCTATTTCTGGATGTATAATTTATACGCCCTGGAACGGAATTCCTGGAAGTCCCGGTCCCGCGACAAACGGAAGGTAAAAATACAGCATATAGAGACGGATTACCTTGCGCCGGATACCGCCGAGGAGATCATTGCGGCCTTAGCCTATATGGACGATTGCTTTAAAGCCGCCGCCTTTGATCCGGGCCCGGGAGCGGAGCCTTCGGCCTTGCCCTCGCTCTGGAAGCAGGATGATGCGGAGAGGGAGATGGATGACCCCGAGTACGATCCGCCGGTTTCCGACGAGGCCCTTCCCGCCCCGGGAATTGAACGGCATAACCGCGGTGCGTTTATCCTCAAGCCCCGCCGGGCATATAGCGCCTACCGCGAGATGCTCTGTTATTATGCGGCAAAGACTCTGGCGGATCATTTTCTGCAGCATGGGGAAGCCGGCTGGGATGATCTGCGTGCGATCTTAAAGCAGAGCGTCGAGGGGGAACCTTCGGGGCGTGTAAGCGAATGGACGAACCTCGGCGGTCAGATAGTCCCCGCGTTCCGTGTGGAAAAGTTGAGAAAAATGATACGGGAAGGCGCCGTTCGGGACTGGGATGATATTCACGCCGAATACGGACGTATGGCTGCCTCCTATCCCCGCGACAAGATACGGCACGCCGCCCATGTACTGGGCAGGTACGGGGAGGGTGCAATCACCCTTGAATCCTTTATAGCCGAACTGTCCGTCCTTGTAAAAACAAGACAATGGATCAGCGCTCAGGTCTATACAAGCCGTGCAAAGGATTTTTACGATCCCTTTAGAAGTATTACCTACCGTAACAGGGAAGAGATGGAACAAGCGACGGGAAAGGCTGAGGATAATTCCTTTATACGCATGATCAGGGAACAGGGAGAAGTTTTTGAAAGCCGTATAAGAGCATTACAGGAAAGGCTTGAGGCCGGCACAACGGCATCTCAAGGGAATGGGAATATGAGGGTAGAATAGTGAATATAACTGAAATGGATATTATCATCCGCCTGGGCATAGGCTTTCTTGCGGGGGCTGTTATCGGGCTTGAACGGGCAAGCCGGCATCAGGTTGCGGGACTGCGTACACACATACTCATCACCCTTGGGGCGACCCTCCTCATGATCCTGTCTATCTGGCTGTCCCAGCAGGTTACGGGGGATGGAAAGGGCGATCCCGGACGTATCGCCGCCCAGGTTGTTTCCGGTATAGGCTTCCTTGGCGCCGGAGCCATTATACGCCTGGGTAACAATATCAAGGGCCTTACTACCGCCGCCTCCCTCTGGCTTACCGCAGGCATAGGGCTGGCCATAGGCGCGGGGCTTTTCATTGCCGCAATAGCAACCGAAGTCCTGGCCCTCATTTCCCTTATGGTTTTAGGCCAGGTTGAAAAGTATGTCTTCCCTTCGGAACGCAATAAATTTTTGGAATTGACCTTTAAGAACAATGTAATCGATACCCAGCGCATCCTGAATACCATCACTTCATTCGGCATACGCGTACAGTCCACGGACCTGAACCAGATTACCGGAAAATCCGGCAAAGATAAGGGCGCCAGGCTGCGGCTCTTTGTCGGCATTCCTTTTACCACGGATATTGCAAAACTTGCCAGGACGCTCAAGGATAACGGCGTGGACAGGGTCGAAATTAAAGAGAAGTATTAGACGCTGAAAACCATTAACGGATCTTGAAACCGGCGCCCCGTCCGTAAGTTCGGCGGCTCAATTTAGTTCTCCGCGCCCGGTCCGTCTTCCGCTCTTTTTAAAATATTGACCGCCGGTTCGGTGATCTCTATAACCGCGGGAAAATCCCCGCGCTCAAGCAAAACGGTTTCGCCGTCCATCTGGGCAAGAATGGGATTCTCCGCGCTGAATCGCACACCGTGCGCACTGAAAAGACGGGTTTCAGGCTTGCCGGCGTGTTCGCCTGTCGTAAAGAGCCCTTTTAAAGCGAGTTTCCGCAGGAGGGGCATCTGCCGGACCGCGCAGACATTCCGCTCGTCGGGCAGTATACGTTTGTGGGCGCCGTAGGTACGCCTCCCGCTCAGACCGACGGCAAGGAGGAGCAGTTTGTCGGTAAAAGAGAGTACCGTTTGACCCGATCCGTCAAATGCCTGTACCGTCAGGATACCCACCTTGTAGATTCGGTCGTAGAGCAGGGCCGCAATATCCACCCATAATTTATAGGAATCGCCGGGGAAACGGTCCTTCATCCTATTGGTCATGTGGGTAACAAAGGCGTCAAGCCCTATGGAGAGTATATTGAAAGCATAGAAAGGCCCTTTAGAGGATGCGGCGCTCAGGCGCAAGGCCCTCGTTTTTTCCAGAACCGAAGGATAGACAAGCAGATCCAGCGCCGTGCCCAGTTCCCAAGAATCCGCCCCGTCGTTGCCGGTACCCATAGGCAGTCTGAGTACGGCAAAATCCTCCCTGATTGCGGGGGGCGCATGGTAGAGCGCTTTCAGGACTTCAAGGCTTGTACCGTCTCCTCCTGCGGTAATGATCAGGTTGAAGGGCCGCCCGCCCTTTCCCGCGCCGGAAGCGGTACGGGAGGCTTCGCTGATAAGGGCTTCGGTTATGCGCCCGGCATGGCCGCGTCCGCCCGTAAGAATACAGCCCTTTCCCCCAAGAGTCCCCGGTTCAAGGATACCCGCAAGCCGGGAAGGGGCGGCGTCCGCACGAGGGGGCCGGAAACGGGCCTGCTCCGTGCGGCTCTTGAGCGCCGCCTCGTGAATCCTCCAGCGGGAACCGATGCTGAACCCTCCAGCCCGGGGATTAGCGATAATGGTCCACACCAGCGGCCTTTCAGGAACAAGCCGGCAATGCAAGCAGATACCGGCGATATACCCGGCAAATTTATCCGGAATCATAGTTTATGTTTGCATGAAACCGTTTCCGGGTCAAGGTCAGGCGGGAACGGCGGAAGCGCGGTTTGATTCACCGGCTCGATTCCTGTTATAATGAGCCCAAGAATTAAGACAAAAAAAATGATAAAATAAGGTGGACCGGCAGCCCCGAAGGGGCAAATGTCAAGTCCTGAAATAGGTTGATGTCGCTAATAAGTGATAAGTTCACCCCCTATAGTAACGAGGGAAACGTTCACCCCCCTCGGATAAGATAGGAGGATGAAGTATATGATGAGTACGAAAGAGTTAGCTCGGCTGACGGTGATAAAGGGTGCTATCGACGGGGCTTATACGGTAAAACAGGCGGCCAGAAAACTTGGCATGAGCAGCCGATGGGTAAAACACCTGAAGAA
>JAISNI010000126.1 GCA_031276295.1 Treponema sp.
GTGCTTCACGAACTTGAACAAAGAAACCCTCCGGTAGCCCCAGGACGGAGAAGAGTAAAACATCATCAATGGCTGACCGATGATATTGGCCATCCCGCGCTCGGGGAACATCTTCATACGATCATCACGCTCATGAGAATGTCTAATAGCTGGGACCAGTTCTACCGTTATGTAACAAAGGCATTTCCAGTCTATGGAGAGCAGCTTACTTTAGACCTGGATGAGGATACGTAACGATCCTCCCTGCTCCCTCAAAAATAGTCCCCCCTCATTGTAAACGGCTTGCCTCCTTAAGTATCTGCAAGGCCAGGTCCTGGATGCGCTCCGCCGGGCCCGCGCTTCCCTGCTTGTCCCCCGTTACCAGGTATTCGACCGATACCGCCAGCGCCCGGGCTATCTTGACCGCATCATCCGCCCGGGGCAGGTTCCCGGATTTCTTCATGGTATAGTAGGATTCCCGGCTCATATCAAGGGACATGACAAATTCCTGTACCGTCTGGTTTTTTACCTGCTTCGCTAACTGTTTAACCCGGTCGTAAAAGTCCATACTGATTTTTCGGGGAAAAAGCGGCATTTGTAGGGTCTATATAAACCTTTTTTGTTAAATATTTGGGTCTATTTAGACGATAATAGGGGGAAGAGGAGAATTGGAGGTCTTAAAGTGAAAATAAATGAAGCTATAATATGTGTATCGCTTATATTTCTAAGCATTCAAATTCATGGACAAGATTTTCGATTTAATGGAATGGCTAGATATACATCTAGGAATGAATTTGAGAATAATATGTCAAGAATGAACTTTGATTTTGAGAAATATGATTCAAGAGGGGCTTTAGCATTTAAAGGCAGATTTCTAAACAATACATATAATTGTTTGATTATTGGATTTTTTACAGACAGTAAGTTGAAAAGAATTACCATATCTTATTTGTTGCCAAGGATAGATTTTTATGGAAAACTCCCGTTTTATGAATTGCTGGTTAAAATAATGACGTATGAATACGGTAGTCCCACACAAGCAATAATTGATGTTGCAAAAGACATAAACAGTCTAAAATATTTTGAAATATTAAAGAATCAGGTCGAGAAGGATGGATATAATTACTTCTTTACCATATGGGAAAATAATACATCATCAGTATTTCTGCAAATGAAAGAAGAAGAGATACAAATAAATTATTCATACGAATAAAAACGTGAAAGAGGTAATCAACTATTGGAAGGATTATCCGGGCTAACCCATGTAATCTATCGCTCATTATTTAATCCCTAGTAGAATCAACATTCCTTCCCAATCCCCTTCTTCCGCCGCCTTCTCTATTTCCCGCTTTAACCCGGCGGGCAGCCCGGTCATATAGAAAAGGGCGTCCGTTGCCTGTAACGCCGCTTTAGACCAGTTTTTATCCGACAGGGCGTTCACCGTTCTTTGAGCGCTCCCGGCTACCGGGAAGTAGTTATTGAATGAAGGCTGTATTTTGCCGGTCCGCAACAGGCTTTCTACCGCATTGGCGGCCCCTCCGCCCCACATGGGGATGCTTTCGATCAAGCCGCCCAGGGCGTCGATGCCCCGTTCTTTGGGGTCCAATTTCTCATCGTCGTCTTCCTCCCCCATAGCCCCCACTACGGCCGCCGTAAGGGCGTAAATGCCTATGGTGGTGATTGCCTGGAATATCCTCCCCTGCCGTACCGCCGCAGGGGCGTCAAAGACGATGTTTTGAAAGATAACCGACATGGGGACCTGAAACTGTAAAAACAACTGTTTAAAGAAACCCCGTTCCCCTTTGAATATGGGGGCAAGGTCCATCGGGTTGCTTGACGGCTGGGTATCCCGGACAACCTGATCGGCAAACCGTACCGCTTCCGCGTCAATTACCGCATCGCTCATACCGTTGTTATTTTTGCTTAATTCCACCAGTTTGCGGTTGTAAGCGGCAAGCCACCCGGGGGCCACGCAGACATAATCAATCCATTCCAGTCCTTTCATCCCCGTCTTTTCTACCTTCGACAAGGCGGTTTCCACCTTCCCCAAGGGCCCTTCCAGCATATATTTCTCAACCTCGTTAATCATATCGACGGCCGGATCATACACCCTGGTTTTCATATAAATGCTTTTTTCGAGGATCATGGCCCGGGTTTCTTCTGAAAGGCATTGAGCCGCGGCGCCTATATATTCGACGGGATTCACATACTGAAAGAACGGCGCCGGGCTCGTGACAACCTGTTTGATGATGCTTGATAAGCGCCATGCTAATACCGCGGTCGGATAATGCCCGCGTATAAGGCGGGTGATAAAATCCGCATCCGCGTAGGCCTTTGCCGCCTTGGGGTTCGCAATATCGCTGATATAATTCTTGATATACTCATTGGCCGCCAGGGAATATTTTTTCTTAACGTTGTTCATTAATACCTTACTGCCGCGTTCATCAAATATCTGCCGGATTTCCCGGAGGTAAGGCTGGTAGGCCATAAGCTGCTCCTGCTGATCAACCATTTGGTCCCAGGTTTTGTATAATCCCGCCCTTACCGGGGTCTGGTTTGCCGGGGATATATCGACCCGGTTTTTAGTAAAACCCTTCTCTATTGACCAGGAAATACCCGCGGCGGCCAGGGCTTCGTTTACCGTCTGCTGTTCCTTGGGCTCCCCGGTAACCTCGGTACGGCCGAGGGGCATATAGTAATCTTCACTTCCCAGGTCCTGATTAAACTCGGCGGCGATAAAGGTGTTAAGCCTTTCATAATTATCGTCATAGTCCCTGCCGATGATTTCCTCAACCTGCCTGAACTTTTCATTCTTTGCCAGGAATTCTTCAAGCTGGGCCATGGCGGCGTTATACCGCATGATAGCCCGCTGTTCCAGGGAAAGCATATCGGTTACATCCGTTATTTTGGACATTTCTGATTTTTCGTCTACGGTCGCAAAGTTGCCGAAAACAACCGCATTCCAGGCGCGGTCATTCAGGGCCGCCCGGTGGAAGAATAACATCTCGTCCAGGGTAACGTCGGTAGAGCCGTTTATCCCCTGAACCTCAAAGGTATTCGTCCATAACTCCTTCGGCTTTATCCCGATCTCTTTCAATGCCGCATTTACTTTTTCCCGGCGTTCCACGACACGGCGCATTTTTTCATCATAGGCCCGGTACTCACCCTGGGTGATAAGGGAGTAGAATAATTCGTCCCTGCCGCCGTCCAGCATACGGAAGAACCTCCGGGGGTTCATTTGATTATAGATATTCTTCCACCGGGCGGCCCGTTTCTCTTCCTTGTTTTTTGTTGAAGCCACCCCCTGAATCGGCTCGTCATCATCACCGCCGGTTTTCATATTCCGCCGTATCTGTTTATCAAGGCGGCTGCGGTAATCCTCAACCAGTTTCCTCCGGGCCTCCAGTTTTATCTTTAGTTCTTCCCGGCCCTTCCGGCGGAGTTCGCTGACAACCCCGGCCAGGGTTTCCATGTCCTCTATCGTCCACTCTGCAAGGCTTAGGTGTTCCAGCTTATACAAAATGTCGGCAGGGACGATATCTTTGAGGTTTTCCAAGGCCCGGGGATCAACCTTTCCGGGGTCCTGCATGACATCCAGCCCCAGGTCTTTGAATAACTGCTCGTTTTCCAGGAGGAGTTTATAAAGCCGGTTCCGCTGCGCTTTCGTTATATCCTGATAGGGCCGGACTTCCCTCGTTTTAAGGTCCCGGAATACGATGCGTTCTATCTGGGCGAATTTCGAGGGATTAAGGCGGATTTCAAGTTCGCGCCGGTAATCCTCGTTTGAGATAAAATCGGCGATCAACTGTTTGATATTCTTGGCCTTGGGCCCGATAAACTTCGGTACCGTTTTATACATATCCCGGAACAAAGGCGCCTGGATAGCCCGTATCTGCTGTACCTGGCCGATATGAATAGTCTTGGTGTCCGCCGGCCTGGCTACCGACCGGATCATCTTCTTCCGGATTTCCCGCCATTCGTTTATGGCCTTGAGTTCCTTTTCGGTCTCGTATAACTGGTTGCGGAGGTTCCGCAGGTCCCGAAAGTTCCGCTTTATGGTTTCGTTCTGGTTTTTAATGTAATTGTTATATTCAATCCGTATCTCCCGCGCCTTTCTTTCCAAGTCTTTTATCCGGGCAAGCTGTTTCCGGGTTGCGGTAAGCCCCTCGGGGGTGGTGTTCCGCTCAAGTTGGTCAAGAAATTGCTGTTCTTTTTTTATTGCTTCTTCCGTATTTTTGACCAGTTCTTCGTAGTCGCTTAATTCTTCCTTCGCGGCGTCTATTTTTTTCTGTATCTCGTTTTTGCGTTTCCGGGCTTCTTCTTCGTATTCCCCCATCCGGGGGTCTCCGGCCTTAAGCGTCCCGTTTTCAATATCCTGCTTTACCCCCTCATAGTTTATGGTCCGGGCTATGCGCCGTAATTCCTCGGGGCTTGCGTTCTCGATTTCTACCTCCCGTCCCCGGTCCAGCCGGGAAAGCCGGGCGGCCTCGCTCTCAGCCGGAAGCCAGCTGGTATCCCCGGAGATAACCGCCCAGGCCTCCATGTAAGGCAGGGGGTTATTCCTTACCTGCCCCCGGATGAACCGTTTGGTCGTTTCCGCAATGTTTTTCCCGCCCGCTACCTGTATTCCGGCATTAATCCAGTTCTGATGGCTAAAGGCGTTCTTTAACGCCTGCATTTCGGCGTTGTGCTTCTGCTCATCCCCGGCGCTTTCCGGTTGATAATCCCGGCCGGATTCT
>JAISNI010000239.1 GCA_031276295.1 Treponema sp.
TTTACCGCACCTGAGGTAAGCCCCGAGATGATGTACTTGTTTGCCAGAAGGAAGATGATGATAACAGGCATAACCGTAATTGTTGCCCCGGCGGCAAGATTGCCCCAATGAGTACCCCATATTCCAATAAGCCGTATAACCTCTACACAAAGGGTTCTTATTTCCGGTGATGAAGTAAACGTATTAGCATACAGGAAATCATTCCAACCCATGAGGAAGGAATAGGTACCGGTAGTAATAATACCCGGGGTAGTCAGGGGGAGGGCAATAGATATAAGCGAATAAAAGGAATTCGCGCCGTCAAGATAAGCGCTTTCAAATAACTCCATCGGCAGGCTGGCAAAATAGGATGACAAAAGGAGAAAACAAAAAGGTATGGTAAATGTGGTATAGCTGATTATCAGCGCCCAATACGTATCAATCAGATGTATACGCTGAAGGGTAATATAGAGAGGGATCGTAAAGAGCAGCCCCGGAAGCATTTGGAGGGCCAGAATGAAACGGCTTATCAGACGACGGCCTTTTACCCTTAATACCGAAAGTGCGTAGGATGCGGGTATTATCGCCGCGAGGGAAAGGAGGACCGTGATTATCGATACCAGGGCGGTATTGAAGAGATGACGACCCATTGAAGCATTGGTAAAAACGAGGTTGTAATGCTCCCAGGTTATTTCAGGCGGCAAGAGGTAAAATTGCCGTGATATGATATGCTCATCCAGTTTAACCGAAGCGGTTACAAGCCAATAAAATGGAAACATGGTGATAATAACAAACACGCCGATAAGTATCAGGGTGAACGCTGTACGTACTCCGTCATATTGGTAGTGGATGCCTTTTTTCATTGTTCATTCCTCATTACAAAATGAGAATAGAGAGGGCCTGCCGCTATCATCATGATCATAAACATGAGCACCCCCATTGCGCTGGCATACCCCATATTGAAGCTGCTGAAAGCCTGACGGTACAGCAGAGTGGGCAGTACTTCGGTAACATTCAGGGGGCCTCCCGCAGTAAGCAGATAGATCACATCAAAGTTGCTGAATGTCCAGATAATGTGAAACACGATGATGACTACCGAGGTGTCCCGTATACCCGGTAAGGTTACCGCTAAAAAGCGCTGCCATGCCGAAGCGCCATCCACTTCCGCCGCTTCGTAAAGTTCCCGCGGTATTGAGGATAATCCTGCGCTCAGAGTTATAGAATAAAAGGGAAAGCTCCGCCATACATTAATAGCAATAACCGTTCCCATTGCGGTATTCAGGCTGCCCAGAAGGTTTACGTCCCTTATAGCCTGTATTCCCAGGGCGGAAAGGCCCTGGCTCATAAGCCCGGTATTGGGTGTCAGGATGAAGAGCCGCCAAATTATGGAATTGATGGCAATAGGTACCGCCCAGGGAAGCATCAGGAGGGCTTTAGAAACATTTTGCATTTTTGCAAAACGGCTGTTCAGCAGTAAGGCAACCACAAGACCGCAGAGATATTCAAAGACTACCGATAAGACGGTAAAGACAAGGCCGTTCCATAGACATTTTAAAAGCAGGGGTTCTTCCGTAAAAAGACGTATAAAATTTTGTAATCCTACAAAACGATCCGCTGCGGGTTTGGTGAGAATTTTGTTAAAAAAACTCAATCCTATGGCATGTCCCAGGGGATAGAGATAAATCAGGACAATAAAAAAGGCAATGGGGACAAAATAAAAATATCCCTGCCACGGATGCTTTTGTACCACTGTTATCCTCTCTGTTGTGATATGCGGAGCCCCTGAAAGTATATGGTTTTCAGGGGCTCCTGTTACTCAAGCAGTCAAGTTTAGGAGTTTGTTGCGCTTCGCGCACAAAACCCTTAAAAATCGCCGATCAGGCGATTTTTTACCTTGCAAACTCCGAAAGCAGCCCAATAATCGTGGTTTTGATGGTTTTTTCAGCGAAAAAAGCCATCAAAACCTACAAGTGCAACAGGCTGCTAGTTATTTACCTCGGTATCAAGGTAGTTCTTTACCTTGTTGTAAAAATCCTGGGCGCTTTGCCGGGGAGTCATACGCTGATAGAGGACTTCCTGGACGCTGGCCATAGTTGCCTCCAGTATAGGCGCCAAAGGGATAGCAGGTAAAGTGAAGCCGTCTTTTACGGTATCAAGGAATGTCCCCTTCCATACAGGATCGGCTTTCCACAGGGGGGACTGGGCGGCATCGGAGCGGGCGGGCAGATTATCCGTGGCATAGAGTTGGACCATGTTATCTCTTCCAAAAAGCCATTTGGCAAAATCAAGGGCTTCGGCCTTCTGTCGTCCATAAGAACCGAAACCTTCTATCTTGACTTCGAGATACGTTGAAGGGTTGGTATGATAGGGGAACGCCGCTGTCTTGACTGCCTTAATGTCGGGCATCTGACTAGCGTCCGACATCCAGGCGCCGTTCTGGGTCATGGCAAGAGTACCGTTACGGAAATTGGTATCCATTTCATCGTATTCCCAACCGATAGAAAAAGGAGGCACACTTTTGTCAACGAACATAAGATCGGAATAGAACTGAAGTACCTTTTCGGCCTGATCCACGGTAAAGCCCGGCGCCCACTTGCCGCCCTGTTGGACAGCCAGTTCACCCTTATTCACCGAATAAAGAAAGACGGCGAATTCCTGGGGGCCCCTGACGGCCTTGCTGGAAGAACAGAATGCGAAGCCGTAGACATCGGGAGAACCGTCACCGTTGGTATCACGGGTAAGCTTTTTCGCGGTTTCCCTCAGTTCTGTCCATGTTTTGGGTACAGCCGTAACACCGGCTTCACGGAACATATCGTCGCGGTAAATCAGTACCCGTGTCGATGCGACGGAAGGAATACCGTAGATGCGGCCGTTAACCGTGCTGACTTTCCATGTACTGGCAGGAAAGGCGCTATAATCCGGCCATGCCTTTAACTGATCGGTTACATCCTGGAGGAGGCCCATCTGTACAAATTCAGGGACCCACTCGCCAAGCATGTGAATAATATCAGGGCCGGTACGGGCTTGACCGCTAATAATGGCTTTTTCACGGAGCTGATCATAAATCATGGGAGTATGAACAACGGTTATGCCCGGATGTGCGTCCATATATTCCCGGTACTTTGCAATATGGATTCTGCCATTTGCATCAGAACTGGGATCGTGAACATTCCATATCGCGATTCCATCTCCTCCTGTTTGCTGACTGCCGCCTTTGGCATAGACCATTGAGCCAAGCAGGAGCAATGCCAATAAAACCATTCCTATCCTTCTCATAAAAACCTCCAAAAAAAATATAAGAAACGCTATGGTTTCTCAGATTTGATATATGATACTATTCTCCCTTACTTTAATCTTTTGATATAGTTTTTGTACTGGGGCAGCCATTGGCTTTCGGCCTTGAGCATTTCGTCGGCCATGGCCCACACTTCAGGCGGGTTACAGACCGCGCCGGTCAGCGGGTCCAGGAGCATAGCCTGCTTGAGAAGTTCAGGATCGCCGTGCAGGGCGGCCATTACCGCAAGGCGCTGGACGGCGATGCTCTGATTGCAGATAGCGGCACAGGCAGGAGGGAGATCGCCAACGATTGGGATGGAAATACCGTTGCCGTCAACATAGCCGGGGACTTCTACGACTGCATCGGAAGGCAGGTTGGAAATAATACCCCGGTTTATGACGTTAAAGTGCCCGCGATAGACTCGGCGGGTTTCCAGCGCTTCAATAATATGGGAACCGTGTTCTGAGGAACGATTCTCAGGAATAAATTGAATCGGAGCCATGGTTTCATATTCCCTGACTTCCTGTTCAAAGCTGGCGCGCATTTCCCTGCAATAACGCAAATACCCCATAGGCTCCCCGTGTATCCAGCGGGAATAGGATATCCACTGATCGATCTCCCCGGGCCGTTTCCGGTACCACGGGAGGTATTCGCTGAGATGCCCGTTGCTTTCGGTAGAGAAATATCCGAAACGTTTAAGTATATCAATACGAACCTTTTCCTCCTGGCTGTATGCCGGGTGCTTCTGAAAACCTTCAAGGAGTTTTCCCCGCATATCCTTGCCCTTATGCCGAACCTGTATATACCAGGTTTGATGATTTATGCCCGCACAGATAATATCCAACTCGTCCAGAGGAACCCCCAGAACCTCGGCCATCTGCTCGTGGCCGTGCTGTACTCCATGACAAAGTCCCAACGTCTGCACTCCGGCAAAAGTATTGGCTGCCCAGGTGTTCATGGCATTCGGGTTGGCATAATTCAAAAGCAAAGCGCCCGGTTCGGCAAGTTCCCTGATGTCTTTACAGATATCCATGACCACCGGAATAGTCCGCTGGCCGTACATAATGCCGCCCGCGCAGATCGTATCCCCTACACACTGGTTTACGCCGTACTTCATGGGAATTTCTACATCCATGGCAAAGGCGTCAAGCCCGCCGACACGCATACAGACAATGATATACCGCGCGTTTTTGAGCGATTCTCGGCGATCGGTTGTTTTGGTGAGTTTTACCTTATCAAGACCGTTTGCCTGAATATCCTTGGCCAGGACATGGTAGATCATATCCAAATTGGCGGCACTGATATCCATGAGGGATATTTCCACCTCCCGCAGTTCAGGAACCGTCAATATATCGGCAACCAATTTTCTGGTAAAACCAACGCTGCCTGCTCCTATGAA
>JAISNI010000152.1 GCA_031276295.1 Treponema sp.
AACAACGCCGCTCTTTTCATACTACGCCTCCTCTTGTCATTCGAGGAGGGCCGCTCCCGCGCCCCAAGGGCCGGGGCAGCCCCCCGGTATACAACCAACGTACCCCGCCGCTCCGCGGGGTTCTTCAATTCACCAATTCACCGTTCACCAGATCGAAAAACTGCCGGTCGGGCGCCAGCGCCACCAGGCGCATACCCGCGCCGCCCTGTCCCTCATATAGGGGGTCCTCCGCGGCCCGTGGAAACGCAGATCGTACACACCGCGAGGATTACCCAGCAAAACGCCGTGCTTTTCATACAAACCTCTTCTTTTTCGTTTAACCAGCCTCGATTTAATTATCCCCTATCATATCCCGTGAAACTTGAAATGGCAATACATTGCCTGTCCCTATCCCTTTATGGTACCATACGTTTATGAATACACGCGCCCTACGTTCGGACTTGTTCCTGCTCCTTACCGCCTGCATCTGGGGTTTCGCCTTTGTAGCCCAGCGTAAAGGTATGAATTATATGGGACCTTTTACCTATAACGGCATACGGTTCCTACTCGGAAGCCTGTCCCTGTTGCCTCTGATCCTCTTCCGCAGGCAAAAGGCGCTTCCCGGCACGGCTCTGAAGGCCGCCCTTTTTGTCCGTTCAAGTTTTATTGCCGGCCTGTGCCTCTTTATTGCAGCTTCCCTCCAGCAGATAGGCATCCTGTATACAACCGAAGGACATTCCGGCTTTATTACCGGAACCTATGTCGTGCTGACGCCGATTTTCGGCATTTTCCTGGGTAGGAAGACCGGCATCCCTACCTGGATTGGCGCCGGTTTTACCC
This sequence comes from Treponema sp., assembly GCA_031276295.1. Taxonomy (GTDB): domain Bacteria; phylum Spirochaetota; class Spirochaetia; order Treponematales; family Breznakiellaceae; genus JAISNI01. Next base: position 820 of record JAISNI010000152.1, read on the forward strand.
TGACGGGCCTTTACTTCCTCTCCGTTGCAGGCGCTATGGGACGGATAAATCCGGGCGATCTTATCACCCTGGTAAGCGCCGTCTTCTGGACCCTTCATATACTGGTGATAGACCGGCTTGTGCGGCAAATCGATCCTGTCATGCTGTCCTCCGGCCAGTTTGCCTGGTGCGCGCTTTTCTCCCTTGCATCGGCGTTGTGCATAGGGTTGGGGCTTCCTGCGGGGCCCATCACCGAGCAATTCTCCCTTGCCGGCGTATACGGCGGCATAATCCCCCTGCTCTACGGCGGGTTATGCTCGGTAGGCATAGCCTATACCTTGCAGGTGGCGGCCCAGAAGGACGCGCCGCCTGCCCACGCCACGATTATACTGTGCCTTGAGGGCGTCTTTGCCGCCATCGGAGGGCTTATCTTCTCGGGGAATGAACTCGGACGCTTTACCCTGCTGGGTTTTATCCTGATGTTCTGCGGAATGTTCTCTACCCAGTGGGAAATTATCAGGGGAAAGACCGGCTAGTTTTCAGTTGCCGTGAGTTCGGGGCAAATTTTTTGCCTGGGGTATGCGCCTCCGCGCATACCTCTCCCCCGTCCGGTCGGTGAGGCATCTGTGTTATCCTAAACAACTTCGGCGTAACAGGTTATGCTATCCGGTCATATATGCACTAAGAGTTGGTACCGCTTCGATTTGGGAACCCGGCCTGCTCTTGGCTATAAACTCTTTTATACTCCATATCTTCATTTTCCCCTTAAACAGTTTTTCTTTTATCCTCTTAAATACCTGCTCCATCCATTCCTTCACTTCTTCAATGTACTCTATCACTTCAGAGAAGAACCTGTCCCGCCAAAATGAGCCGAATAGACCGTATTTCTTGTTCCACCGGCGGGTGAAGAGCGGCTGTACCCAGTGCATAATGGCGGAAATGGTACAGCCTACCCCGACATAGATGTACAGATCAACCCAGTTTTCGGTAAACACGCAGCTTATTAGGGTAAAGTTGAACTTTTTCTGGGCCTTTTTGAGGATATCCCTGTACATGGCTTGTGCATTGAGGTCGAGGAAAGATTTTTCTCCCCGGTTCGTTTGAACGGTAACGTGATGTACGCCGTTTTCTTTTTGTTCACGAGGTTTACGCATACCGTATTATTGGGGGCAAGGTGCTGAATTGCTTTAGTCTGGATGAAAAAAAATGAAGGGGAGATGAAGGAATTTTGAAAGGGGACGGAGTTCAGGGGACGGGGATGTGAAGGACTTGACAGGGGACAGGCTTGTGGGGCAAGAGGCAAATAACTGATTAAAGGGACAGGCTCAAGACTCTCAGTTCCCTAAAACCAGCGGTTTCTCTCCTTAATTAGCCTCACGTTAATTAACCCCTCGCAAACTTTAGGGACAGTCTAAAATACGGCGGAAAGCGCCTCTCCCCGGTAAACAACCCTGTCCCTTAATTTGACAAAAAAGTTTGCACAAACATACCCAACCAGGGTCCCCCCGACAAATTTTGACACTGCGGCAGTTTCAATTCTTCTTAAAATAGTCGGCGTCTCTGAATATCCTGTCCGCGGTCCAACCCGCAAGAACATACACGTAACCGGCTCCGCTCACTGCCACGTTCCTCCGGCCCTGTTCATTTTTCGGCCCCGCCCGTATGGTACGGATAGAACCGTCATCCAGTTCCAGTTCTATGCGGGCATCGTTAAATGCGGGATCCTCCGGCCTCACTTCCGTGTTGAAATTCTCCCCTTCGGCTTCCAGGACGGAGCGGATATACGATTCTACCTTTGGATTATCCAGGGCTATGCCGGCGTCGCGGTTCAGTACCCAGCCGCCCGCATCATTGTCCCTGGCCAGTTCCAGCTTTTCCACGGCCGCGCCCCCAAGTACATCCCCATCCGCGGTATCCGTGTCCCCTGCCGGAGTAGCGTAGACGGACAAACGCTGAACGGAACCCGCGTTGAGGGCATTATTCTCGGCATCGGGAAAGAGGCGCAGATTGTACCAGGACGTGCGGGGGCTTACGATATACGCCGTAAGTTTGTCCTCGCCTGAACGCACCTCGCTTGTATCACCGTTCTTCCGTAAATTGATCTCAACACCGGCAGCGTCTCCCCTGCCGACCAGGAGGTCCAGCAGGGGGTAGGCGCCCGCGCCCCCGCGGACAACGATGCGGGAAGCGGCTTCTTCCGTCAGGGAAAGCCGTTCATACGAGGCGGCGTCCCGGGCCCGTACAGGATAGGCCGCTTCCGTTGACAGTATCCGCAGGAGGTCCTCGATCCGGTACTGCCGCGCGGGGAATTCCCCGGCGTCCTCTACGGCAAACCAGGCGCCGTTTCTGCACGAAAGGGTAATTGCTTCCCCGTCCCTGACAATCTCGATACGGTCGGCCTGGGGGACAAGCCGCTCGTCAAGCCAGGCATACCGGGCGTTCCGTTCGTCAAGATGCCGGGGATCAAAAAAGATGCTTGCGGTATAGACAAGGGTAAGAAGGGCAAGCAAAACCGCAAGAACCGTTACCTTTTTTTTATACGTCATCTGAATACTCCTGTTTTTCCATCGCGGAAGAACGCTGCCTCCTCTGCCATGCCAGGAAAAAACCCAGGCTTATAAGGGCCAGCGGAATAATAACCGTATTGAGGATACGGGCAAAATTCATGGTAAAGGCGCGCCGGTGGGGATCGGTTATTCTGTCAAGCCTGCCCCCCGCGCTTTCACGGTTCCGTATCCCGATGATGTCCTCGTCATTGCCAAGCCAGTCCGCGGCCTGGAGGATAAAATCGAGGTTGCGCCGGCTGTCGGTATACGCCAGCATATTGCCGGCAAAATCGGCGTCCCCTACCACGATGATCCGGGCGCTCCTTGCAGACGCGGGAAGCTCAGGCAATTCCTCCTCCGCTCCTTCCCGTACCGGCTTGGGCAGGCCGGAAAAACGGCTGGGGATTATGCCGGAAAGACAAACCGCAAGCGCCCGCGCCCCGCGGGTATCTTCGGCCTCGGTATCAAAATACTGCGGCATATCGGGATTGACGTTAAAGTTCTTCGTCATAAGCCAGGCGCCCGGAGTGCTGGAGATAAGAACCTCGGCCTCGACGCCGGGCGGCGTTTTAAGGGTTACCGGGCTTGGCCAGTAGAGGTCCAGACCCCGGAACTGCGCGGTTATCGGATGGGCGGGGTTGGCGTTATCCGCGAGGGTTCCGATCCAGTGGGGATAGCGCGTTATCCGTATCTGCCTCATCCCGGTGGAGCTTACGGTCTGGTACTGAAGATTCAGCGCCGTCCTGTCCAGCAGGAGTTCCGGCTCCACCGCGGCTCCGTAGGACGCAAGCATGGCCAAGAGGCCGCCGTCGTTTACCGGACGGGCCTCAAGGCTCCCCTGGGAATCCACCGAGACGCCGTCCAGTGCAAAGAAGACCCGTCCCCCGCCCTGAATATAGCGGTCTATCCGGTAGAGCGCCCAATCGTCCAAATCCTCCGCCCCTCCCAGGACAAAGAGCAGCGGCAGGGCATCGGGAATCTCATCGCCTGCGGTAATAAGCCTGGTACGGAAACCTGAATTGCGGAACGCGCCGTCAAGAGCGGTAAAATCCCGCTCCCACTGTTTGGCGGCGTCCCCGACGATCACCCCCGCTTCCCGCTCCCTGTCCCTGATGAGGTTCCGGATACGGCTTGTTATATCGTATTCCAGGGTATCCAGGGAAAGAACCGCGGGCAGCACTTCGGCCTTATCCAGATATTCGATGAGTATGCCCGAATATACGGTGGCTACACTGGCCTCGTCCTGCTCAACCGTCTCCATCTGCTGGGGCAGTATCCCAAGCTGCTCAATCTCGCGGGTAACGCCGGCCTTTGCAGGATCCTTCCGCATGTAACGTATCTTGCCGCGGGAATGGGCCGTATATTCCCGCAGAAGATCGTCAATTTCGGAAGGCAAGGGATGAATTGCAAAAAGTTTTTCGGAAAGATAGTAGCTTATCTGTACCTGATCGGGAATTTCCAGGTACAGGCGGCGGGACACTTCCGAAATCGTATACGCCTTGTTCTTCGTTAAATCCAGGCGGAACCAGATACGCCGGGAAAGAAGCATGGCGGCTATCAGCACGGCTATGCTTAAAACCGTAATGACGGTATATTCTTTTCTCGTCATCGTTTACCTCCACTTCCGGTACAGGATCACACGGGTATTAAGGAACAGGAACAGAACCGTGCTCAGGATAAAAAAGGCCAGGTCGCGGCTGTCGATAAGGCCACGGGAAAAGCTCTCAAAATGGAAGGAAAGGGAAATGAAATTCACCAAATCTGAGAGCGGCGGCGGCAGGCTGAGGGAAAGGCCCAACTGGTGTATCATCGTGGTTACAAGAAGGACAACCGCGCTCCCCAGAAAGGCCCCCGCCTGGTTTTTTGAAAGGCTCGAAAGGAGGAGGCCCAGGCTGACGGCCGAGGAACCTAAGAGCAGCGCCCCCGCGTATTCGCCTGCGATAACGCCCGGATCAAAATCGCCCAGAGGGAGGATGCTGAGGGGCATCGGTATGGTCAGGAGCAGCAGGACGGCGAGAACGGCGAATGAAGAGATAAACTTACCCAGTACCAGGTCCCATTCGGAAAAGGGCATGGTGAGGAGCAGTTCCACGCTCCCCAACTTCCGTTCCTCGGCCCAGCTCTTCATGGTTAAAACAGGTATAACCAGAATAAAGGCCAGCGGAAACGCGGCAAAGTAGCCGCGGAAAGAGGCGCTGTCCAGGGCAAAGAAACGCTGGATATAGAGAAGCCAGATAGACGTAAAGAGCAGGAAGAACACGGCGGTACCGTAAAAGGCCGGAGCATAGGCATACGAATAGAGTTCCTTCCGCGCGAGGATCAGGGCTTTGTGCGGCATTACCGTCATTGTTCCCCTCCCGCCTCGTTGGTAAGAGCGACAAATATATCTTCCATGCTGAGTTTTTTCCGGTTCATGCCGAGTATCTTGAGCCCCTCCCCGACCGCCCAGTCAAAGATACGCTCCCCCTGATCGGCGGAAAGGCCGACAGTGTTTTCAGGGACAGGGATACTAAACCCAAGACGGAAAACCCCTTCCTGCGGCACGGCTATGCTTACCGCAGAGATCTTCCCCAGCCGCGCAAGTTTTTCCTCAAGGTCCGCCGCCGCCTTCAGCCCTGGCCCTTTAAGGATAAGATCCCAGGTATCGCCACTCTTCATGGAAAGGGCTATCTCATCGGGGTTCCCCTGGGCCGCAATGCGCCCCTCGTTAATGATAAGCACCTGGGAGCAGACCGCTTCAACCTCCTGGAGGATATGGGTAGAGAGGATCACGGTTTTACGCTTGCCCAGTTCCTTAATAAGGGAACGGATTTCGATGATCTGGTTGGGATCAAGGCCGCTTGTCGGCTCGTCAAGGATGAGGATGGGGGGATCGTGGATGATAGCCTGGGCCAGCCCGACCCGCTGCCTGTACCCCTTGGAGAGCGCCTCTATCCGCCGGGAAAACACCGGCTCAAGGCCGCAGGCGGCGGCGCTCCGTTTAACGGCGCTCCCCGCTTCGTTTCGGGACAAAAGGCGGGCCCGGGCGGCAAAGGAAAGGTATTCGTCAACCGTTAAATCCCCATAGAGGGGAACGCTTTCGGGGAGGTAACCTATACGCTTCTTTACCTCAACCGGCTCATCCTGAACGGAAATGCCGTCTATCCGGGCTTCCCCGTTTGTCGGGAAATGATAACCGGTGAGTATCTTCATGACGGTCGTCTTCCCCGCGCCGTTAGGCCCCAGAAACCCCAGGACTTGCCCTGTCCCTACCGAAAAGGATACGTCTTTTACGGCCGCAAAAGGCCCGTATCGCTTGCAAAGTTTATGTACTTCTATCATGGTACGGATAAGAATATCAAAAAAAAGAAAATATGTGAATAAGCCGGATGCGGCGTTCACTTGAACGCGTGCGCTCAGGAATCTCCGTTTCATTCCCCATAAACCGGCCTGAACAAACCCTGTCCCTGCCCATCCGATATTTTCGACCGTTGCTCCCGGACGTGCTTTTTAGAGTAGCTTTCTTATATCTTCAAGCGTTTCTTCCGCGCTTTCAAATTCAAAATTTTCTATCTGTTTTACAAATTTTTCGCCCCGGTCGTTCAGCGGTAAAAAGATCTTTTTAATGTCGTCCAGCATTTCAAGGCATTGGGAGTTTCTGGCCCTCAGCAGGGGAGCGATTTTCTCGCATACATCCATGGCGGCCTTTTTGTCGGGCACCGGATGAGGGGGCCGGGCGGCGGGGAGCCCTGTCCCCTGAAATTCCCGGAGTACCAGCGCCAGTTCTTCCTTGAGGCGCGGCAGGAAGACTTTCGCCTTATCGGCATCCTCATCGGCAAGGGCTTTTTCTATCCCGCCGGAGATGGTACGGAGTTCGGCGGCGCCGAGCAGGCCCGCGGTACTCTTAAGCGTATGGGAAAGCCGGTACGCGGTTTTTATATCCCCGGCCTCCAGGCTCTTCTCTATCTTCCGGTCATCCCGTGCATGATCCTTTCTAAAGGTTGCGATAAGCTGGGCATAGAGTTTTTTATCCCCTCCTACACGGCCCAGTCCTATATGAAAATTGACGCCCCGTTTTTCCGGCGCTTCCCGTCCGTCCGGGCGCTTTTCCGTTTTACTTTTTTTCTTCTTTTTGATTTCCCCCGGTTGGGAATCGGGGGAAATGTTCTCTATGGCAAGTATCCTCTCCGGCGGCAGCCATTTGATAAGTTTACGGTTCAATTCAGAGGCGTCGACGGGCTTGGAGATAAAGTCGCTCATCCCCGCCTCTATGAATTTTTCCCTGGACCCGGTTACCGCGCTGGCCGTCAGGGCCAGGATAGGAAGGTTCCGGTATATGCCCCCGTCCATTTCCCGTATGCGGATGGTTGCCTCAATGCCGTCCATTTCCGGCATCATATAATCCATAAATACCAGATCGTAGGAAAATTCCTTGATTTTTTTTATGGCTTCCGCCCCGCTTTCGGCAAAATCGGCGTTTATACCATGCCGGGTAAGAAAGGCCAGGATCACCTTGAGGTTGATGGTATTATCGTCAACAACAAGCACCTTTGTTTCAGCCTTTGCCTTGAGCCGGTACTGTTCGTACTTCTTCTCAACCTGAGCCGTTTCACCCGGCGTCAAGGGAAGGTAGATCCTGAAAACGGAGCCCTTGCCGTACTCGCTTTCAAACTCTATCGTGCCTTTCATCATCTCAACAAAACTTTTTGTAATGGACAGCCCAAGGCCCGTCCCCATAATGCCCCGGTTCCTGCTTTCATCAAGCTGCTGAAAGGTGGTAAACAGCTTGGGGTAATCTTCTTTTTTTATTCCTATGCCCGTATCCTTAACGGTAAAGACTATATAGTCCCGTTCCCCCCTTGTTTCTTTTTTTACGCTGAAGTCGACATACCCTTCCCGGGTGTATTTAATCGCGTTATTCACGATGTTGGTGATCACCTGCCTGATGCGCACGTCGTCTCCGACGATTATTTGAGGTACGGCAGGATCAAAGGATGAACGCCACTCAAGGTCCTTGGCCTGTGCGGAGTAGAGGCTCATGGAACAGATGTTATCGTACAATTCGGGGAGGTTAAAATGCACGGGGAAAAGCTCTATCCTTCCCGCTTCTATCTTGGAAATATCAAGAATGTCGTTGATTATCTGGAGCAGCGCCTTTGACATCTGCTTAATGTCCGTAAAGAACATACGCTGGGTCTGGTCAAGATTATCGGTACGCATCAGTTCGCTCATACCGATAATCGCGTTCATGGGGGTCCGTATCTCATGGCTCATGGACGCGAGGAATTTGCTCTTGGCCTCGGAAGCTATCTTTGCCGTCTCGGTCTCAATCTCAAGCTCCCTTGATCGCTCAAGAACCGCCCGTACCCGATCCTCGCTGGCCTTTAAGTTTCTGAGGTCCCGGGTAAAGCCCGCCACGCGGTACCCGTCGCGCCACTTTACCCTGACAAGGATCACCTCGGAGGGAAGCCAGGTTCCCCCGGCGGTGCGGTGGAGCCATTCAAAGTCCTTCCGCCCTGTCCGCAGGGCTTCCTCCCTGTCCATGCGCATCCTTTCTACGCTGACATTCCCATCGCTCTGAAACACGGGGGAAAAAGAATTGAATTTTTTAAAAAATTCCTCTTTGGAGGAAACTTCAAAAAGTGCCAGGCACTCCTGGTTGCAGTCGACTATATTCCCCTCTTCGTCCCAGAACGTACAGGCCAGGGGGGTCGCGTCAAGCATGACCCTGGTTCTCTCGTCGCTCTCGGTTCGCAACAGATCGGTAACGTCCTGGAAGATAATCACCACCCCGTCAAAGTCCCCCCCGCCGTCCATAAGTGGGGTGGAACTAACCGAATAGTCGCGGTAGCCGCCCTTCCCGGAAGAATCAATGCGTATAGTATCAACGATGGTTTTATGCTCCGCACGGGTACGCCTGAAATGTTCAACGGCCCGTTCAACCAGTTTCCTGTCCGCGCAGATCTCATGGACCTGCTCGATGTTCCGTCCTTTTATCAGATTGAAATGGTCAACGGCAAGGAAGTCAAGAAAGGTATGTGAACAGTACAGAAAGCATCCGTCCCCGTCCAGGAGAATGATGATATTGGAGATATGCTCAAGCACAAGATTGAGGTACTTTTCCCGCTTTTCATACCGCAGGCGGCGCTCAGGCTCCCCTTGGGCGGGGGGTGTGTTTGAGGAATTGACCTTACCCAAGGCTTCCCTGGCCTGCCGCAATTCACGGTTGAGCCTCTTATTTTCCGCAAGCAGGTTCCGGACAAGCTGGGGAGAAACCGCTATCTCAAAATCGTCCCGGCGATCCTGTGCCGCCTGGGAAGCGGCCGTTTCCGCCCCCGCTCCGGGGAAACCGTGCGGATCTTTACGTTCCTCCTCCTTCATACAGAGCGCCTAATGGGGGAAGATAGGATTCTTTACCGCGAGGGCGCGGCGCTTCAGTTCCGCAAGTTCCCCGCCGTCGAGCGGCCGGGGTTTCCCCTGGTATTTTTCTACAATAGAAAGTCCGAGCCTGAGCATCCTTGCGTCCCCCGGACTAACCGCGGTATGGACATCCTGCTGCATGGTAAAACGCAACGCCATATCCGCCAATTCGGGGTCGTCAAACAGGGGCCGATACCAGCACTTGGGGTAACCGTCTTCCTTGGGCTCCTTGGCCCTGTTTGCAAGGCCCTTGATCGCTATACGGCCCATATTACGGGCGGCGGCTTCTTCCAGGGCCGCCTTTCCAAGGCCGTCTTTTAGGTAACAGGCCCAGTTAATCGGGAATAACAGCGTATCAAAGGCATAGCTTTTAAGAAGCCTCAGTGCAACCTCGTCAAAATGCGTGGTAACGCCGATATTCCGTGCAAGCCCCCGCTCTTTGGCGGACACGAAGGCTTCCAGCGCCCCGCCGGGCCCCAGAATGGTATCCACTTCTTCCGGTTTTACCGCGTGCATCTGGTAAACGTCAAAGTAATCGGTCTTGAGCAGCTCAAGGGAATTGCGCAGTTCCTCCAGAACCGCGTCCTTTGTTCTTCTCTCCGTCTTACAGGCAAGGTAGACCTTCCGGCGGTAAGGCTTAAGCGCCGGCCCCAAAATATTCTGAGAATTACCATAGGAGGGGGCCACGTCAAAATAATTAACCCCCCTGTCCACCGCTTCGGCCACAAGGTTATCCGCTTCGGTCTGTTCGGTATCCCTTACGACAATACCGCCGAACGCAAAAACACCGATAGAAAAACCGGTCTTCCCCAATGTTCGCTTTTCCATTTAGCACTCCATACTTTAAATCTTATGGCGGGAGCCCCTAAAATCCCGGTTGAATTGTACAAAACATCCTTGGATTGATAATGAAGTGTATACAATAATAACAGCGAGGTCAACCAAAGTCCGCAGGCGCCATAGGCGTACCGAAGAAATTTTACCACGAATACTTTATGATATTTTGTAAAAAGGGTATCTTATATCTGACGAGATAGAGGGGCCGGCGTCGATTGCTTGGTGTTGGGAGGGAACGGTCAGGGTAGATACTCTGGCAGACCTCGTCACGAATACTAATCGCAACGGCGACCGAAGAAAAGAGTGAGGAGCGGCGTTTTGGCGCCGCTCCCCCGAATAGGATCTTAGTATACCCCGAGCAGAGCCCCCTATTTTTCCAACTGTATTAGGAAGGAGCAGGATATGGTAAAATAAAAAAATTGGCGGAAGCGGAGGGTTCTGCTTGACAAAATAACATAGGACGCCTAGTAGCCTGTCGCGCTTGTGGATTTTTTGCATCGGACCTTTGGTCCGCTTTATGCAAAAAAAACCCGATAATCGGGGCTGCTTATGCAGTTTGTAAGGTATAAAAATTCACTTTCGTGAATTTTTATACGATTTTGCGCTGAAGCGCAACAAACTGCTAGCGCCATGTGCGCTTACTTGTAAATTACGTTATCGCAAGTACAACAGGCTCCTGGTTAGAGGGCTCTGATCAGTTCCGGATCAAGTCCGGTTGCGGCGGCTATCTGGTCAACAGGCAGGCCCATCTCTTTAAGATTATTTGCCGTTTCCCGCCGATTCTCCTCCCGGCCTTCTTCTCTACCTTGTTCCAGGCCTTGTTCCAAGCCTTGTTCCCGGCCTTGTTCCAAGCCTTGTTTCAGACCTTGTTCCAAACCCT
>JAISNI010000175.1 GCA_031276295.1 Treponema sp.
GATCGGCTTTGTGTATCCTGAGCATAGTACGTCTCCTCCCAAGGACTGTTCATGAGTATACCACCTTTCATCTTTTAGGCAAATCACTTTAGGAGATTTTCATATTCCGAATTGAAGGAATTTCAAAATGACGGATATTCATTCGTTCTGAGGGGTTTAATACCCTCCGCACGCACCCGCGCGCGAACTTCAAGGCAAAGCATATTGTTTACCAGCAGCCTGTTGCACTTGTGAATTTTTTGCATGAAAATGAATAAATTTGAGGATTCGCCGCTCACAAATTATGTATGCCTACCTATAAATTTTTTAAAATTTATAGTATTATATAGCCTAAGTATGAGGGGCTTTATAATTGTTGGTTCCGAAAACTCAGGTTTCTAGCAGCCTGTTGCACTTGTGGATTTTTTGCATATTCATGCAAAAAATCCCGGTAATCGGGGCTGCTTATGCAGTTTGCAAGGTATAAAAATTCACTTTCGTGAATTTTTATACGATTTTGCGTTGAAGCGCAACAAACTGCTAGGGCCTCCTGTACTATTTTCCGGAGGGAAAAATGAAAATAAAAAACATCCTTAAAGAAGACTACAAGCAGCTTATCTTTATTTTCCTTGCTTTCTTCTTTATGGTCCTTATAAGCAGCTTTTTTATAAGCAGCATAGCCGAATTGCAGGCCAGGACCAATGCCCAGGAAATACTTAATACTGCCGAGGCTATTATCTTTGCCCAGCTTAGGGAAGCCGAGATCACGATGTTCCATATGTCCCTGTCCATACGGGAAAAACTGGATGCCGGCGCCAGCAGCGACGAACTCACCGCCTTTATGGAGGAATTTACTGATGCTCTTACGCTTGCTTCAAAGGGCGAACTGCTTTCCGACTTTATAGGGGTTTGCGGTTATCTGAACAATACCTATTATAACGGCAGCCGCTGGATACCGCCGGAAGATTATCAGCCTACAACACGGCCCTGGTATTCTGCGGCGAAGGATGCAAAGGGAGGGCTGGGCTATACGTCTCCTTATATTGACGCACTGACAAAAAAGACTATTATTTCAGCCTCCAAACAACTATACAGCACCGATGGAAAATATTACGGAGTTATCTCTACAGATATTGATATTACACCTATTTCAGAGTACGTCAAGAATATAGAATTTGTCAGCGGCGGCTACGGCCTGCTTATGAATCAGGATTTAATCCTTATAGCCCACCCTGATAATTTCAACCTGGGGCGGAATCTCAAGGAATTAAGTCCCGCTCATGCCAAGGCTGCCGAAGAGCTGGCGTCAACGAACAAGGATGTTTTCAGGATCAGTCTGCGCAACAATATGGGGCAGAAAGTTATCAGCTTTTTCCGCAGGCTCTATAACGGCTGGTACATAGGGATTGCTTTATCAACGGAATACTATTATCAAACGATAACACGGATGATCGTCATACTCTCCCTTATAGGCGTCGTGTTTATGCTTATTCTGTCTTTTATCCTGCTCAACATATCCTATAAAAAGACCGTTTCCGATGCGGAAAATAAAAGCAAGTCGTCCTTTCTTGCCCGTATGAGCCATGAAATACGCACCCCTATGAATTCCATTATGGGAATGTCCGATCTTATTTTACGGAAGAATCTTCCTCGGGAACTTCAGGAGTATATCTCCATTATCAAACAGTCGGGAAATACCCTGCTTGCCATCATCAACGATCTTCTGGATTTTTCTAAAATAGAGTCGGGACACATGCAGATAGAAACAAAACCCTACTATTTTGCCTCCCTCATCAACAATATTATTAATATTATACGGATACGCATGGTAGGTAAAGGAGTAAATTTCTTTGTCGAGATCGATCCGGCTATCCCCACGCAGCTTTTAGGCGATGAGATACGGATCCGGCAGATACTGATCAATCTTCTCAATAATGCGGTGAAATATACACCGAAAGGCCATATAAACTTAACCGTAAAGATAAAAGAAAGGCTGCCCAGAGGAAGAATATCCTTGAGCATTATGGTAAGCGATACGGGGATAGGCATAAAACCCGAGGATCAGGCAAAGCTCTTCAACGAATTTACCCGCCTGGACGAAGAGCGTAACCAGGGCATAGAGGGAACCGGACTGGGACTGGTTATAGCCAACCACTTATGCAGCCTTATGGAAGGTTCTATCACCGTAGAAAGCATTTACGGGCAGGGTTCCACCTTTACCGCGACCATTACCCAGGGCATAGTCGACCCGCAAAGAACGGCCATTGTAGAACGGCCTGATCGGAAACGGGTTTTGGTCTATGAAGAACGTCAGGAATTTGCCCGTTCTCTCGTCAGCGCCATGAACAGCCTTGAGGTAAGCTTTTACTGCGTCAGGGATTTTGAGGAATTCACCGTTGAACTGGAAAAGAAAGGCTACGACTTTGCCTTTGTTTCCTCAAAGTATGCTATGGAATGTATCCGTATATGGGGAAAGAAAACTATCTCCGTTAAACTTGTTATCATGGTGGACCTTGGCGAGGTGTCAGTTTTTAAAGAAACGGGCAGCATCCTCATGCCTATCTACTCTATCTCGCTGGCCAATGTCCTCAACGGCCTGAACGATGACAGCATAGAACCAAACGATACGGTTAGCGTGTCTCGTGTGTTTAATGCGTCCCGTTTCCAGGCCCCCGATGGGAAGGTACTCATCGTAGACGATATAATGACCAATTTGCGGGTCGCCCAGGAATTGCTGGCCCTTTACAGTATACAGGCGGATACCGCCCTGGGGGGCCGTGAAGCGCTGGAGATGGTAAAAAAAACACGCTACGACATAATTTTTATGGACCACATGATGCCGGGGATGGACGGGATAGAAGCTACGGCGCACATACGGGCCATGTCCAAAGAAAAAAATGACGACTATTACAACCATGTTCCCATAGTAGCCCTTACGGCCAACGCTATGTCAGGCCAGCGGGAGGTGCTCCTTCAAAACAGGATAGACGACTTTCTTGCCAAACCTATAGAAATGCAGAAACTTGAAGCTATTCTTGAAAAATGGCTGCCCAAAGAAAAACAGATCAAGGTAAACCGGCAGATAGGCGATAGAGGCAAGGATAGCAGGGTTTTACCAGAAATTAAGGGAATCAACGTAGAAGCCGGCATTCTCAATACCGGCAATTCCCTTGATTCATACTTGCGGATACTTACCGTTTTTTCCCGTGATGCGGAGGAACGGATTGGGCAGATCAGGGATGCGCTCTCTCAGGAAGACCGGGAAACATACGCAATTCTGGTTCATGCCCTTAAAAGCGCGGCCCGCAGCATTGGGGCCAGAGAGTTGGGAGACTTTGCCGCCGGTCTTGAAAACGCGGCGGAAGGCGGTGAACCCTGGAATGTGCTCCAAGGCAATTCGGAAAAATTCCTTGAACAACTCAAGGCCCTTACCGATGCTATTTCCTCCGTTCTTTCTACCCTGGAAGATACGGCAGCCAAAGATAAGGACGTAACCGATGTTTCCAAGCTACATTTAGCCGCATTAAAGGATGCCCTCAAGGCTATGGACATAGAAACGGTGAATACGCTCATAAACGACGCGATGTCCATGTCTTTAACCCCGGCGATAAAAGAACTGATTTCCGATCTGGAAGAACTTGTCCTGCTTGCGGATTACGATAAAGCCATAGAGAAGCTGGATCAAGTTTTATAATGAAACTCGTAGCGCAGTTTCTAGCGGTTTGTTGCGCGAAGCGCAACGGGCTGCTAGAGTTTAGCTCCGGCCTGGGAGATAGCGGCAAATTCATCTGAAACCGAAAGGAAGAGGTCCGTCAGAACGGGATCAAACTGGGTTCCCCTTCCTTCCTTGATGATTCTTATGCTCTCCTCATGGCTAAAGGACTTTTTATAGGGCCGTACCGAGATAAGCGCATCGTAAACATCAGCTACGGCCATAAGCCTGCCCTGGAGGGGAATATTGTCCTCTTTAAGACCGTAAGGATAACCGGTTCCGTCCCATTTTTCGTGGTGGGTCCCGGCAAATATCTTGGCATGTTTAAGGAAGCTGCTTTCCGGCGTGGTCTTTTCTATTTCCTCAATAATTCTAACGCCGAAGATGGTATGCTTCTTCATCTCCTCAAATTCCTCGGGATCAAGTTTGCCCGGTTTGAGCAGTATGCTATCCTTGATAGAAATTTTCCCCAGATCGTGGAGCTGGGCGGACTGGAGAAGGAATTCCATGTCCCAGCTACCGATTTCTTCCCGGTATATTCCCTTCTTTTCCAGATTATCCAGCAAAATTTTTAGATAGTTCTGGGTACGTTCAATATGCCCGCCGGTAATCTCGTCCCGATTTTCCACCAGGTTGGCAACGGTATTGAGCAGAGAGTTCTGCATCTGAAGGATGGTTTGGGTCTTGGCCAGTACCATAGCCTGAAGGTTGTCGTTGTAGTCCTGAAGCTGCCTCTTCTGGGATTCAAGCAAAAGATGCAGATCTATACGCTTTAAAAGCAAGGGCGGAGAAAAGGGTTTAGAGATATAGTCTATAGCGCCCAGGGACAAACCCTCCAGTTCACTTGACGTATCATTCCTTGCGGTAAGAAAAACAACCGGAATTTCCGCGGTTCGCGTGCTTGCCTTGAGCCGTTTTATCACCTCATAGCCGTCCATCTCCGGCATTTCAATGTCAAGAAGTATTAAGTCCGGAATAACCCTTTCAAGAATATTGAACAGCTTTTCTCCCGAAGGTACCGTAAAAATGTTGTATTTTTCTATGAGGATGTTCTTTCCGACGGTCAGATTGGTAATGCTGTCATCAACCAAAATGATGTTTTTACGCTGATTTCCCATATTATTCCCCTTGATTATTATACGCACATATCGAGGGTTTACGCAATAGATAAAATTTATGCAAAATTTACGCTATAATTAGTTATCTTTTAATAAGAAGTTATCTTTCAAATATAACAAAGAATTGTTACCAAATATGTTTCGCAAATGTAATGTATGTCTGTTGAATCTCTGCCCTATGATTTGATACACTTTATACCATGAGGTATCGGTATGGACTATGAACGGTTAACTATTAAAGCCCAGGAAGCCTTGAACACGGCGTCTTCCCTGGCTCAACAGAACGATCATTCGCAGGTTGAGACTGAACATATTCTTACGGCTCTTTTAAGCCAGCAGGATGGCATTAGCACATCTATTGTAGAACGTATCGGAGCGGATCCAAAGCAGCTTCTTCAAGAGGCCGAGTCTCTTATGGCGTCAAACCCGAAGATCTACGGGGATGCGGCTCAACTCTACTTTTCTTCTGCCGCATCAAAGGTTTTGGCCAAGGCAGAGGTGGAGGCTGCCGCGCTCAAGGATGAATTTATCTCCGCCGAGCATATCCTTATCGCCATTGCGGCAAGCGAAGGCAGGACGGGGGAGCTTCTCAAGAAAGCGGGCGTTACCAAGAATGCAATACTCGGTGCGTTAAAGGCGGTACGGGGGAACACCCGTGTAACCGATCAGAACCCCGAGGAAAAGTACCAGGTACTGGACAAGTACTGCCGCGATCTTACGGCCCTGGCGCGTCAGGAGAAACTTGATCCGGTTATAGGCCGCGATGAGGAGATACGCCGGGTCATGCAGGTGCTGTCCAGGCGTACCAAAAACAATCCGGTTTTGATAGGGGAGCCGGGCGTCGGCAAGACGGCCATTGCCGAGGGCCTTGCCCGTCGCATTGTTGCGGGGGACGTGCCCGAGGGCCTTAAAGGGAAAAAGCTCCTGGCCCTCGACCTGGGCGCCCTGGTTGCGGGCGCGAAATTCAGGGGCGAATTTGAAGAACGGCTCAAGGCGGTGATCCGCGAGATTCAGGCGTCGGACGGCAAGATAATCCTCTTTATAGACGAACTGCATACCCTGGTAGGGGCCGGGGCTGCCGAGGGAGCGACCGACGCTTCCAACCTGCTCAAACCGGCCCTGGCCCGCGGAGAGCTGCGCTGTATAGGGGCAACGACTCTGGATGAGTACCGTAAACACATAGAGAAGGATGCGGCCCTGGAACGGCGCTTCCAGCAGGTCTATACCGCGGAGCCTTCGGTTGAGGATACAGTCGCAATACTGCGGGGCCTCAAGGAACGTTACGAGGTACATCACGGGGTACGCATCAAGGACGAAGCCCTGGTAGCGGCGGCCGGCCTGTCCGACCGGTATATTACCAGCCGTTTTCTGCCGGACAAGGCCATAGACCTGGTGGACGAGGCGGCGTCGCGGCTCAAAATGGAACTCGATTCCCGCCCTACCGATCTTGATAAACTTGAACGGAAGCTCCTCCAGCTTTCCATAGAGAAACAGGCCCTGCAACGGGAAGAGGATACGGCAAGCAGGGAACGCCTCTCCAAACTTGAAAGGGAAATTGCCGAGTTGAGCGCGGAACGCAGCGCGATGACCGCCCGCTGGGAGAGCGAAAAGAAGGACATCGAGAAGATACGGGAGATCAAGCAGCAGATTGAAGAGCTTAAAATCGAGGAGACCCGCTGGGAGCGCGAAGGGAATTTAACCAAGGCGGCCGAGGTGAAGCACGGACGAATTCCGGAGGCCCAGAAGAAGCTCCAGGCCCTTACCGACCAGATGGAGGCCAAGCGCGGCGGCGTCCAGGGGGCGCTCCTGCGCGAGGAGGTCAGCGAAGAGGACATAGCCCAGGTGGTATCAACCTGGACCGGCATACCGGTTTCCAAGATGCTGAGCGGTGAATTGCAGAAGTACCTGGATCTTGAGAAGGTTCTGGAACAGCGGGTTGTCGGGCAGGAGGCCGCCGTAGAAGCGGTGGCGGATGCCATACGCCGGAACAAGGCGGGACTTTCCGATGCCGCCCGTCCCTTGGGATCCTTCCTCTTCCTCGGCCCTACCGGCGTCGGCAAAACGGAATTGGCAAAGACCCTGGCGGATTTTCTGTTCAACGACGAAAAGGCCCTTACCCGCATAGACATGAGCGAGTACGGCGAAAAACATTCGGTAAGCAGGCTCATCGGCGCGCCCCCCGGCTATGTCGGCTATGAACAGGGCGGCCAGCTTACCGAGGCGGTGCGGAGGCGGCCCTACAGCGTCATCCTTTTTGACGAAATTGAAAAGGCCCACCCCGAAGTCTTTAACGTTTTCCTTCAGATACTGGACGACGGCAGGCTGACCGATGGGCAGGGACGGATGGTGGATTTTAAGAACGTGATCATCATTATGACCAGCAACCTGGGATCGGACCTGATCCTCGAAGCGAAAAAACCGGACGATATACGGACGGCCCTCATGGAACTGTTGAAACAGAGCTTCCGTCCTGAATTTTTGAACCGCATTGATGAAACCGTGATCTTCAACCGCCTGGGCAAAGAAGAGATAGGCAAGATCGTGGAGATACAGCTTGCAAGGCTTTCCGCCCGTCTTGCCGAACGGAAGATCAACCTGAAACCGAGCAAGGCCGCAAAGCAATTCCTCTCCGAGCGCGGCTACGACCCGCTTTTCGGCGCGCGGCCCCTCAAGCGGACCATACAGGCGGAGCTTGAGAACCCTCTGGCAAAATCCATTATTGCAGGAAAGATAGCCGAGGGCGATACGGTTACCGCGGATATTGCCGGAAAAAACGGCGAAGGGCTTGTCTTCAAAAAGGCACGGGACACCTGAAATACGGGGAGCGGGAAGATTCGTGTGGAAACCCGCGGGTCACGGGGCCGCTTGGGGGATCGGGATTATGACGCTCCCCGCCCTGAAGTTCCCTCGCCGAAAGGCGGGTTCTTGGGTATTCGGCCCGGCTTCGAATAAACGAATAAACGTATGAACAAGGGGATTATATGAAACGGACATTGATTTTAAGCGCCGGCCTTATGGTAAGCGCCGTGTTGTTTGCATCGGGTTACCGCGAATCTCATGCGGGTATCAGGATAGAACTGGAAGGCAACCCGACAATGGGGTATTCCTGGACCTATACCGCCGGAACGGCGGGGATAGTTAAGGAAATTTCGGCGGATTACGTTAAAAACGAAACGACGCCGGGCATTGTCGGTTCCGGCGGCGTGTTTGTCTTTGTATTTGCGGCTCTTGCACCGGGCGAAACCGAATTGCGCTTTGTGTATACACGACCCTGGGATAGCACCATAGAGCCCGCACGGGAAGCGGTATATCGTGTAAAGGTGGATGCCGACAAGAGGATCAGCGCGGAAAAGCGCGGGTAAAACCCGTAAAGGCTGCCGAATGGTCATCAGCGCCAGCAGGAGGACGGATATCCCCGCGTTTTACGGGGAATGGTTTATCAAGCGCCTGCGTGAAAAGAAAGTGCTTGTCCGAAACCCCATGAATACGGGCCGGGTTACGGAAATCGATCTTGATCCCCAAAATATAGCCTGCATAGTCTTTTGGACCAAGAATCCGAAAAATTTTCTGCACTACCTTGACGAAATCGACAGCCTTGGGTATAGGTATTACTTCCAGTTTACGCTTACCCCCTACGATGCCGTGCTGGAGCGGAATGTAGGGGACAAGGCCGAAATCATTGAAACCTTCAGAGAACTTTCGCAACGGATAGGGAAGGAGAAGGTAATTTGGCGCTACGATCCTATCATCCTTTCGGAAACATATTCACCCGCATACCACGAGCGGGCCTTCGGGGACCTCTGTACAAAATTGAACCGCCATACGGAAAAATGCGTCATCAGTTTTATTGACCGCTATGCTTTTCTGGAAAAAGAACTGAACGCCCTCAAAATTCGTGAACCGGACGCCGAAGAATGCAACCTGATAGCGGAAACCGTCGGTGCGATTGCGGCAAAGAACGGCATCCGGGCCGCTTCATGTTCCGAAAAAATAGATCTGAGCGCCTACGGCATTGTCCGCAACCGATGTATTGACGATGAGCTTGTAAACAGGATCTGCGGCTTAAACCTGAACTACAGGAAAGATACGGGCCAGAGAGCGCAATGCCGTTGTACCGCAAGCAGGGATATAGGCGTGTACAACACCTGCCGGCACGGCTGCGTCTACTGTTATGCAAAACGGGGCCCTGAAAAAACGCACTACGACCCCGATTCGCCGGAATTATGCGGCGCGTAGAGCGAGCGAATACCCCTGGCCGCCGCCGGGTTGGGGAAATTTCCTCCGGTTCATCATGCAGGAAGTAGCAGGCTGCTAGCCGTTGCGGAGGCCAAGCCGCCTGGCGGCGGCGTCAGACCCGCTTTACGGGTCTGCGCGTAAACAGGACTGTTATATGCAGTAGGGCCGTACCCCATTGTTTATACTGCGCCCTTTTGTCAACACAAAAAATGAAAATAGTTAAGGTGGATTCCGGTAATCATAATTGGCTATGCAACCAGAGGCCCGGCCTCTGCCTGCCCGTCCTTGAAGGCTGAAACGTACACTTCGTCGGGCGTCCGGTATTCAAGCGACCCATGATACCGCCTCCCGTTGTAAAATGCAAAATACCTCTTCAATCCCGCCTTCACTTCTTCCATACCCCGGTAATCCTTCAAATAGATGTCTTCATATTTCAGACTCCTCCATAAGCGTTCCACCACGATGTTGTCCAGCGCGCGATTCCGCCCGTCCATGCTGATCCTCACCCCCCCGCTCCCGCGACGCCCCGGTGAACGCCTCGCTGGTGAATTGGCTCCCCTGGTCGCTGTTGAAGATTGCGGGAACTCCCCATACCCTCAAGGCTTCTTCAAGCACCGACACGCAAAATGCCGCATCCAGCGTATTCGACACCCGCCAGGCAAGAACCTTCCGGCTGTACCAATCGATAATACAAGCCAGATATACCTGGCTGCCATTGACCTTAATCTAAGTAATGTCCGTCGCCCATACCTGGTTCGCTAGCCATATCGCCTTGTTCCTCAGTAAATAGGGGGACTTCCGATGTTCGTTGGCGCTGATACTCGTCCGTTTCCCCGGATATACCGCCTGTAACCCCGCCCGCCTCATGATCCGCCGCACCTGTTTCTCCGTGGCCTCTGCCCCCATCCCCACCAGTTCCCGAAACACCTTCCGGTAGCCGTAAAACGGGATTTCTTCCAACACGGCGTATATCTTTTTCAGCAGTTCACATTCTTTTTCGTCCTCCTTTTCTTGAGGCTGATAATAATAAGCCGAGCGGCTGATACCCAGCAGGCTGCATTGCTCGGCTATGGTCAGTTCCCGGTTTTCCGGCTCTACCGCGCCGGCTCGCTCCCGGATAGTTGCCGATACTTTTTTTTTAAGAAATCGTTTTCAACCTGGAGTTTTCCGACCTGGAGGTAGAGCTCGTCCTTTATGCGCTCGGCTTCGGCCGAAGTTTCCTTCCCTGACTTTTCAAAGATCGATACGGCGTTTTCCAGGAGCAGTGTTTTCCACTGCCTGACCATGTTCGGATGAACGCCGTAGGCGATTGCGATTTCCTGGAGTGTTTTCTCGCCGCGGAGGGCTTCCAGGGCAATTTTTGCCTTAAACGCCTT
>JAISNI010000220.1 GCA_031276295.1 Treponema sp.
ATGACTTCGTACTGCAGGCCGCTGGCGGTGGTGGTTACCCCGCTTCTCTTCCCGTTGTCCGTCATAAACACCGTTTCTTTTACCTTGTTATCCGCGGCCAGCTTGTCCTGGAATTCGGCGAACGCCATTTGTACGGCGATGTACGCCTCTTCCTGGGTAAGCCGGGCGCCCTTTTCTTCAAAAGCATCCCTGAAACCCTGCGTTACTTCGGCATAGTCAAAATTGTAGACAAAACCGGTTTCCTTTAGATTTGTCCCCATAAATAAACCAAAAGCATAGCTTACATCATTGCCGTCGCCGGAGTTGTCCCCGTCGGCGGCGCCAAGTTCGCCGCTAACTCCGGTTTTACCGGCGGCTCCGATTTCGCTGCTGGCTCCGGTTTTACCGGCGGCTCCGGTTTCGCTGCCTGCTCCGCCGGCGGTATCGGCCGGGGCATCTTTCTTTCCCCCCGCGGCACAGGCGGCCAGTACCACGGCAAACAACAATACCGCCATTACAGTTCTTTTAATAATCATTTTTTAGTCCCAATTTTATAGGATTTCAGGGTATACAGCCTGAAGGATCTACATCTGCCAACGCTCCGCATAGTGATTCCCGCGTTGTTTTCAATACATCTATGTTTATTATAGCGGGAATTTGGCAGACAGACAAGGGCGGCGTGGAGGGGAGTTATGGTGATAATGGTATTAACCTCCTGTACCTTTCTCCGATACGAGTAACGATGCTCCTATGAGCCCCGCATCATCGCCGAAGCGGGCTTTCTCAATATGGAGGTATGCGGGATCGATCATATATTCTTTTGCCTTTTCCGTAAGCATTTCCAAAAATCCGGGGCTGCGCAGGGCAATGGAACCACCAAGGA
This sequence comes from Treponema sp., assembly GCA_031276295.1. Lineage (GTDB taxonomy): Bacteria > Spirochaetota > Spirochaetia > Treponematales > Breznakiellaceae > JAISNI01. The sequence goes on from JAISNI010000220.1 coordinate 863, forward strand.
TAAAAATGTCAGGGTCCACAATACAGGCGATGTTGCCGATAGCTTTAGCCATATTATCGATACACCGTTCAATTATTGCTACTGCCTTTGGATCACGCTGTTTAAGGTACAATTCGTTATACAATTCTCTGGTTTTCACACAGCGGTTGTATGATTCCCATGTCTGCCGAAAAAGACCTTTGCCGCCGCACATCTCATTGATAGAACCGGGATTCGCATTGGCGCTGTGACGATCATCCTCGCAAACGATAAGGTTGTAGGCTTCCCCTGCCGAGGAATGAGCGCCGTTTACCAGTTCTCCGCGGTATATGTAAGATCCGCCGATACCGGTAGAGATGGTGATATAAAATACTGACTGAAAGCCTTTACCTGCTCCAAAAAGCGCCTCCGCCAGCCCGGCAACATTTGCGTCGTTATTGAGAACAGTGGTAAGGCCGGTTTTGTCTTCCACATATTTTACAATCTCAAAATTGTTCCAGCCGTATAAATTGGGTGGATTGAGTACCTTTCCGGCGGGGAAATCCAGAGGGCCAGGGCAACCGATACCAATGCCAATACATTTACTTTTTCGCTCAAGGATAAAAGCAATGAGCTTATCCATATTGGCTTCCGCGGAAATACCAATTTCATTGGGAATTTTCATTACACTGACGATCTCATGTTTCTCCGAAAATTCCGCGCAACGGAGTTGTGTACCCCCTATATCAATACCGATAGTATGCATAGTTCCTCCTGTTTTCGAAAAGATCCCTTGTCAAAGATTCTGCGGGGTATTAAACCAGATTCCCGAATAACGTTTCATGATGTCTCCTTTAGGTTTGTGATTCCGTTTATTCGGGCAATATCCTTAAAGCGCTGCATTTCTTTCACCTTGTAGGGTTTGGGATTTTCGGTAAAACAATACGCCCTGCCTGTCAAAGGGTATTTTCCCGCCGCCAGAGGATTGTAGTTTAAGAGTTCGTAGGCAACATCTTTATATATGCCGCTGATAAAGGCGCTGATTGCCGCTATGTTTTCCCGGACGGCGGTAAAGCCCGGTATCAAGGGGGTGCGGATCAATACTTTCTGCGCATGGGGGCCGGAAAGCAGGCAGCGTATGTTTTCGAGGATGATCGCGTTACTTTGATCGGTCGCTTCAAGGTGCCGCTGTTCATCAAAAATTTTGCAGTCCGCAATGATAGTGTCACATAACGCCGCCGCCGTGTCCACGATTTCCGGCGGGGTAAAAAGCGAAGTTTCAACGGCTGTGTGAAACCCCGCCCGACGGCAGGCAGACAGTATGGCAATGGCGAATTCGCCTTGAGCCAAAGGCTCGCCGCCGGAGAGGGTAACGCCGCCGCCGTGATTAAAAAACATTCGGTCTTTTTCCAGTTCGGCCAAAAGTACCGGAACGGATATGGTCCGGCTGTCCCAAACAAGTGACCGGGTTGGACAGGCGTTTATCACCGTATCCCAGGCGGTATGACCGGAGTCCTCGATGCGCAGTTTTTCGCCTTCCCAGGCCAGCATTGGGGCGGCGCTGATGTGCGCGGCTTTTTCCGTACAGGCGCGGCAATGGATACACTGTCGTTCAAACCACACCGGACGGGCTTCAAAATCAAGGCCTTCGGGGTTTTGGCACCAGCGGCAACGGAGGGGACAGCCTTTCAGAAATACGGTGGTTCGTATGCCCTGCCCGTCGTGGATGGAAAAACGGCGAATGTCAAAAATTGCGCCGGTTGTGTCCCGCTCTGCCATTATCTATAGTGTTCCATACGCGGTACGGGCGATAATCTCGTCCTGGAGTTTTCCCGCCAGTTCGGTGAAATAGGCGGTGTAACCGGCGACTCGAACGGTAAGGCTCCGGTACTGTTCAGGGTTCTTTTGTGCGGCGGTCAGGTCTTCCCGGCGCAGTACATTAAATTGGATATGGGGTATCTCCAGATCCACAAAGGCCCGGAGGAAGAGGCCGAATTTTTCTATTCCTTCAGGAGTTGCGAAAAACTCCGGGAGAAATTTCATGTTCAAAAGTCCGCCATTGGAGGTAAGCAATTTATCGAGTTTGGACACGGATTTAAGTACCGCTGTGGGGCCGGCAAGATCCCGGCCATACATAGGCGACATACCGCCATCCGCCAGAGGCGTTTCTGAAAGGCGGCCGTCCGGGGAGGCGCCTACCATTTCACCCATAGGAACATGGGCCGACACGGTATACATTCCGGTATGATACGGCCCGCCCCGATAGTTAGTGTAGGCTTCCAACCGCCTGCGGAAATATTCGGCCCACTTTACCCCCAACTGATCCACCCAATCAACATCGTTGCCGTATTTGGGGGCGCGGTGGATCAGGGTCTGGCGCAGTGCTTCCTGTCCCTGAAAATTCCCTTCCAGGGCGGCCAGCAGTTCCGCCCTGCCGATTCTGTTTTCATCGAACACCAGTGCTTTGATCGCGGCCAGACTGTCGGCGAGGTTGGCGATCTGTATCATCTGAATACCGGAAAGGTTGTACTGTGCCCCTCCTGATGTAACGTCAACGCCTCTTGCCATACAGTTATTTATCACGGCGGAAAGGAAGGGGGTCGGTAAAAGTTCAATATGGGCTTTTTCCACTTCTACGCAGCAGGCGATCATCTTTTCGATATAATAATCAAGGTGGGCGGCAAAGGCTTTTTCCAAATCTTCAAAAGTTTGGTATGTGGTAAGGTCTCCCCGGTTTTCCGTTATCTGTTTTCCGGTCAACAGGTCCTTTCCTCCGGTCAAGGTAAGTTCCAGCGCTTTGTTGAGATTGAACATCGCAGCATCGCTCCAGCCCAGATTGTTACCCTGGGTGGTCAGTTCCACACAGCCAACTACGGCGTAGTTTAGGGCATCCCGCCTGTCAATGCCGAGGTTTTCGAGGGCCGGGATCACCGATTCGTCATTGAAAAATTGAGGCATACCAGAACCGAGGGCCACTACCCGGATCGCCTGGTGCAAGAATTCATCGGAAGTATGTTTGTGGAGCCGTACCGAAAGATTAGGCTGAGGCAGCCCTAAATGTTCCTGAGCTTTTAAGAACAGGAAAGAGAGATCATTTACGAAGTCCTGCCCCGCCTCATCCTGTCCACCAATGACGATGTTAAAACCGATGGGGAAACCGGCAAAGTACCGGGCACTGTTATGGTTCCGCATATAGACAATTTCATTAAACTTGATCCAGACACACTCAATGAGTTCCAGGGCTTCCGCCTGGGTAAGCTTTCCGGTGTCAATATCTTTCTTGTAATAGGGGTAGAGATAGGTGTCCATTCGGCCCGGCGAAAATGAGGAAGCATTGGATTCCAAATGAAGGATCGTAAAGAGAAACCAGAGAGATTGCAGGGCTTCCTGAAAACTTTCCGCGGGCCGTTTTGCCAGGGCGCGGCAGACGCGGGCAATGTCAGGCATCGCCTTCTGTTCGGCCAGTTCAGCGTAGCGGATAATGAAGCGGCACGTTCCCTCCATGACCAGGGCTACAGCCCGGTAAAAATCAGCTTTTTCGGCTTCACCCTGTTTTCGGGCTTCCGCCAGGGATGTTTCCGCTTCTTGCCGCAAAAGCCCCGGACCTTTGGTAAGCCATGCGGCGCAGTCCGGGCAGATATGGCCCTGGGCATGATCCTTCTGGTTTATCTTCACTACCGCCGCAATCTCGTCGATCTTCAACCCGGCGTTTCGGCGCAACACATCTTCAAGAGATTTCCCCTGCCAGTAGGGTAATATTGATTCCCGGAAACTATCCTGGTCGCCATTCCTGACCTGAAAGGGGTCCTGGGGCCTTACCGGTAACGTATCAAATTCCTTGTCTACCCAGGTACAGCCGCTTTCCGGGAAAACAATGCCGTTTCGTATCTCAGGGCTGCGGTTTCCAACGATTAATTCATCGGAATCAATGGCAATGGGCATCTTTTCCAGCGCCGCTTTAAGGGCAAAAGCCCGCTGGAGAATCCGGGCCTCCCCTTCATGCTGTTTGTAGGTCTCGGTGATGATCCGGGCTTGTTCTATCGATACAAAGCGGGGTTCCTGGTAGAGTCGGGCCTTGAGCCTGAAAATTCTATCGGTCATTGGCAGATCTTGCATGTATCCCTCCGTATAGTTCAAGTATACCCGTCAAAACAATAAAAATCAATAGGAAAACGGGAAATTTCCTCTTGTTTTTTATTGACAACAATAAAAATCAATAATATCACCTCTTCCAAACGGTGACTGCCACCCCTGCGTTCACGTAAAAAAAAGTGTCCGCTAATTCACGCTAATTTTCACGAATTAAAACCCGTAACGTTTGAATAATTCGTCTAATTCGCGGACCGTTTGATCCTAAGTAAACGCCTATGGTGCCTGGCACCGGTTTTCACTCTTCTTCCTTTCCATTTTCGCCTTTCAAAGTATTTCGAGTTTATACTGTTCCAGAGACTTACTGATAGTTTCGGGAAGCGGCCCTTCGGTGATGATGCCTGAAAAGTCGTCAACATGGGCATATTTATAGGGAGCCGTGTTGCTGAATTTTCGGGTTTCCAGGAGCATATATTTTTTCCGGCTTGAACGCATCACCGCTTCTTTGGTCAGGCCATCATCAACAATATAGGTTTCTACCCGATTGCCGTAGAGGTCTACCCCAACCACTCCCATAAAAGCCAGATCAAAGCGGAACGACTCAATGGCGTTAATGGCTGCCGCTCCGATAAAGCCGTCCCTGCCGGGACTGAATGAACCGCCGATAGCGATAAGCTCTGCCGGGCACGGTACGCTGAGATTCAGAATGACTTGTACCATATTGGTAACAACCGTTATTTTCAGATTGGATTCCGCGATAAGACGGGCAAGTTCCGCGCCGCTCGTTGATATATCAAGAAAAACCGTATCGCCGTCGTGTATAAGGTGAAGGGCTTTAACGGCAATCAGATGTTTTATGCAGGTGTTTTTGTCAAGGCGCTCTGAAACATTTAATTCGTGGGGGTTGACCCTCACCTTTACCGCGCCGCCATAAAGTCTGCTCAAAAGGCCGTCTTCTTCGAGGATTGCAAGGTCTTTGCGGATGCAGTCTTCCGTTACGTTGTACCGTTCGCTAAGATCTTTGACCCGGACCTGACCTTCGTGGTTTATCATTTCTACAATGTTGGTTCGGCGCTCATGTGCAAACATATTTTTACCGAATGTATCAATTTTTGGGGGCTTGGACAAGGCAAAAGTCCCGGGGCCGGCATACCGGGGTGTTCAGGTTTTTCAAGGCGGATATGCCGGAAGTACGCTGACGCCGGCCCCGTAAGGATGCCCTGACGCGGCAAGCGGTTCTGGTGCTAACGAATCCGCCCGGTTTCGCCTCATTCGATTATCAGGTAGTCGCTGAAATAAAGGGTTGTTAGCTGTCCCAGCCGGAGCATTTTGTTGAAGCGTTCGAGTAATTCGGCTTTGAGGGCCGCTTCGTCCTTTTGGCGCAATTCCTCCGTGGAAAAAGAGGCGAAGTAGTCTATTACACCGGCCCTGAAGTCCCCAATACGGGATGCCAGTTCCCCTGAAAAGGCCTTGTCCTGGGGAGAGTATGGAAAGGCTATGGAAAGAATCACTGTGGCCGATTCCGGCGCGCCCGTGGAGGCACGAATCCTGCCTATGCCGGTAAACATGCCGTCAAGTTCGGTTTCCACAGGGGGATTTTCACCCGGCGCGGGCGCGGCGGCTTCTGCCTTTTCGCCTTTGCCGCGAAAGGCCAGGGCGTAGATCGTGCCGCCCAGCAGAACCAGGGCCAGAACAGCCGCCGTAACGATCAGTACCCGGCTGATAAGATTGGGCAGGGAAAGGGCGGGCGCGGACTTTTCGGGGGATTTCATGCTGCGCCGCCGCCTGCCCGCACGTAAATGTCTGCGGAAACCGGCCGAAGGGCTGTTACTGGCCGGCGTTTTTGTTCCGGGGCCATAGTTTCGCTATCAGGTAAAACACTACCTGTACGGTAAACACAAACAGTATTCCGGCAACCATGAGGAACACTGCCTTTCCGATAACCGAGGAGTCTTGTATAAAATTCTTTAACAGCTGATCGATGTTCATGTCTTTCTCCTGTATTGTAATTACATGCCGGTTAAAAGCGGCACTAGGGCAAGCACGATGCCGCCGGCTATAACCGAGCCGAGCTGGCCCGACACGTTGGCGCTTACCGCGTGCATGATCACGAAAGTATTGGGGTCTTCCGCGGTGGCGAGTTTCTGAATGGTCCGGGCGCTCATGGGAAAGGCGGAAATTCCGGCGGCGCCTACCATGGGGTTGATCTTCTCTTTGAGAAAGAGGTTCA
>JAISNI010000245.1 GCA_031276295.1 Treponema sp.
TAACACGCGATTGGTACGCAAAATTATTGTCAGCATATACTACCTTTATATCAAACGGCTTGAGTAACGATAAGAGTTCATCCACCTTCTCATATTCCCGTATGCCAAAATGAAATGCCGGCGGCTCACCGGTACTATGATCTATTGCCCACCAAAGCCAATACTGGTGAGACTTGTCGCCCACAAAACTCCACATTTCGTCCATTTCGATTTCATTTACCAACACCAACTCAACCGTAATACCACCGTTCTGATGCCTGTTTAGGTAATCATAATTGACATACCATAACAACCCTTCAATACCCCTCAGCGCATCGGTAACGGTGTCCTTGGCTATCCCTAGCAGTTTGTTGCGCTTCAGCGCAAAATTGTATAAAAATTCACTAAAGTGAATTTTTATACCTTGCAAACTGCATAAGCAGCCCCGATAATCGGGGCTGCTAGTTCCCCGGTTACTTTGGCCTGAACCGGTTATGTTCACCTCCCCACGCGCTCACCACATGGACCGCCTTATGGTCTCCCGTTTTCCCGCTCCCCCGGATAGCCCCTTCCCGTCTGTCGATACCCGCCGCCCTCCGGCTTCGCTCATCTCTCCCAGCCAGGTTCGCCGGCATGTCATCAATTCTCCGGGATTCAGCCGTTCAAAAAGTCGGCGGAACGTGTCCCCGTGCGGAAGCTCCAGAAATTGCCTGAACCATTCCTCCCAATCTCGTCCCAGTTCCTCCATCTCGTCAAACCCTTCCCCGCTGGTTATGATCGAACACCGTCCAATGACCACCAAGTCTATCAGCTTATGCCGTATATAGCCCCACTGCCGAATTGACTCTGAAGGGATAAACATTTATAGTAAAAACACACGGAGGGTAGGCCAGTGGTTAAGCCGCGAGTTTTGGGAACTCGATGTCGGGGGTTCAAATCCCCCCCTTCCGATAAAACCAATAGCGACTAAAAATTTGCTGCTGGTTATTTGGCAAGTTTAGAATTAGTATGAATAATGGAGTGCGAGAATGGTATATATTAATGAAAGAAAAATTGACCGGCGATACTATCCGCCAAATATTCAGCAAAAATTTAAAACGGCTTCGCGCCCTGCAAAATGTTTCCCAGATTAACTTGGCGGCTCAGACCGGATTAACGCATAACTTTATTGCCGATATTGAAAATTGTAAAAAATGGGTATCGCCCATGACATTAGAAAAACTTGCCATTGCCCTCAAGGTGGAGCCTTATCAATTCTTTCTTTCAGAGATGCACTCCAAAAATATGCCGGATGCTTTTTTTACCGTATACCTTGATGATTTTTCCGATTCTCTACAGAAGATGGTGCATGAATTAAAGAACCATTACATCCAGGATACAGAGGATGATTAAAAACCGTAATCCGTTCCTTCATTCTTTCAGTCTATTGCGCGTTTATCCTTCGTAAACCCGCTTGACCCGCTTGCTGATACGACAGGTTATTTCGTAGGGGATAGTGCCGATTACCGTGGCCATGTCTGCGGCATCCTGCATTCCCGGCCCAAAGATGACGGCGCTTTCCCAGCGGGGGATGTCGGTATGCGCCCCCAGATTGACCATACACTGATCCATACAGATCCTTCCTATAAGCGGGTAAAGCCTGCCCAGTATACGCACCTTCCACCTGCCGCTTAATGACCGGGACAGCCCGTCCCCATAACCAATCGGAAGTATACCGATTGTGGTGTCCTCCGCCGCGGTCCATGTTCCGCCGTAGGAAACGGCTTCCCCCCGTTTTATTTTTTTTATAGAAACAATCCGTGTGGAAAGCTCCATCAGGGGTTTTACCCCCAGAGCCGCGGGGCCCTTCTTAAAGGGGGAATAGCCGTAGAGCGCTATGCCCATCCGTACCATATCAAGCCGCGAATCTTCATGCAGGAGCGCGGCCCCGGAATTGGCCGCATGAACTATACCGGTATTTAATCCCCGTGCCCTGATGCCTTCTACCGCCTTCCTGAAACACGCAAGCTGCATCTTAGTCCGGCGTATATCGTCCTCCGCATCGGAATCGGAGACCGCAAGATGCGTGGCTACGCCCCCCAGTTCCAGGGTTTTCTGACGGCAGATAAAATCCGCCAGCTCTGGGGCGTCTTCAGGACGGCAGCCCGCACGGCCCATACCGGTATCGATCTTGAGATGCACGAGGAAAAGCCGTTTCCCCTCCGGCCCCAACGGGGCGGCCTCGACGGCATCGGCAAGAAGCCGGATAAATTCCCGGTCAAAGACAAAGGGGGTAAGATGAAAATCGATAAGCCGGGGGAGCTCTTCAGGTACGGGCAGGGTCAAGAGCAGGATAGGCGCATCTATCCCGGCTTCCCGCAGTTCAGCCCCCTCGTCTACCGTAGCGACGGCAAGACAGTCCGCGCCGGCCTCAAGCCCCGCCCTGGCAACAGGGACGGCCCCATGACCATAGGCGTCGGCTTTTACCGGCAGGCAGATAAGGGGCCGCCCAATACGATCCCGTACTATCCTGATGTTGTGTCTGAGATTATCAAGATGGATAAGCGCCTTAGTTGCCCCCACCGTATTTTCCTTTTAGCCTGTTACACCGTTACACACGGCGGATATTTGCACGGGCGACTTAATAGGTCATCGCCCCTATGCCGCCTGAGCGGTCAATGATAAAGCCGGCAAGTTTTGAGGTTACGGCGTTGTTCTTGGCATCTATCATTTCAAACATACTGACATATTCACCCGCTCCCAGCTTTTTCCAGTCGAGGGTCAGGGCTCTGGTTACCCACATCTGATTCATCATAACAAGCCTGGTACGGATGCCGGGGAATTTCATATTGGTCTCGTAGGTATACGTGATTATCTGATCACCGGTTTTAAACAGGCGGAGGTTCTTGTCTTGCAGGCCGGGGATGCCGGTGTCCTTACGGGCGCCTAAAATCGTAAATTTTCCGCTTGCGTTATCAAGGCTCATCAGCATGATGTACTTTCTGCCGTTTAAGCTGATAGGAGAACGGTACAGGTTGTAGGCTTCACTCTCGTAATACAGTTCTACATAGAGATGGTTGCCGTTAAGCGCGGGCCAGAGCCCGTTAAACCGCTCGGTAAAAATACCGTCTTTCCAGCTTTTATCCACCCTGGCGTCGTTCCCCAGATAGCGCAGTGTTCCCGAAGTCCTGCTGTAGCTTGCGACCTGGACGTTTACCTCGGTCAGTACGCTTGCCGCGGAACCCAGGTTAAGCACCGCGTTACCCCGGCTGTTTATTGTTACCGGAGCATTTTCCAGCTTCCCCCCGGTAAGGGTGGGCACCGGTTCCAGCGTATACTGGGGGGAAGGGGCTGACGGCGCAGGTTTGCTTACGGCATCCAGATAGGCTTTCCCCGCTGCCGATATGGAACCGTCAATATTGTATTCGTAGAAATACCCAAGCGCTTCGCTTGTTCCTATTGTCTTAAAGATATTCAGACTCCCCTTGTTCATATCAAAGGGATAGTAGGACGAAAGCCCGGTAGCCTCATTCCGCAGGGGGCCGCCTACCTTGTATACTATGCAGTTATTGAGGGCATCGAGAACGGCCTTGGTATTCTGGGGTGATAGTATACCGCCGGATTTCCTGACCAGATCGCCTAAATCCACCATATTGGTAAACCCTACGGCCTTGCTGTTGGGTCCGTACTTTTCGGAATTTTTGGCAAAGCGGCCGATTTGGCTGAAGAAACCCGCATCGGCGCTTGCCTTGATAAGGGCTTCCTTACCCAGATTGTTGTAGGCGGTAACAAGCGGATCGATCTTCCCCAAATCGGTAACGGACAAGGTTATATCGTCAGCCATGCCTTCCCTGACGCAGGCTTCTTTATAGGAATCGCAGATAATACGGCCCAGTTCGGCGCCGTTCATACGGGTGTTTTTAGCCAGACCGGAGAACAGGCCGGTATAGTTCCAGCCCGTGCCGGGTTCCTGTTCTTCGGAGGCAACGAGATAACGGGCAATATCCTTTACCGTAAAGGCCGTATCAATAGTGGCCATGAGGCACGTATCAAAGCCCAGCAGTTCAATCGGGGGCCGGCTTGAGGAAAGGGGATACACGTTAGAAAACGCCTCGCGGATATTTTTAAGGCTTAAATACTCGAAATTATAATTTTCATCGTAGGCGACGCCGGTTGTCGTCCCCCCGCCGTGATCCCAGAAGAGGACCATAGTTTTTTCCGCAGGATAGTTGTCCTTACAGAATTGCAGGAAACCGGTGAGGGTCTCAGGTTTACCCATGCTTGCCCTGGGCAGCACCGCTACTTTGCTGAAACCGCCGCCGGTATAAACATAGCGCCCCAGGGTCCTGGCATCGATGGAAGGATTACGCCACTTTGATGCGCCGCCGGTCTGTATGACCACGGTAATATCGGGCGGCAGTTTAACCTTTAACATTTCCTCCAGGTCTATGCTGGCGGAACCGTCTTCCGTTTCCAGATCGCTGCCGCAAAGATACCAGTAAATTGCCCAACTCGCCGGGGCGGCGCTTACCGATACCGGGATCAAAAATGAAACGATCAAGATAATAAATAAAAATTTATTTTTTTTCATGGTTACCTCACATTCCACGTATGTTCAAAGTATAGATCAGTGTTACCCCTGATCTCCAGCCTGTACTGGCCGGTCTCTTCCAGTACCAACAGTTCGGATTCAAATTTCTCTTTGGCTTTAAGCTGAAATTCCTGCCGTTCGCCCTTTGCCCTGTCGGCTCCGATTCTATAAAAATAAAGGGTGAAATTACCCTGCCTGTTTGTATCGTTGTAAACCGAAAACCGCATAACGGTCTTTACCGCCGCTTCAAAATTATCGACGCCGCGCTGGAGAGAATTACCCAGCCTGATAGAAAAATCGCTTATCGGCAGGCTTGCTACCGGGGATTTGGATTTGGGGATAAGCGCCCCGTTTGAAAAAAAGGTACGGTAACCGATGATTCTCGGCGTCCAATACTTATCCGGCATGGCCGAAATAATCACGCCGGTCGGCCTTCCGGCTGAGACCGCCTGAATGATCGTCCCTTGATTGATCCACAGCGCAACATGGCTGGGGCTGCCCCACATATCGGTAGTGAACACCACTATGTCCCCGGGCTTCAGTTCCTGTTCGGTTATAGCCTTCCCCAGGCGGTATATCTCTTTTGATGAACGCGGGATAGTATACCCCGCCGCGTCCAGGTAAGCCTGCCCGATAAGGCCCGAACAGTCAAACTTGCCGGAAGGGGGGGACATAGCCCCGTATACATACCGCGCGCCTTGGTACGTCCGTGCCGCGGCCACAATTGCAGAGCGCAGGCTCTCTTCTTCCTGCGAAGACCATGCGGATACCGCCGGCGCCGCGCTCAGGGACGGCGCTTGCGAGGCGGGCTTTACCGACGCGGCGCTCTGGGCGGGCGCGGATGGTTTTGAGGGAACAGAAGGCTTATTTCCAAAGGCAAATTCCATAACGGAATCGTAACAATCGCTCTTTTTTAATTCCTGTATCAGTTGGGAGCCGTCATGTTTAAGTACCTTCCGCAGGCCGTCAAGTACATCCACGGAACCGGAGGTAAAGGCTTTTACACTTCTGTTTGCGGCAATCTGTTTGCAAAATTCCAGAATTTCTTTCTGTTCCGCAGCATCAAGATTATCAGGATTCCAGTCGTCTTCGCTATTATACTGAACTTCCACAATACCGGGCGTGTCTAAACCGGCTGAGGGTTTCAGATGTTCCTTACTATATAATATGGTATTTTCAGGAATAAAGAAAGCATATTCCTTACCGTCCGGCGCAAGAGCGTCCTTTACCCGCTTATCCTTATGCGCCGGGATGACGGAAACCGCACAAAACAGTAACAATCCTAAGGCTGCGCATTTCATCATTTCCATGTAATTTTTCCTCCTTGATCATGCAAAAAACAATTGCTATGCTGTTCAAATTGAAACTATTCCCGCATGAACAACCGATTAGATGTTTATAGATCATTATATCAACATAATTTGTTATTTACAAGATTATGGAACTTTTGGGGGTAATGAATATGGAAAAAAACAGCGGATTAACAGATATTTTACGGCTTCCCGCTGAAAGACTATACGCTTCCGAAATAGAAGCGCTTAAAAGTGAGGAGAAGGAAGCGGTTCCGTCCGGCTGGCAGATGTCTCCGCGTTCGGTTCTTAAATTTATCATCGGGGGAAAGGCGGGCGGGATGGACATTGTACCCAAGTACATAGGCCACAACCGTCTTGTGGAGATTGCAATCGCCACCCTGCTGACCGACCGCGCCCTGCTCCTCATCGGCGAGCCGGGCACGGCTAAGTCCTGGCTGTCGGAAAACCTTTCCGCGGCTATCTACAACGACAGTACCAAGGTGGTACAGGGGACTGCGGGTACAAGCGAAGAGGCTATCCGGTATTCCTGGAACTATGCCCTGCTCCTTGCCGAAGGCCCGAGCGAGCGGGCATTGATCAAAAGCCCGGTGATGACGGCTATGGAAAACGGAGGTATAGCCCGCATTGAGGAAATTTCCCGCTGCCAGTCCGAGGTGCAGGATGCCCTTATCTCTATCCTTTCGGAAAAGACCATTGCGGTAAACGAACTGGGCCGTGAGGTTTCGGCCCGGCGCGGCTTCTCGATAATCGCTACGGCCAATACCCGCGACAGGGGCGTCAACGACATGAGCGCGGCCCTTAAACGGCGTTTCAATATCGTGGTACTCCCGACGCCGGCCGCAATGGAAACCGAAGTGGAGATAGTCAAAAAACGTGTCGGCGAAATCTCCTCAAATTATGCTCTTAAAGCCCGGATCCCCGCCGACGAAGCGGTCGCCAAGGTCGTTACCGTTTTCCGCGAGCTCCGTGGCGGTCAGACCCTTGACGCCAAGCAGAAAATCAAGCCCCCCAGCGGCGTGGTCTCGACCGCGGAGGCTATCTCCCTCCTGACCAACGCAATGGCCCTGGCATCTTCGTTTGGCGACGGTACGGTTAAAGACGGGGATATTGCCGCGGGCCTGACCGGTGCGGTTGTTAAAGACGAAGAAAAAGACGCCGCTATCTGGACGGAATACCTCGAAAATATCATGAAGAAGCGCGGCCTTGCCTGGCAGCCGCTCTACAAGGCTTGCAGGGAGATGGTGGTGCAAAGAGAGGGAAAACCGGTATGAACACATTGATGAGCGTCCGGTATTTGATGTAGAATAATGCCGATTTGAAGCGATAATAGCGATAATATGGAAACAACGCAACAAACAGACATTTCCTCCATCCCCTCCGACCAGGTTTGGTGCACGGCGGAAGGAGTGCATCTCTTTGGCATACGGCATCTTTCCGCCGCGGGGGCTTGGCATGTACGGCGTTTTTTGGACCGGATCCGGCCTGAGATAATCCTGGTCGAAAGCCCTTCGGACACGGAAGCCCTGATACCGGACCTTACGCGGGGCGGGGTTAAGCCGCCCGTGGCGGTACTCTGCTATACGGCGGACGTACCGGTTCATTCCATTGTTTATCCCCTGGCTTCCTACTCGCCCGAATACCAGTGCTTGTTCTGGGCCCGGGAACACGGGGCGCCGGTACGGTTTATCGATCTGCCCTCGGACATAAAGGCCCAGCTCTACCGCCTTGAAGACGCCGTAAGGCTGAGGGGAATACGGGAAGAGCAGGAAGCCGAAGCCCGGGAACAGGCCGCGGGGGAGCAAAAGCCCCAACTGCCCGAGGAGCTTGCAAACCGCATCGGTTTCCGACGTTTTAACCGGGAACTCTACGAAAAAGCCGCGGAACTTGGGGGTGAAAACAGCTACGATGCCTACTGGGAACGGACCTTCGAGCACAACCTGGAAACCGATTCCTACCTCCGCGCCGTTGCCCTCCATTCGGCGGAAATACGCCGTATGACCGAAGCCTGGGAAAAGGAAGCGGAACCGCTTGAGGCTTCGGTAAATGCCCTGCGCGAAGCCTACATGAAGCGCCGTATTCGGGAGGCGATCTCCCAGGGCTTTTCCCCCGAAAGGATAGTTGCGGTTATGGGGGCCTACCATGTAAGCGGCGTTCTGCGCTGCGAAGCCATGGATGACCGGGAATTGAAGGAACTGCCCCGTGCGGAAACCCGCATGACCCTGATGCCCTATTCTTACTACCGTCTGAGCAGTTTTTCCGGTTACGGCGCGGGGAATTACGCGCCCTACTATTTTGAATTGATGTACGAGGCAATGGAGCAGGGCAGGCTTGAGAGCCTTCCCGCCCGGTATATTACCCGCCTTTCGCGTCTCTACCGTGAAAAACAGGGCTATGCTTCTACGGCGTCGGCTATAGAGGCCGTGCGCCTTGCCTCGTCCTTGCAGTACCTCCACGGCGGTCTGCTCCCTACCCTCGGTGATCTTCACGACAGTGCGGTGGCGGCAATGGCGGGTGGGCATGTCCTCAGTATAGCCGAATGCTTTGCGGCCCTGGATGTCGGAACCCGTATCGGTTCCCTGCCCGAAGGCGTAAGCCAAACTCCTATCCAGGACGATATGAACCGCCTGCTTACAAAGCTCAACCTGGAAAAGTACAAAACGCCGGTAGCCGAAACCCTGGAGCTTGATCTGCGGGAGAATCTCCGGGTACAGAGTGAAGAAGCGGCCTTTATCGGCCTGGAACGTTCGACCTTTCTGAACAGGCTCCTCCTCCTCGATATAGGTTTTGCGCGGCCGGCAGGCAGGGGGCAGGAAGCGGCCACCTGGAAGGAGGTTTGGACCCTTTGCTGGACGCCGGAAGTTGAAATACGCCTTGTAGAATCGGTGATCTACGGCGATACGGTTGAGGCCGCCGCATCTTTTGTTATGAAGGAAAGGCTGGAAAAAGCCGCCGATGTGCTTGAAGTCGCCGAGTTGGCCGGTATTTGCTATAATTGCAGGCTTACCTCGTCTATGCCCGATGTCCTTAAAAAACTCCAGGCCCTGGCAAGCGAAAGCGAAAGTTTGAGCGCGGCGGCACGGGCGGGACAGAAGCTGAGCCGTCTTATCCAAGGTGGCAATATGCGTAAATTTGAAAGCTCCGCCCTTGTTCCTATTTTGCAGCAGCTTTTCCTCAAGGCGGTTCTTCTTCTCCACGGTTCCGCTTCCTGCGATTACAACACGGCCCGCAATCTTGCCGATGACATGGCAATCCTCCACGTCATAAGCCAGGAACACAACGAAACGGTCAACGATGAAATATGGCTGGCCCAGCTCAGGCTGCTTGCCCGCGCCGACGACCGGAATCCGCTGCTTTCCGGTTTCGCCTTTTCTATTTTAATGGAACGTAATGAAACGGGCGGGGAAGATATAGCCGCCGGTGTTTCGCGCAACCTTTCCATAGGCAATACCCCTGAAGCCGGCGCGGCCTGGTTTGAGGGGCTTTCCCGCCGCAACCGGCAGATGCTCCTCTCGCGCATCATGCTCTGGCAGAGTCTTGACGCCTACCTTGCAAGCCTTGAACCTGAAGACTTTAAGCGGGCGCTGGTCTGTCTGCGCCGCGCCTTTTCCAATTTTGACACGCATGAAAAAAACGGCATCTGCGAGGTCCTTGCGGGGATATGGGGGGTGGATTCAGGCGGCGCCCAGGAACTGCTGTTGGACAGTTTAAGCGAAACCGAAGAAGCCGCCCTTGACGAGTTAAAAGATTTTGACCTGGGTGATTTTTAAAGGTGCGGGAAGGGTCCCCGAATGACCGGGGACATCCCGAATGTATTGAACGTGAATTGTAGAAGGGTGAATTTATGGATGAGGGCGAAAAACACGCTGATTCCGGCGTAAACACCGGTGCGGGGATAGACGCGCAGTTGCTGAACCGGCAGCTTAAACGCTGGCGGCTTATTCTGGGTAAAAGCTCGGATGAAAAGCTGCATTCCTTGCAGGATGGAAGCTCTCCGCTGCTCGCCGGTGCAGAAAACGTTATGGACGAGGCTCTTGCCGCGATTTACGACAACACGGCCGAACCGGAGCGTTCCTCCAAACGACGCGCGGGGCTGGGGCCTTCCTACCCGAACATTGCCAAATGGCTTACCGATATACGATCTTTTTTCCCCGATGATGTGGTCAGCGTGATCCAGGGGGACGCCATAGAACGGAAAGGGCTCAGGCAGCTTCTGTTCGAGCCTGAAACCCTTGCCCAGGTTAAGCCCGATATAGAAATAGTCGGCACGCTCCTTGCACTGAAGGAACAGATACCCGATAAATCCAAAGAGCAGGCCCGTTCCCTGGTACAAGCGTTGGTGGATGAAATTATGCGGCGGATTGAACACGATCTGCGCCGGGCGGTTACCGGCGCGCTTAACCGGAAGCGGCATTCGCCCTTGCCGAGCCTGCCCAACACGGACTGGAAAACAACGATACGCAAAAACTTGAAAAATTACGACAGGGAAAAGAAACGCATTGTCCCTGAAAAATTCTATTTTTTTGAAAACCGCCGCGTCAACAAAGAATGGCATATCATTCTGGATATGGATCAGAGCGGGTCTATGGCCGACAGCATCATCTATGCCTCGATAATGGGTTCGATATTCGCTACCATGCCGAGTCTGGACACCCGCATTGTCGCCTTCGATACCGAAATTGCGGACCTTACGGAAAAGTGCGGCAACGATCCGGTTGATATCCTTTTCGGCGTGCAGCTGGGCGGCGGTACCGACATCAATAAAAGTGTCAGATACTGCGCCCAGTTTATCGAGAACCCCAAAAAAACCATGTTCATACTGATTTCGGACCTCTACGAAGGCGGAGTTGAGGCAGGCTTGCTCCGCCAACTGGGCGAGATGAAAGAATCCGGCCTTACCGTGCTGGTGCTTCTTGCGCTTTCCGACAAAGGCGTACCCAGCTACGACGAGAAACTTGCCGCGAAGATAGCCGCTCTGGGCATACCCAGCTTTGGATGTACGCCGAACAAACTGCCGGAGCTTATCGCGGGCGCGCTCAAAGGCGATGACCTTACCGCCCTGTCCGAGCGGGTAAAGATAGGCGCCGCCGGGAACGTGTAGGGCCCAGGATAAACGCATAGAAATTCCCGTAAAGCGCCCCTGTGCTATGCTCTCCCCGCCGTGCCATTCGTACAGGGAGGGGGTGTCCCGTCAAACTCACGCCAACTAAAGACAGGGGGGAACTGACGAAAGAGTAAGAGCAAACAGCCCTATTGCCGGGCGTGTTGGGCTTAGGCCGGAGTATGTGCAGGAACAGCGTATACAAGAGGGTTGGGCGAAATGGCTTTAACATATATGTATAAAAAATAATACACCAAAACATCAAGAATATTCAATCAATAAGGTCTTTTATATCTATTTTTAACGCTTTGGATATTTTTACAAGGACATCAATGGACGGTATCACCCGTTTACTTTCTATATAATAGAGATGACTATGAGAAATACCTACCTCTCTGGCCAAATTTAAAAGTGAAATTTTCCTTTCAGTTCGTTTTAAACGAATATTATCTAAAATTTTTTCAGTTTTTTGCTCCATTTTACTCGACTCTAAAAATAGAGTGCTATATACTCAGACACAACTCTATATATAGAGTAAAATTATTTTTTGGAGGCTTCTTTATGAAAAAGAAGATCGGAATTGCCCTATTGGCAATAATTCTAGTCGGTGGTTTAATATTTGCGGTTGATAATTGTAAATATTACAGTACCAACCCTGGTGGAGGGAAATTGAGTGGTTTACGAGCTAATATTTCCAGTACCACTAGCGGAACTACAGTTTCCATTTCAAGTAGCATCAAAGAGCCTGTCAAAATTACTTCAGTTAAAATTGGGAAAAACGAATATGTTTGGTCGGCCAGCGGAAATAAGCGATTAGATGCTTATGGAGATACTACACTTACAATTTCAGAAAAAACATCTGGTTCAATTGTAGTTGAGGCCGAATCATGTGATTGAAAAATCACTTTCACGGTGGATATTTAGGAACCGCGCATGAATAAAATGCCTTGCATTTTATTCTAATTGCTTACGCAATAAGGAAATAACATGACAAAAGGGTCATGTTATTTCTGCGCATATCCTTAAATTAAAGATAGACTGATTTTTAGAATTTGTTCAAAATATTTTTTTATAAAAGGAGTTCATTAGGATGAAAAAGAGAATTTTGACAATGCTCTTGTTGTCACTGATCGTTTCTGCATTTGGGCAGACAAAATTGGTTGATAATGACAAAATATTGTTTTTCCAATGGGGTATGAGCGAAAATGCCGCTTTAACCGCAATGCGATCTAGTACAACCGGAGAAATTACTTCAATCACATCAGGTAAAATGTATCAAGGGGCTTTGTCCGACAATCTTCCCTATTATTGTAATTTGAACTATCATAACAATCAGTTGTATAGCTTGTTTATTTTTGTATTTGTTCCCTTGGACGAAACTAACTTTAATGACGTTAAAAATTGGTGTGAATCAATACAAAATTTGATTTCCCAATCTTATGGACCCATGAAAAAAGGTGACGATGCATTTCCTCAAACCTTTCAAGCGTTGATGGAAGAACCACAGCCTGTTTATGATTATGGAAACTGGGAAAACAACACGATGGAAGTAAGTGCTGGACTAGTGCTTCGGAAAGATGCGAGTGGTCATTGGGGGTTAATGCCTGTTTTCAATTTTTACCATAAACAATTATTTCATCAATATATGATGGCTACCGATCCAGACTATAGGGCCATTAATGCACCTCCTCCTGCTACGCCAACTACAACAAGGCCCGGTATGTCTCCAACTGCCCCGGGCTCCACCACCGAACCCACCTTGCGGAGCGGAACCTACCGGCGTTCTGATATTCGGGGCCATGAGCTGGTATTAATTTCCAGCCCTTTTAAACAAGTTACATACCGTATGGACGGCGATCCAGTAGCGCAAGGTACATACGAAATAAACGGAACGGTGTTAATTATAGAATACACTATGTTTTTTGGGGATTCAGGACTCAGAAACCAATTACAAGGGAAAAAACTGGTATACACAATTACTAGTGATAGAACTTTTTCCGGCAATAATCAATCTTGGGTGCAGTAGCGCAGTGGTTTCGGCGAGAATGTACCTAAGGAAGCACATGGATAACGTTTTGGTTAATGTAATTTGACATTATATTAA
>JAISNI010000226.1 GCA_031276295.1 Treponema sp.
CTTACAAAAATCTGGTATTAAACCAGACGGTATAATAAACTTCCTATCGAACGAGCCTCCGTTCGAACAAAGGCAAAGCTTAAGATACCGCAGAGCTCTGCTCTGCGGAGGCTCATTCGTATCTTGTAACGGCAATGCGGCGGCCTGCGGACCCTATGAGGATGGATTTTCTTCCTTCCCGGCGGCATCCTCTTTTTTTGTTTCCAGGGTACCCAGAAAACCGGGCAGATCAAGCCCCGCCTGTTGGGCAATGTCGTGCAGGGGCGGCAGGGTCTTCACCAGGTTACGCACAAAATTCGCCGTGGAACTGTTGTCGCCGTTGGGGCTGTCCCACACGGTGATTTTATCGATCTTGATGTTCTTGATCGCCTCGGCCTGCATTTTAACAATCTCTTCGAGTTTCTCGACCAGAAGCAGCGTGGCGGCGCTTTGGGCATCCCCGTTTGCCGCCTTGATAAGGGTTTGATACCCAATAGCCTTAGCGTCCAGGACCTTCTTGATCCCCTCCGCCTCGGCGGATTTTACCAGGAGGATCGCATCGGCCTCGCCCTGGGCAAGGCGCCGCTGCTGTTCCGCCTGGGCGGATGCGTCGATTTCGAGTTTGCGTCTTGCAATTTCCCGGGGTACCACTTCTTCCGCCTCAAGCCGGCGCTGTTCGGCCAGGGCCTTGGCTTTCTGTATTTCCGCGGCGGCTTCCTGCTGGGCCACTTCCCCCCGCATGGCCGCCTCGGCCTCCCGTTCAAAGAGGGTAGCGTTTGACACGGCGATTTCAGCCCTGGCGGTATTTTCCCCCTCCACCGCCTTGGCGTTGTAGTCCGAGGTTTGGATCCGCTGTTCCTTGGCGTACTCCGCCGTCTTAACCTGCTGTTCCTTGTTAAGCTCGGCGATCCGTACCTGCTGCTCCTTGTTATACTGGGCAATTTGAATTTCCTGATCCCGGTTATACTCCGCGGTTTTAACCTGCTGTTCCTTGGCATATTCGGCAATTTGGACCTGTTTTTCCTTATCCAACTCTGCCACCTGCACCTGCTGGTCCTTATTAAACTGGGCGATCTGAACTTCCTGTTCCTTGGCGTACTCCGCCACCTGTATCTGCTGTTCCTTGCGGGCATCCGCCTCTCCAATGGCCCCCAGCTTGTCCTGCTCGGCCACGTCGATCTTGGCCTGGTTAATCGCCGTCAGGGCAGCCTTTTTTCCGATGCTTTCAATGTACCCCGACTCGTCGGTTATGTCGGTGACATTCACGTTGATAAGGCACAGGCCTATCTTGTCCAGCTCTATATCGATGTTTTTACGGATGGCATCCAGAAACCGTTCCCGGTCCTGGTTGATCTGTTCAATGGTCAGGGACGCCACCGTAAGGCGGAGCTGCCCCAGGATAATTTCGGTGGCCATGGATTCTATGGTTTCCCTGTCAAGGCCCAGGAGCCGGACCGCCGCGGAATTCATGCTTTGGACTTCCGTGGCGATGGCAACGGTAAAGGTACTGGGCACATTTATACGGATATTCTGAAGGGACAGGGCTCCCTTAAGGGGAATGTTGATCGTCATGGGCGTAAGATCAAGGTACTTGTAATCCTGGATAAGGGGCCAGACAAAGGCGCCGCCGCCGTGCATACACCGGGCGGAACGTCCGCCGCCTACCTTTCCGTAGATAACCAGGATCTGGTTGGAAGCGCAGCGTTTATAGCGGCTGGCCAAAAAGATAATAAGTACAAAAACAAAAACTACCAGAAAAATGACGGCTATTAAAATAAAATCAAAGTCCATGCCGGCCCTCCCCGTTGTATGGCTCCACCGCCACCGTATGCGGATCGATTACTCCGGTGATCCGTACCTTTTCAAATGAGCCTATGGGCTTCCCGTCGCCGGAAACCGCATCGGCCTCGTGCCGTATGCCGTTCACCGTAAAGGAAACCCTGCCCGTCTTTGGCGGAACAATCTGCAGATACACCTCCGCGGCGGCCCCCAGGGCCCCGGTTATGTCAAATTCTGCCCCGGGACTTTTTAGCTTCATGGCAAAATAAAACAGCGCCGCAGTAATAACCAGGACAAAGAAACCGGCCAATCCCGCTATAAGCAATGCCGCGGGAAAGGGAAGGCCGTACTGGGAATAGGCGGCAAGCCCCGCCCAGCCGAACATGGCGATAAACCCCGTAATAGAATTAAGGGAGAGCAGTTTAAAGGCCCCTTCGCTGGTCCCCAAATCCTCCGAAGCGTCAGTCCCCGCCGGTTCATCCCCCGGGGATAGATCGTCATCGGGGATATCCGCCCCAAAACCGCCCACCACAAAGAGGATTACCCGGAGGACAAAAAACAACGAGCCGAAGATCGCCGCTCCCCAAAAAACAAGCATGGTCCATAATACGCCCCGGGATTGCCGGTGTCAATGCACGGCCGTGTTTCACGCCTCCCCCCAAAAAAAACAGTGCCTCAAGGATCACATCGCGTTTCCGCCCGCGTCCTTAGGGCACGTACAACCTGCTGCCGGCTCTCTGATCCCGCCAGACCGGATTACCCAACTTCCCCGGCGATTTAAATTATAGTATCGTATTCTTCTCCGGTTAAATCGGGCATCATTTCCTCCGTAACTTCGTGCGCTCGAACCTGGTGGTTTTATTATCTTTATTTTTGTGGGCCAAGTTTAGCCTTCAGGGCGGGGAGAGTCATCGCAAACAAGGCGGCGACACAATGCATCGCATATAAACCCTGCCCGGCGAGCCTGGATGGTGCAAAATTTCCCTGCGCTTCCCCGAAAGCAGATTACACGGGCGGCATGATCTTTTCCCGAACCATTTCGCCGCTTATTTCCGATGGGGTCTTATGGGTGGCATCGGATTGAGCCCGCAGATATGCGGCGGAAACATGGTCCAAGAGAACGATTTCGCCCCGATGCTTCATAAAAAAGCCGTCTTTTCCGCTGCCTGAGACCGCGGGCGGATTGTTTGTCCATAGCTCGTCCAGGGCATCGTATTCTTCTTCGGTTAAATCGGGCATCATTTCCTCCGTAACTTCGCGTAATAAGATTTCCGGCATTTCATAGCATGGAACACCTTAATCGTCCGCTCATCAATCACATTATACGCAATTTCCAGTAAATTCATACCTCGATCAAATCCCAATAATAAGTGTCTATCTCTATCGGTGTCTTGCATATCGTCATAGACAGGAACAAGGATTGCGTTAAAAATGTCTGCCTCGGCTATGCCGTGCTTAAAGGCGGAAGCCGCGTATTCGACAGCGATAGACACCATATTTCATTTTATCGCAAACAAGACGGAGGCGCAATGCATCGCATAGAGACCCTGTCCGGCGAGCCTGGATGGTGCAAAATGGTACCCGGCACCCTGCGCTCACAGGCCGAGCTGGGTGTGGATAGTGTCCTCAAAAGTCCGGCCCCAGGCGGCAAACTGGGTTATGTACTGCCAGGGCAGAACGGCCAGGGCGGGGGTGTGTTTAAAGATGCCGGCGGCGGCGCGGCCAAAGACAAAGATCTTTTTGAGTTTTTTTTCCAGGAAGGCCAGCTCGGCAAGGAAGATTTTTATGTTCTCCTCAAGCTTTTTTGGATTTTTGCGTATCCAGGCCAGGACCTCTCCACTATTCGCCTCGGGGTAGTCCTTGATGATGTCGGTCATATAGGATCCCTCGTATACGGAGCCGGAAAGGACACAGCTGAGTCTTCGTTCCCGGGAACCCCGGTGGCGGAGGTGGAAGTTTTTCCAGGGCGGCAGCCCCGTAAGGTCGCGGGAGACGTTAAGGCCCGCAAAGACATAGGCCGTGCCCAGGCGGCGGATATTGCGTTCGATAATTGCCGGGTCGTAGGGATCGGCGGGGTCCCAGAGGGCCCAGCTGCCCCAGTGGCCGTATTTTTTCTTTATGGCCCGGTAGCATTCTTCGTTCATGTCAAAACTCCTATCCGCCCCCTGTTACAGCGGGATACGGCTCCGCGGCGGAACCCCGCCACGGGGCCCGCCGCGTTTGTTAAAACGAACCGGTGTATCCGCAGTCCTGGATTTTCTTCTGGGACGCCAGGCTTAAACGGGTGCAGCCGGAAAATGCCGGCGGCGAACTACCGAATTTTATAGGATGGGGCGTGATGTTGACCGTGGTAAGTGCGGTACAGCCGAAAAATGCCATGTTCCCAATGGACGTAACGCTGTCGGGGATCGTAAGCGTGGTAAGTGCGGAACAGTTGGAAAATACCCCCTCCCCAATGGATGTAACGCTGCCGGGGATCGTAACCGTGGCAAGCGCGGTACAGTAGGAAAACGCATGGTCCCCAATGGACGTAACGCCTTCGGGGATGACAATTCTGGTAAGCCTGTGGCACTCGGAAAATGCCTGCTTTCCAATGGACGTAACGCCCTCGGGGATAACAATCCTGGCAAGCTGCTCGCAGGAAATGAATGCGGCCCACTCTATGACCTTGAGATTCCTGGGGAGGGTCACCTGTTTCAGGTTTCTCTGGCCCACAAAAGCTTCGCGGCCTATAAGGGTAACCGAATCGGGAATCACTACGGACTCTATTTTCGTCCTCAAATGACCGGAAAAAGCGAATTCTCCGATTTCCGTTACCGGGTAACCTTCTATCGTAGCGGGGATAACCACCGCCGTGGTCTTGCCCAGGTACTCTTTGATGACCACCCCGTCCCCGGCCTTGTTCAGGTTGCAACTAAAATCCGTGGGAGGGTTCGCCGCCATCAGCAGACCCCCGCCAATCAGCAGCAGGGCCGCGCAGAGAAGTCCCCGGAACAGGGGGCTTCCACCAATCGTTGTTTTCTTCATAATACACTCCTTAAGAACCCGCGGCATGTTGCCGCGGACCTTATATTGGAACTTACGCGACGCGTAACGTTTACTCCTGATAAGAGATCGCGATGAATGCGCGATATAGCGTTGGGATTTTGCCAAAAGCAGAATTCAAAACATTGCCTGGCAAGATATAAAAGCGGGCCCAAGCGAAAAAGATGAAGATGAGTATTAGAGAGAGAGAGAGAGAGAGAGAGAGAGAGAGAGAGAGAGCAAAAACCGTGCCAAGTCAGGCGAATTTTGAGTAAAAATTACAAAAAAATCGTTACTTTTTCCCGGCCCTTGCCACATGGAGAAAGTGTACCATGCGGGGAAAGGAAGTGTCAAGGGTGGGCGTTGCGGGCAAACCAAACAGCGAAATGAAATTAGGGTTGTCAACGCAACATCATTTTGTAGAGCTCGTAATTTTCCCTGTCGAAACAGACAAAGACAAGCCGCTTTATGCCGGGGCAGTCCGGCAGCGTTTTCCGTACCGTTTCGACAGCGACGGCGGCGGCAAGGTCTTTCGGGTAACCATAAACCCCGGTACTGATGTTGGGGAAGGCTATGGAGGCGAATCCCGA
>JAISNI010000002.1 GCA_031276295.1 Treponema sp.
GTGGCGTCTCTGCCGGATCGGTGGGTATTAAGGCTTTCGGATGCGTTTGAGGAGTATCCGGGGGAGTTGTGGGGGAAGCTGGAACTGGAAGTGCCGGTGGTGAACATCAATCCCGGACATAACGAGGAACTGGTGAGGAAGAGTCCGTTACTGAGCGGGTATGGGAAGTTCATTGAAAAGGTGAGGGAAGAGAAAGGGAGGGGGAAGAGTTTGGAAGAGTCGATAGGGGATGCGTTGGAATACTGCATAGGCGGGGGTATATTGAGTGAATTTTTCAAAGAACGGCGGATGGAGGTAAAGAAGATGATTTTAAACGAGTTAACGAATGAGTATGCGCTGGAAGCGGCGCGAGAAGATGCGTGGGAGGAAGGCCGTGAAGACGGCCGAGAGGAAGCCTGGGAAGAAGCTCATCAGGAGAAGCTGGAGTCTGCCCGATGTTTCAAAACGATGGGAGTTCCCTTGGAAGCTATTGCCCTTAATTTGAAATTGCCCTTTGAAGTGGTTGAGGGCCTGTAGTTGAAAGAGGAACCGCCGGATGCTCTCTCCTGAAAACGTCCGTCGGGATTGTTTCGAGGTTCTTCTTGTCTTTCTATTCACTGCTTAATATTCCGTCTATTGCGGTATTTCAAGACTCTAACCGCCTCAGTGTGATTCCCTTGAGCATATCAGCCGCCGCGGCCTTTCAATGGTATCCCCTATATAGAATAAGTGGGAGCAAGCCGTAAAGCCTGCTCCCAATCCGCGAGGGCATAGCCTCCGTGAAGCGCCCAAGACTTGCGGCAGGAATGCCCGTTCTTTTTCCGCTTGCGTAAGATGCAGAACTGTTGGGAATCAAGGGAGCCGCATTGCAGCCACCGCGGCGAATCTCAATTCCGGCGATGTCGCTATTTTCTTTGACGGGAACCACATCACCGCCCTGGGAAAAATGCCCCTCCTCAACTGGACGCCATATCCCGTTTAAAGGAAGGTTTCTGATGCCCGGCAACCGGCAGGAACCCCAACTGTGGTTCCCTCCGGCTATCCCTCATTCTGCTACAAGGGCAACATTCGGCAAGGGACGTAAAGCCTTAAAGCCGAAATGTTTGAAGGGATGTATATCAAGGACATTGGGATACCAGCCGTCAATTTCGGCGATGCTGATTACGTTTAAAGCCGGACTAAAAGAGATTGGAAGCACCGCTCCCCGGTCAAGAAGTAATTTTTCCGCCTTGGCCAAAATCTCCATACGCTTTTCTCCCTCCGCCGTCATGGACGCTTCGATAAGATTCTCGTAATCCTGATCGTCAAAGCGGGCGTCGTTCAGATTGGAATTCCTGCGCCACATCTGGAGAAAGGTGTAGGGATCGGCAAAATCCCCTATCCATGTTGTGGATCCTACCACATAGTCGTTCCGTTTAAGGGATTGAAAGTAGCCTGCATAGGGAATCACCTCGATCCTTACGGAGATACCCAGCTTTTCTTTCCACGTTACGGCCATTATTTCCCCTATCCGCGCCGCATCCGGGGACGGGGTCAGTCTGATAACCAGTTCGGGGATGCCACGTCCCTCCGGGTAGCCTGCCTCTGCCAGAAGTCTCACGGCCTCTTCCTCGTTGGGCTTCTCAATGCCTTCCACTTCAGGATAACCGGGAATGGAGAATATCAGGGTTTTGGCAGGAATATAGAGGCCGTCCCTAATCTCCTGCCAGGGCAGAACCAGGGAGAGCGCGCGCCGCACCCGGTAATCGGTCCAGGGTTTTACGGCCGAACGGATAAAATAGTAATGGGTGGCAAACATAGGGTTAAGAAGAATACCGTCACGGTTAATAAGGTTATCCAGTTCAACATCGCCCGAAATCCACTGGGCCTCTCCCGAATTCCAAAGGCCGGCGGCTTCGTCGGCTTCGGCAAACCGGATGGTTATTTTTTTAAGCGCCACACGGGAAGCGTCCCAGTACTGCTGATTTTTTTCAAACACCATCTTATCTTCATCGATTTCCGCGAGATAAAACGGACCGTTAGAGACCGGAAACTGTCCGTACCAGTCCTCAACCTTCAACATGGAAGGATGCAGAGGGCTAAAGGAATGATGGCAGAGCATACTGGGGAAAAAGGCCGCCGGAGAGTTCAGGCTGACCACCAGGGTACTGTCGTCAACGGCACGGATGCCGACCTTGTCAGGATCGGGCTCTTTTCCCAGACGGTAGGCTTCGGCGCCTTCAATAATATCGAAGAGGGAGGAATAGGGCGATTCCTTTGCCGGTTCCAGAAGGGATAGCCATGAAGCCCTGAAATCCGCGGCCCGTACCGGATCGCCGTTCTGGTATTTTGCCCCCTCCCTGATGGTAAAAGTCCACCGCTTTTTATCCTCCGACAGCTCGGCTCTGCTTGCCAGCGCCCTGACAGGGGCCATGGTTCGGGGATCGTAGGCGTAGAGACCTTCGTAGAGCGCCGTGTAAAACTGCGCTTCGCTTGCAAGGAAAGAAGCGCGGAAATCAAACTGCACCTCCCCCCTGGAAAACACCGCGGTCAATTCGTCCCTCAGTACAGGCGGAACCTGTCTTCCGGAATCCTCGCTCAAAGATCCCGTATCCCTTTCGGGCTCCGCCTGCTCTTCCGGCAAAACCTCCGCCGGTTCAGGGGGCCCGCTCGGAGGCATCTCCGTTCTTACGGCCGCCGGGGCGGCACAGGAAATAAGAAAGAGAAACACAAGAAGGTATGAAATATACTTAAGAAGCCTCCCGCTGCTAAAGAAACTTCCCGCGGAACCTCTGGACCCGCCGGGCCCTAAGGCCCCGTTTGTCCTGATATGTACACAAACCATATTATTTTCCTTATTAATTACACGATCTGCAAAAAACAGCCTAAACAGGGAACGTCTTTAAAAAATCCATACGGAATCTTAAAGGTTCCTTTTAAGCAGTCCCCAAATTGCCTTGATATTGCCCTCAAACCCCTCAATAACCGCGAATACTCATTACGAAATCGTATTGACTCCCAGACGCCTTAACTGTTCTTCCTCTTCTTTCTGCGCGCTGTAATCGTGCCTTTTTTGATTGGCCCTCACTATAGCATTTTTCATGGAAGCGAGTTCCGGTTTGATGCCTTTAACCTTCTCCCTATCCCCTTTATCGACGGAGGTTTTAAAGAATTCGTCCAATGCGGATAAGATTTTATGCAGATTCTGCATATCCCGAATGGTTCTTTCGAGTATAGAGATAAGCTGCTCCTCCGGCATGGCATCAAGTTTAGCAAGCATATTACCCCTGCTATTCATATTGGAAAGAATCCTGATCTTCCTGTCCATTTCCATACGGAAACTGCTGAAATTCACTTTTTCCCGAACCGGTACGGCCTTAATCGGATCCATATATTCAACCTGATAGATCACGGGGTCAGGTTCCCTGTTCATCATCTGTTGAACGATCCGCCTGACTTTATCCCAGAAACCTTTTTTACGGTTTTCCAGGAGCATTTCGTTTTCATCCAGTTTGGGCCCAATTTCACCCAGGGTAGCGCCTATAGAACCGATAACCTGTATCCCCTCGATTAAAAAAACCTTAAACGAAACCTGCGCCTTGGCAACCCTCGGCTTGTTTTCTTCAATCTTTAGGGTGTTGAGAAGTTTCTCCCGTAAGGCGGCGCCGCTTTTCGGGTTATTTTCCCTGATAATTTCCTCCGCCAGATCCGGATAGAAAGCCTTGCCCTTATTAACCGCCGCGAATTTTCTCTTTACCTGAGACATCTGGGCGGCATCAGCAGGAGACAGGCCGGCAAACACTTCATTCCGCAAGGCCAGCTTATAGGCTTCACGGTTAAACTCGGTAAGGGTCTTTAAATACGAACGAATAACCTCCGTCGATTTTATCAGGTTTGACAGGGATTCGTTTATAACGCTCAGCGACATAGTGTCGCAGCCGATTTTGAGCTGATTGGTAATCTCCGCCACGGCGCGGGTATTAGGCTGGGAGGCATCCGGTATCAGATGCTGCCAGTCAATGTACTTGATGAGACTCAATATTTTTTTGATACGCTCAAGAGTCAGAAATTCCGCACTAAACTGATAAAAATTTACCAGAAAATCAAGCTGATTATCGTAATCAGCCAGTCTTATGCCCAGCTTCTCCATCCGTTCATTCTCAGGGAAGGCATCGGTCTCAGGCGTCTCTATCTCCCCTATTTTTGCCTCGGCCTTATAGGGATCCTCGTTGATAAGCCCCCTCTTGAGGAACATCTTATACAATGATCCGTAGGCCATCTGAAAAATACGAAGCTGCTCTTTCAACTTAGGCAATTCCGATTTGTCAAGCCATTCCCGCCGCGCCGTAATAACCTCATTAAGCGCGATCTGAAATTCATTTGATTCACCCATTAGTATAAATATGCAACATAAATAAAAAATAAGCAATGAGGAAAAAAGGTAAACGTACAGACGGTAAGGTGTTAAACTATAAAAAATCACCGTGAGCAGGCGCGGCAGTGTTTTACCGATGGAGCCCGCACACGCCGAACGTCAGGTTCGCGGTGTACGGGCGCCGCGCCTTCAAATACAAGGGACAGTCTATTGGAAACACCTGTTTTCCAATAGACTGTCCCGTTCAGAATTTTTGCCTTTTTGCCCTGTTTATGAACCGCCGCGGCTCATAACGGCTTTAAAGCCCCTACTTGTACAGCGGCCCCAGTGCGGCGCAGGCACGGTAGTCGGCGCCTTCGCCGTCCATACCGAAGCTGTTCCAGTAGCTTGGACGGTAGAGTTTGGCGGTATCGACGTTGTGCATACAGACCGGGATGCGCAGTATGCTTGCCAGGGTGATAAGGTCCGCTCCGTTATGGCCGTAGGAAACCGCCCCGTGGTTGGCGCCCCAGGCCGCCATCACGGAGTAAACATCCTTGAAGGGGCCCTCCCCGGTAAGGCGGGGGGCAAACCAGGTGCTGGGCCACGTGGGATCGGTACGGAGGTCGAGTTTGTCGTGAACCGCATCGGGAAGGCTTACGGTGCAGCCTTCGGCAATTTGGAGTACGGGGCCTAAGCCTTTCACCAGGTTAAGCCGGCACATGGTTACCGGCATATCCCCTTCGGTAACAAAATCCGAGGAATAGCCGCCGCCCCGGAAGTAGCCTAAACTGGCATAGCGCCAGCTTACCGCATCAAGGCAGGCACCGGCTTCTTCCGCCGTAATTTCCCAGAAGGGCTTTATGGCAGGTTTGCCGTCCTTGCGCTCCTTGCCTATGCCGTCAAGAGCTGCCGAACCGGAATTGATAAGGTGGATAATACCGTTTACGGCGCCCCCTTCCGGCTTCCAGCCGGTAACCCGTTCAATCGCCGCCGGGCTCCAGTAGGTCCGTACATCGGAGAATACCTGGGCCGTTCCGGTAAGCAGGTGGCCGAAGAGCATAGAAACACCGTTCAGGCAGTCGTTTTCGGTGGCCACGAGATACGGTGAACGTATACCGTTCCAGTCAAAGGATGAATTCAGCATGACCTCAAGGAAATCGCCGTTGGGGAAGTGATCGTTCCAGTGCCGCTGCCCCTGGAAACCCGCAAGAATCGCGTTATGCCCCAGGGCTTCTTCCGCAAGGCCCTTGCGCCTCAGATCGGGATTCCCTACCATAAGATCCCTGACGATAATCGCCATCTTAACACAGGTCTTCCAGACATCGTCCTTATGCTTCCTGTCGTGCTGCTCTTCCGCCGGATTGTTATCGGGGCCTTCCTTGCAGGTGGCTTTAACCCATTCCAGCGCCCGCTTGTACTCGCTTTCGGAGTATATCTTCTCTTCAAAGCGGCGGACCAATTCCGACATATCCACGTATTCATTACGCATACCCAGGTATTCCTGGAAGAAATCGGCGTTGGTGATGGAACCGGCAATTCCCATAGAAACAGAACCTATAGACAGGTAGCTTTTACCCCGCATCCACGCTGCCGCAAGCGCGGCCCGCGCAAAACGGAGTATCTTGTCTCGTACATCCTCCGGTATGGTATCAATGTCCGAGAAATCCTGGACATCACGGCCGTAAATACCGAAGGCAGGCAGTCCTTTCTGGCTGTGGGCAGCCAATACCGCCGCCAGATACACCGCGCCGGGACGGTCGGAACCGTTAAAACCCCAAACCGCCTTAACGGTAAGCGGGTCCATGTCCATTGTTTCCGAGCCGTAACACCAGCAGGGTGTTACCGTGAGGGTAACGGCGACATTCTCACGGGAAAACTTGTCCTGGCAGGCCGCGGCTTCCGCCACCCCGCCTATGGTGGTATCGGCGACGACGCATTCAATAGCCATACCGTTGGGATGCTTCAGGTTTTCGCTGATCAGCTTTGCCGCCGCCTGAGCCATACCCATTGTTATCTCTTCCAGGGATTCCCTTACCCCCCGCCTGCGTCCGTCAATTACCGGACGTATGCCTATCTTGGGTACCGCGCCGCGAAAGCGGTTTACCGGCGGATTAACCTTGAGGCCCCTGTCCCTAGAGTTCGTATTTTCTACATCAGACATATTTCCTCCACTCTTGTTCTCTTGTTCGTTTCTTGTTATACGGGAATGACACCCTTCTTTAAAATAATATTGCCGTATTTGACGGTTTCGCCGGTCATAACTACGGCAAATGCCTTTTTGCTGCGCTCGTAGAAAGCGAAGCGTTCTATACGCTCGGTAGGCGGTGTACCGGGCCAACGCCGGTCTATAACTTCCCGATAGGAAACCTCTACCGCGGGGTCCAGTTCGTTTTGGGAAGCGGGCTGCATCATAATTACAGGCGGCGCGGCATAATCAAGATTTATCAAGGCCAGTATGCCTTCAAGCAGTCCGGGTATTCTAATCCCGTCGGCCCGAATAACCCTTGAATTATTGGTATCGCCCGGAAAAAATGCGTCGGCAAGCACAATTTCATCCCCGTGGCCCATACGGAAAAGGGCGTCCAGAAGTTCGGGACTGATCACCGGGGAAATACCGATTAACATGGCATCCTCCTTACATTCATCTATAAAATTAGTATCCGCAGAAAAGGATTCTATAAACAGATACCTATTCTATTGAAAAACTCTACGCGGTTTCTGTCAAGGGGAAAAAAGCTCTTAAAGCCGGTTTTTACATCATCGTAAGCAAGGAAGGATGTTCACCCCGCCCGTTTGAAGATGAGGGACGTATTTATGCCTCCAAAGGCGAAATTATTGGACATGACGTACTCTGTGTCAATTTCGCGCCCTATGCCGGTGATATAGTCCAGGGGAGCGCATTGAGGATCGAGTTCCCGCAGGTTGATGTTTGGGGAGAACCATCTTTCGTTCATCATATTGATGGAAAGCCATGCCTCAATCACCCCGCAGGCGCCGAGGGTATGGCCTATGTAATTTTTCAGGGTAGAAACGGGAACGGAGCGGTTGAATACGTTGTAGGTGGCCCAGCTTTCGGCAATATCCCCGGAAGCAGTGGCGGTTCCGTGGGTGTTCACATAACCGATAAGGGCCGGATCTATCCCCGCGTCTTTAAGGGCCAGCTCCAGCGCGATAGCCATAGTAGCGCGGTTCGGCTGGGTAATGTGGGTTCCGTCGGTATTGGTACCAAAGCCCGCAACCTCCGCGTAAAGAGGTACGCCACGCTTAAGCGCATGTTCGTATTCTTCCAGAATGAGCGTTCCGGCCCCTTCCCCTACCACAAGGCCGTCCCTGTTTTTATCGTAAGCGGCAGGACTCAGTTCCGGCGTATCGTTTTTTGTACTTGCCGTAAAAAGCGTGTCAAAAATTGCCGCGTTTACCGCGCTCATTTCCTCGGCGCCTCCGGCTATCATGATATCCTGAAGGCCGTTCCGTATGGTTTCGTAGGCAAGGCCGATAGACATGCTCCCCGACGTACAGGCGGTGTTGGTGGTGATGAGCCTGCCCGTCAGGCTGTAGAATACTTCGAGATTAGCCGCGCAGGTCTGGGGCATACCGCGTATATACGTCGTAGCGCTCATGTTCTTCATGTCCTTTAGAACCAGCATACTGTAGACATCCAGAACGGATTCAATACTGCTCATGGAGGAACCGTATGCGATGCCACACCGGCCGCCCCTCAGTTCAGGCGAATCGGCAAGACCTGCCTGTCTGAGCGCGGTATCGGCGGAAACAAGGGCCATTTGGGCAATCCGGCCCATACCCCGTATCTTCTTCCGCGGGAAATTGGGCATGGTAAAATCAACCGGTACGGCCAGCCGGGTATTCATCTTCTCGTATATATCCCAGTCGTTCATCCTGCGCACACAATTTTTTCCGGCCCGGAGTTTAGCCAGAATATCCGGCCATTCATTCCCTAGGGCGCTGATCACCCCTCCGCCGGTAACAACAACTCTTTTTTTCACGGTCAAACCTCAAAGCGCCCATAGTACGACGGCCGCCG
The DNA here is from genome assembly GCA_031276295.1 of Treponema sp. GTDB lineage: Bacteria > Spirochaetota > Spirochaetia > Treponematales > Breznakiellaceae > JAISNI01. The sequence goes on from JAISNI010000002.1 coordinate 8,358, forward strand.
TATCAGCGGGCCGTTCGGAGACAAAATTAACCTTATATACTGAATGGATTCAGGGTAGTGGAACGGATTTTTGCTTTTCAAGCTGGTTTTTTCGAAGCATTTTATTCAAAATACGGTATAAATCGTTCCGATCTTCCACGGGCAGGGACAGAATGTCCCGCAGTTTTTTCACGCTGCGGGGGTCGATATCCGTTATACCGCCCGTATGGTCTATGACGCCGGTATTATTTTCAAATAATTTACTAACCGGAATTTCCAGCGCGTCCGCAAGAGCCTGTAATCTATCACCCGGGGGGATTGTCCCCTTATTCTCGTATTGACATATCATACGTCTACTGATACCGGTTAAATTTGCCAGATCGTATTGTGAAAATCCCCTTTGTTTTCGATAATTAAAAAGATTTTTTGCAAAAATCTGAACAACACTTGCCTCTTCCACGTTACTCATATTAAATCCAAATTTTAAAATAAGCGATAATACAGCCCGATATATAATGTAATAATCGGCGTTAAAGATAATGTGCTACCAAATTCACCCCGTTTAGGTTGTTTTGATGGGAATTTTACCACTATTTTTAAATAAATTTTGCCATTTTTTATAAAATAACGATAAAAAAGCAAAAGCGGAATTTTTTTATGGCAATTAAACAGCCCATTATATTATTTAAATAGCCTTGACAGGATGATTTGATCAGGGTAGGGAATCAAAGGAAACGGGCCCCTGCGGAGAGAACTCCGTGGCACTCCAAGCGCTACGTTATTTCAGTTTCATTGTCTGCTAGCAGTTTGTTGCGCTTCAGCGCAAAATCGTATAAAAATTCACGAAAGTGGATTTTTATACCTTGCAAATTGCATAAGCAGCCCCGATTATCGGGATTTTTTTGCATGAATATGCAAAAAATCCACAAGTGCAACAGGCTGCTAGCGGTTCCCTCAAAATTTTTGCATCCTCCCGAATTTACATTATTTATTCACCATCGGCTTGTATATTTCTTCATGGAAAAGTATAATAAATGTATGCAGGTTAGAGATGCCCAAGTAATCAGATTAATAGAACGAATCGGTGAACATTACCGGACGAATATAGCCAACCGCTTTATACGTCCCGCCTTGCTTCAACTGCCGTTGGAAAAGCAATCGTGGGATTTAATCGAGATCCTTACGGAAAAATTAGAACAATACCGGTATGAAGGTTTCCATCTGGACGAGCTGTATCATCAGGTAGCGGCCGCGGCTCGTTTTGTCGACATTGTCCGCCGCGAGCTGGTACCGGGACTGCGGAACCGTGTCGGCGCCACCAGCAGTTCGTCCGGGCCGGATAAGGTTCTGCGGGATATGGCGGTAAATAATTTGACATCTAATTTGAAACTTTTTGCCGATCTTGTAAACGAGCTCTTTGTTGTTTTGGTAGAGCTTGATAAAAGAGACGCAAAAGGCCATATGCCCCTCTATTCGACGATGCCCGAACTGGCCGAAATCGGCAAGCAATTGGTCGACGGCTAGCAGGTTGATTATACTAAGTGGAATGATATACCCAAGGAAATTTAACCACAAACCACACGAACGAAAACATGAATTCATGCAAAAGTTCGTGAGGTTCGTGTCAAATCAAGCTCATCTTTCAGGAATAATTCCGGAAATCAAAGCATGACAGATCCTTTTCGAGTGGTTCGTGGTTTCCTTTTAACCATGCGTTTTGTTAGAGCAGGCTTTCCGCCGTTTTGTAGATAATCCGGTACATAAGGGGAATTTTCTCTAGGTCCACGCCGGAATATGCAATACGGAGGAACTGTTCTCCTAAAGCAATGGTCCCAATACCATGCTTTGACAGGAGTTCCCGCCGTAAAAGTTCGGCATTGACGCCCTTGCACTGAAAACTCATAAAATAGCCGGAGTTGAACGGCAAAGGGGTTAGTATCGGATGATTGGGCATATCCCTGACAAACCGTTTAATGGCCTGGTAGCGTTCTTCCAGCAGTTCACGGTACTTCGTCTTTTCCTGTTCGGTACGCTTGTCCGCTAGGGTTTTCATGATAAGGTATTGGGATGAGGTATTGGAACAGGATACCGAGGAGCGTATAGCGCCCATCAGCTTTTTAGTGAGGGCGGCGTGATGGCAGCCGTCCATACCGTGCGAGCCGAAGGTAAGAAACGCGGTCCGCAGGCCCCATACGTACTCCTCTTTGGTCGGGCCGTCGATTTTTACCGCAAGGATACGCTTGTGGAGGCCGGCCAGACGGCCAAAGAGGGATTCCCGGTATATATCGTTTTCGTAGTAGAGGCCGAAATAGGCGTCGTCGCAGATGACAAGAACATCGGCCCCGTCTTCGGCAATTTCCCGGATAAGGGAGATAAGCCCTTCCGCCTCAGCCTTGGTCGGCGTATAGCCGGAAGGATTGTTGGGGAAGTTCAGGATCATGCGGACCACGCCGGATTTAGCCATATTACGCACGGCCTGACCTATAGCGGCCATGTTGAGGCCCGGTCCTGAATTGAAAAAGGGCGTACTCAGAAGTTCCGCGCCGCGCCGTTCGGAAAAAATAAGGTTGTAATTATCCCAACAGGGATCGCTTACCATAATGGTCTGCCCCTCGTCCAGAAAAAGATCCGCGGTGTAGGATATTCCCGCGGTAATACCCGGCACGACGGCAGGCAGCGAGATGTTCCCGTTTTCCAGCGAAGTATTCTTCTCTATAATTGACGCTTTCCAGATGTTTCTTACCTGTTCAATCCCCGCGGTCGGCGCGTATAGCACCACTTCATCGGGTTTAAAGCCGTTCATGTTTTCCATAACCGCCGAGAGGGCTAAAGGTTTACCGTCCTTAAAGGCCATTCCTATCGTAGCGTTGGCGGCATGGGCGGAAATTTTAGCCTCCGCGGACTGGGCGATGATGCCGTTAGGGAAGTACAAGCGGCGTCCCAAACGGGAAAGGAGCCGCCCTGTTACCGTATTATCCAAAATAGAATTAAGTTCCATAGCAAGATTATTCATATAAGATATTATCCACCGTGAACGGGGGGCTGTGTCAATGAGTGGGGGCTATTTTCGGGCATAATCTGGAAAAAAGCGGGATTTTGCAACAAAAAACGCGGGAAATTGCCGCTTCTTGCCGCGGCTTGAGTTTTTTGCCGGAATCAGTTACGCTTAATAAGGAGATTTTACATGAAACTTATCTTTTTAGGCCCGCCCGGCGCGGGCAAGGGGACGCTGGCCGCCAGGGCTGTAGCTCTTCTCAAGGTGCCCCATATCAGCACGGGTGCGATTTTCCGTTCCGCTATTGCCGCCCAAAGCACGCTGGGCCTCAAGGTAAAGGCCGTCATTGATGCGGGGAAGCTCGTGGACGATGCGGTTACCATAGAGTTGGTCAAGGAGCGTTTGGCCCAGGCCGATGCCCAGGCAGGTTATATCCTGGATGGGTTCCCCCGTACCATTCCCCAGGCCGAGGCCCTGTCCGCGTTTTCCGCCGCGGACAAGGTTGTCAACTTCGACATTCCCGACGGAGCCGTGCTGGAGAGGCTCGGCGGCAGAAGGGTTTGCCGGAACTGCGGCGTTAATTACCATATCGTTTTTAACAAGCCCAAAAACGAAAAGGTCTGCGATGCCTGCGGCGGGGAAATCTACACCCGCGACGACGACAGGGAAGAGGCCGTACAGAAACGGCTTGAAGTGTATCGCGCCCAGACGGCGCCGCTTATCGACTTTTACCGTCAGAAGGGCATCCTCATCGATGTAGATGCCCGGCCTTCGGTAGACGAGGTTGTGGAGAATTTTAAGAAGGCGCTGGGGGTATAGCCGCGTATACGTGAGGAACTGTGCAAGAGTAAAATGCCCTGCCTTTTATTCTAAAAACAACGGTCATCTAGCAGCCTGTTGCACTTCGTGGATTTTTTGCATAAAGCGCAACAAACTGCTAACGCCTTTTCCCGTCCGCGGGCCGGATAGGGGTCTCCTCCGGCGCGGTGCGGGAAAAAGCGCACGCACGGCGGGCGGCGTCGGCGGGAAGGCTTGCAAAGGCGCAGTACTCCTTCATTTCGATGGCGTCCACCAGCCGCCCGGGGATGTTTCCGGCGCGGCTGAGGAGTCCCGCCACGTCCCGCGCGCTTGCCCCGTGCCGGAGGCCCAAGCCCACGTACACACGGCTGGTTCCGCGGCCCCCGTCGTCCGCGTCCTGCGATCCGGCCTTGCGCGGGTTAAGTTCGCGGCGTCCCCGGCGCCGGCGGTCGTAAATATCGGCATGGCTATTACCGGTATGCCTGCCCTGTTCCCGTCTGCCGGCCTCGTGGGCGGGTATCTCCGCAAATTCGGTAAGCGATGCGTAACGGGAAGGATCGAGCAGTTCTCCGTAATGAAGGGTAATAAGGGCTTCTACCGCCCGTTCCGCGCCCAGGTTTTCTATCAGTTGCCGGCATACCTTGGCGGCATAGGGAGAATCGGAGGCGGTAATAAGATCGCCCTGGGCGGGAAGCAGAGCGTCCTGCCGGGATGTATCGGCGGCTTCCGTGTTGGCGGTGTTTTGAACCGCGGGTAGAGGCTGCGGGGGAGCATCCTGTATGTCCGGTAACCCGGACGGGTTTACCGGCGGAATTTCGGGCAGCGAAGCGGTAACCTGCAAAACGATACGGCTGCGGAGGGCCTTCATCACCGATTTTACCGACGGCGCCTTCATCCATTGTATCTTACCGCCCAGGCTGCGCTCTATGCTCCGGGAAAGGCGGCTGATCCGTTCCCGCTCTGCGGGCAAGGCCAGACTCACGGCCTTACCCCTCCTGCCCGCCCGCCCGGTTCTTCCTATGCGGTGTATGTAGGTTTCCCGGTCCTGGGGAAGGTCCCAGTTTATCACATGGGTAAGGCGCTCGATGTCAAGGCCGCGGGCGGCCACATCGGTAGCTACGAGTATGCGCGTCTGCTTTGAGCGGAAACGCCTCAGCGTGCGTTCACGCGCTTCCTGGGAAAGATCGCCGTGTATGGCTTCCGCCATGTAAGCCCCCTCGGTAAGACGGCGGGCCAGTTCGTCCGTTTCAATCTTGGTGGCACAGAAGATAAGGCCGTAGAAATCCGCTTCCGAATCGATTACACGCCGCAGCGCTTCCAGCTTGTCTTCCCGTTTGAGGATCATGTAGAACTGATCCACCGCGGGCCGCTCTTCTTCCTGTACTTTGTCCTCGAGTATCTCAATATTTCCTATATATTCCCGGACGACCTTGAGGATGGCCTCCGGCATGGTGGCGGAAAAAAGCGCGATACGGCGCTCCGGTTTAACCTGCGAAAGGATATTTTCCACATCCTCAAAAAAGCCCATGTCGAGCATTTCATCGGCTTCGTCCAGGATGAACCAGTCCACCGCGCTTAGGTCAAGGACTTTTCTGTCCATCAGATCCATGATCCGCCCCGGCGTGCCGACGACGATTTCCGTGCCCCGTTTAAGGTCAAGTATCTGATTCCGTATGGACGCCCCCCCGTATACCGCCGTTATCCGGGGGAAGGGCCCTGAACTGATGGAGGCGATTTCACGGGAGATCTGAAGCGCAAGCTCGCGGGTCGGCGTCAGGATGAGCGCCCGCGGGGCATGGCCGCCGGCGCGTATCCGTTCTATCAGGGGAATGCCGAACGCGGCTGTTTTGCCGGTGCCTGTCCGGGCTTTGACAATAAGATGCCCCGTTTCCGCAAGAAGCCGGGGAAGGGCGATGTTCTGTATGGAGGTAGGGGCGGTAAAGCCCTTACGGGCAAGGCTTTCAAGCATGGCGCCGGATAAATTAAAGGAAGAAAAGGGGGACGAATCGCTTATGGTATCACTCATATTGTAACTAGCATACCATTTAACCGGTAAAAATGTATAGACGGCTCTCAGCAGGGCGGGTTTTTTGAAGGCGCATTTTTATACCTGCTTTATACCTGCCTTATGCCTGCAAGGATAAAAGTTCGGCAAGTTCATCTATTACCTTGTTGAATTCAATGTGCATGTTTTCCACGGTCTTTTCATCATACAGGTCTTTTTCCACATCCCTGGCCGCCATGCTGAGACGTGTTGCGCCTATCAAGCCGGCCGTGCCTTTTATCGTATGGATAAGCCGGCGGACCAGTTCGGAATCCCCCGCATCCCCGGCGGCCTTTATTTTCCGCATATCCTGACGGTGGTTGGTAAAAAAATCGGACAAGAGCATCCTGTAGAGCGCTTCATCGTGAGCGGTATTGGCGATACCGGCCCGCTGATCGATAGCCGCTTGCCGGGGGCTGTCCCCGGTAGGCTTATCATCAGGGATGCAAGCCGGAACCGTTTCCGTTTCCGGCTTGGGAACCGGGACGATCATATCGGGAGGGAGCCATTTCGCAAGCACCCGGTTAAGATCCTTTGCGTTGATGGGTTTGGGGATGAAATCGTTCATACCGTTGGAAAAGAACTTTCTACGGGCTTCCTCAACGACATTGGCGGAGAGCGCGACAATAGGCGCCGTACCGTACCATGTGTCCGGTAAGGCGCGGATACGAAGCGCCGCCTCGATGCCGTCTATATCCGGCATCATGTGATCCATAAGGATAAGGTGGTAGCGCTTTTCGCGTGCTTTCTGAATAGCCTCGGCGCCGTTTTTTGCGGTATCCGCATGAATACGGTGCTTGGACAGATAGGCAAGGGCAACCTTGAGGTTGATGGTATTGTCATCAACAACCAGCACCCGTACTTTTTCATCTGCGAGGACCGGACATGATAATTCTTCGTACTGTATCTTATCGGGGTCTCCTTCCGGCAGGGGCAGCAGTACGGTAAAGAGGGAACCTTTGCCGTATTCGCTTTTTACCGTGATTTTGCCGTTCATCATGTCTACAAGCCGTTTGGTAATGGTAAGACCGAGTCCTGTTCCGCCGATGCTGCGGTTCTTTGCCGTATCGAACTGCTGGAAGGCATCAAAGATTATTTGCAGGTTCTCCTCTTTGATGCCTATACCGGTGTCCTCAACAATAAACGCGGTATAGGTTTGGCCGTCCTCCGTGCGCCTTGTTATCTTAAAATCAATATAGCCTTCTTCGGTATATTTAATGGCATTACTCAATAGATTGGTGGCTATCTGCCGTATACGGTTGTCGTCGCCGTAAACGATTTGCGGTATATCGTCATCAAAATAGGAATAGAATTTGATTCCCTTATTCTTTGCCATAAAGCAATTCATGGAACAGACATTGTTAAAGAGATCCAACAGGTTGAAATGTACCGGTAAAAATTCCATCTTGCCCGCTTCGATTTTGGAAAAATCAAGAATGTCGTTAATGATCTGCAGAAGGGTCTTGGACATTTTTTTTATATCGTTGAAGAATCCAAACTGCTCGGTATCCATGTTGTCTGTACGAATCAGATCGCTCATGCCGATGATGGCGTTCATGGGCGTGCGTATCTCGTGGCTCATTAACGCGAGGAAATTGCTTTTAGCCTCTGATGCAACCTGGGCAACTTTAGCGCATATTTCCAGATCGCGGTTGCGCTTATCGGCTTCCTGTATTCTTTTTAAATGAGCCTTATACTCCCGCAGGTCCCTGGCATAAGACGCTATGCAGTAGGAATCTTTCCACCGGATGCGTACCAGCGTCAATTCAGTCGGCAGTTCTTCCCGGGCGGCGGTTAGATACGTCCATTCCAAACGCATGTAGCCTGTTTGAAGCACCTTCTCGTAAATTTCCGTTATCATTTCGCGGCTGTTTTGGCCGTTAGGCTGGTATTCCGGGTAGAAATTGAGAATTTGCTCAATCAGAATGGATTTTTCTGATATGCCGAACATACGCATCATTTCTTCATTGCAGTCTATGATGTTTTTATCCCATTCGCGCAGTGAACACGCCATAGGGGTAGCGTCCAGTAAGATACGGGTAGTTTCCGCGGCGGCTTGAGCCGCCTGGGTTTGCTTGCGCAGATCGGCGGTACGTTCATGGACAAGCAGTTCAAGGTTCTTTTTCATGCTTACGGTTTTTATTAATAAAACCATGATGAGAAGCAGTACACTGATAAGCAGGCTCATAGACAGTATGAGTCTGTGTACCCTGTTTTCAAATTTAATGGTTTTGTAATTAAAGACCTTCCGTATCCACTGGTCGGATATATTTGTTGTGTCAACAAAACGCTGGGCTTTGCTGATAATGCTGCGCAGTACCCTTTCGTTTTTATTGAAACCGAATTGACAGTTCACGGACGTATTTATCGAGCTTAACACAAGGGTGATTTTAAAAATAGGATTTTGCAGGTAATGGGTCGTATATAAAATGCGGTTGCTTGAGGTGAGGAACAGTTCTATTTCACCGTTCTCAAGCGCCTTAAATGCTTCGTCCATTGAATTATAAATTTTTGACGGGTATTTCTGGTTTGGGTACAGGTTATACAGCATAGGTTTGTATAATACGCCGTCAACGGTTCCCAACTGCATATACCGTATCTGATTCACTTCGATATTCGGCTTGTTCGACAGCGAGAGAAATGCAAGCCTATCAATAAGATACGGTTGATCCGCCCAAAGATAGCGGCCTTCCCTTTCCTTGAGATAGAATAACAAATAGCACATGGAGGCTTCCCCCGTTTCCATCCTGTCGAATGCTTCGGTCCAGGGGGTATTGGGTCCGCTTATACACTTAAAGGTAAGCCCGGTCAGTTCCGAGATTTTTTTTACGATATCTACCGCGATACCTTCCCATTCTTTGCTGACGGTATTATAAAATTCCAGGGGATAATTATGCGTATCGCCTGCCACCCAGACCGGCGTACCGCACCGCACGTGCTCGTCAATGTATTCCCTTTCTTCCCGGCTAAGCTGCCGGTACAGTTTGTACTTGCCGTTTTGTTTAAGTCCCTGGATGTATAGATTGTCCAGGTGAATGGCGGTACTGCGGTGCAGGTATTTATCCAAAACGTGTATAATGGGGGCAAGCTCCGCTTTCTTTGTTGCAAGCGAAACAGGATAGATAAGGGAGGAAAACGCCTTGTTTTCTACAATGTCGTTTTGATCGTCCCAGAAAGGGCTTAACGCGAGGGCGCTGTTGATAAGAAACGCGTCTACCGTTCCGCGGGTAATCAATTCCAGGCATTCACGCTCGCTGGTTCCCCAATATGCTTCATAGGGCACTGAAAATCTATCTTTTAGAAGCATTTCGGTAACGTTTATGTCGTTGCGCAAAAACGCCAGGCGCAAGGGCCGTTCCCGTTGGATTTCATTGAGGGGCCTGGAATTTTTTAAGCACAGGCCGGTAACGTACCGTTCGGCTATGGGGGAACTCATAACGTACCGGGCGGACTTTGGGGATGACCTGGAAAAGTCCCCGGTAAAATCCATCATGCCTGAATCAAGGCCGGCGTAAAATTGCGCGGCATCGCTAAAGACTTGTATCTCAAAAGAAATGCCGAAAAAATCCTCAAGCCATTCGCAGAACAGGGCGCTGAAACCGTTTACCTTTCCGTCCTCTTCTATAAAGGCTTCGGAACTTTCCAGAGAGGCATAAAAAAAACGCCGGTATTTCTCTTTGAGTTGCTCAATCGCGTCAATCTCGTCCTGCGTTATATCAGGAATATCCTGGTAAGCGGCCGAAAGTTCCACGCCCCGGCTCTGCCGGGTATCGCCGGTTGTACAGAACAGCAGCAGACAAATAGGTACAAAAGGAAGTAACAGATTATGCGCGATGATAGCCGCTATTTTTTTGCAGTTTCCTGTTTTCAAAAAAAACTTTTTTGCGTTCATTAATAAGTATAGTATACTTCATTTTATGATAGCGGGGAAAGTACAAAATGACGGGTAAAACCGACGGGTGTCCGGCATCCTGCTGCATCGGTATTTGCATTTAATGGGGCAGGTATTTTTCCAGGATACGGAGCACGATCTCCATGTTCAGCGGCTTACCTACATGGCCGTTCATCCCCGCGGCAAGGCATTGTTCAACATCTTCCCTGAATACATTGGCGGTCATGGCGATGATGGGTACTTTCGCGGCATTGGCGGCGTCCAGGGCGCGGATACGGCGGGTGGCTTCGTAGCCGTCCATTTCGGGCATCTGCACGTCCATAAAGATAATGTCGTAGGCGTCCGGGGCCGCGGCGAACATTCGTAAGGCTATCGCGCCGTTTTCCGCATAGTCAACGGTGATGTTGGTCGGCTCGAGGAGGGTGATGATGATTTCGCGGTTAATCTCAACATCTTCCGCAAGGAGCATACGCCTGCCCGCAAAGTTCCGCGTTACCGGATATGCCGGCGCGGCTTCTTGGTCCATATCCGGGGCTTCGCCGCTGTGTTCGGCACAGTCGGCGCGGAAGGTAAATGAAAAGACGGAACCCTTCCCCGGTTCCGACTCCACCCAGATTCGGCCCCCCATCATTTCCACTATTCGTTTGCAGATTGCCAGCCCCAGGCCCGTACCGCCGAATTTACGGGAGGTGCTGCTGTCCGCCTGCTCAAAGGAGTTGAAGAGCCGCGCTTTCTGTTCATCGCTGATGCCTATGCCCGTATCGCTTACATCAACACGCAGGGAGCAGATTCCCCCTTCTTCCTGTATTAAAGCGGCGGTGAGCGTTATGGTTCCCCCTTCGGGGGTAAATTTAACCGCGTTGAAAAGGAGGTTCATAATCACCTGATCGAGGCGCTGATCATCACCGAGCAGGTTGGGGGGTATATTTTTATCAATCTGAACGGTAAGACGCAGGCGCTTTTCTTCCGTTTTAAAGCTGATGACATTCACCGCTTTACGGACTATCTTTTCAAAGTTAAAGGGGGCAACGGAGAGTTCAAGTTTGTTGGCCTCTATCTTGGAGATGTCCAAAATATCGTTTATCACGCCCAGCAAATGGGTGGAAGCCTCTTCAATCTTGGTAAGGCAGTAATCCTTGCGTTCAACCCCGGCGGAATTCCTGGCTATGGCGGTCATCCCTATAATGGCGTTCATGGGCGTCCGCATCTCGTGGCTCATGTTTGCAAGGAAGGCGCCTTTAGCCTTGCTTGCGCGTTCCGCCTCTTCGCGCGCGCGGTACAGCTCCGATACATCGGTCATGACGACCACAATGCCGCGGCAGACCCCGTCCTGTTCCGTTGCGGGTGTAACGGCCGCCCGGAAGATCAGTTCTTTGCCCGAAGAGAGCGCGACCTTTTCTTCATATTCATCGCTTTGGTTGGTTTCGATAAGTTCCAGGTAATGCCGCTCCGTTTGAGCGGCCCATTCGGCGCTTATCGTATGCCCAAAAAGAGCGGCAAAGGGGGCGCCTATTATCTCCCGCAGTTCCGTGCAGCCCAGGAATTCCCCGGTCTTTTCGCTCCCCAGGACAAAGTTCATTTCCAGATCGAGCATAAAGGTAATGTTCGGGGTGTTTTTAAGCAGCAGGTGTTCGTTTTTCTTTATCGAAGCCAGAAGATCGTTGGCCATAATCTGCGATATGGAGCCTATCTCGCCCGGCTGGTCGGTCAGGTATACGTTTCCTTTGCTGTCCCCCGCCCGCAGCCATTCCCCGTAGGCCGCCTCGAAGCGGTACTTTCTGACCCGTTCGGCCAGATGGACAAAGGGCAGGTATACCAGAAAACCGACGAACAGGTTGAAGATCTGCATGATGCTTCCGGCCGCGGAGCCTGAAGCTATGTAGCCCGAGACGACGGCCGGAATAGTCCAGGCCGCTTCCACCGTCGCTATGGGGAGCAGCCCTATAAGGGTTGCGAGATAGGAAATTACGGTGAGGAGGAGGGGCAGCAGGACAAAAGGTATAAGATACATGGGGTTGAGCACGATAGGTATGCCGAAAAGCAGGGTTTCGTTGATGTTGAACAGGGCGGGGAACAGGGATATTTGGGCGATCCGCTTTGAACCGCCGCCTTTTTTGGTGAACATAAGCGCGGCAAGGAGGGAAAGCGTATTGCCCGCCCCCCCTATTGATATATAGGTATCGAAGAAGGTCTTGGTAAAGATAAAGGGCGGCGGCTTGCCCGCGGCCACGGCGGCGGCATTCGCCATCATGGCGGAATCGTAAATCTCGGTGGTTACCGGCCCCAGGGCGTTGGAACCGTGTATGCCGAAGAACCACAGGATATGCCGGATGCCGTTATAGAACAGGGCGGTTCCCAGGTTGTTACCCAGCCCGGTAAAGGGCCGGGTAATGGCGGTGTAAATGAAGGCGTGGATATCGCTGATGCCGGCATTCGTCATAAAGACCTTAAAGAAGGCAAAGATGCTTATGGTAAATATACCGGGGAGCATGGCGGCAAACACATAGGACATGGTGCTGCCCGCGTCTTCCGAGAAGAAGCGTATCCTGAGGGAAGGGATACGGTAAAAGGCCAGGAAGATTTTAACCGACAGCGTGCTGATCAGTATGGCCAGGAACAGGCCGTTGATCCCCATCCAGTTGTAGGGGATAGCAAAATCATTTTTTGCCGGCTCGGTAATTGCCAGAAGGCAGCAGAAGGCCAAAAGGCCGGTTATGACCGGGTGTACCGCATTGAGGGGGGCCTTGAGGTTGTAGCGTTCCGCCATATTATAGCCGATGGAGAACACCATGGTGGCGGAAAGTATGGCCAGGGTCCCCGCCCATACGCTGCTCCCGAAATTCCGCCAGCCTTCGCCGAAGAGTTTTAACATCCAGTCCTGGTATGCCTTGACCGGGAAATTATTGATAAGCGCCGCCGCGGCGCCGGCCATAACCATGGGCAGGGTCAGGGTTAAAGCATTTTTGACGATACTTAAATATTCCGAATTGGAGATTTTTACCCAGAAAAGCGGAATGTTCCAACGGCGCCGCATAATAATAAATATATGCCATATAACCCTGTGGGTCTAGCAGTTTGTTGCACTTCGTCCCAAAACCGTATATTTAAGCAATTAATTGCAAAAATATACAGTTTAAATGTATAAAAAAGCCCTGAAAATCAGATATTTTGTATAAATATGCAA